>WJIO01000383.1 GCA_014730235.1 Candidatus Poribacteria bacterium
ACTAAGAATATACTGGCCCCTTTCCTGGCAATCATCTCATAACTCTCCTCTTAATTTATAATTTATACCAAAGATTAATTCACTTTAAGATATGTTGTCATAACAGCGATAGTTTACATAATTATGGCTTTGCTGTCAAGACCAAATTACCCTTGATTCTTAACTCTGAGTTGACCACAGGCTGCCGCTATGTCTATACCCCTGCTAATTCTTACAGGAGCGACAAAATGAGAATCAGCAAGCCTTTGACGGAAAATCTCTACTTTTTCTGGTTCAGGACGTTCAAAAGATATCCCCTCAACCGGGTTATATGCGATTAAATTTACCTTGCTGGGTATTCCATGAAGAATTTTACACAATTCTTTTGCATGAGTCAAGGAATCATTTACATTTTTTATAAGGATATATTCAACAGTAAGCTGTCTATTCACCGCCAAAGCCCATTCTTTACAGGCTAATAATACATCTTTTATGGGATATTTTCTATTCACAGGCATCAGTCGGCTTCTGAGTTTATCATCTGTCGCATTAAGTGATAGGGCCAATCCGATCTGAGTACCTTTAGCAGTGAATTTTCTTATCATGGGAACTAAACCAGACGTTGATATAGTTATCTTTCTGGCGGCTATCATAAGGCCTTCTGCCCCGTTCATCAGACTTACAGCTTTTTCCACTTGTTCATAATTGGCAAAAGGTTCGCCCATACCCATAAGCACCACATTAGTAACAACTTTGGGAGTAACTGCACCGTCGGCTCTAATACCCCCTCCCAGTTCGGCCTCTATGGTCATTATCTGATTTATTATTTCAGAAGCTGTAAGATTTCTGACAAAGCCGCTTTTTCCTGTAGCACAGAAAGCGCATCCCTGAGCACAACCTACCTGAGTTGATACACAGCATGTAACCCTATCCCGATCATACATCAAAACGCTTTCTACTTTATTACCGTCATCCAATTCAAACAGATATTTTGTCGTATCATCCAGGGATGATTTGATTTTATCCAGAATTTTTAAATGACTCACATACGCCTTTTCGTTGAGGACTTTGCGGAAGGCCTTTGAGAAACTTGTAATCTCCTCAAAATCTGTCACCCTCTTGTGATATAACCAGAGCATCAACTGCCTGGCCCTATAGGATTTCTCGCCCCATTTAACCATTATCTCCTCAAGTTCCGGGAGGAGTTTACCTTTTAAATCTATTTTATCTTCCATACCGTCTGTATACAGGCTGGTGGTATTAGTTTCGTAATTTAACTGCATTATAATTTTTCTCTTAGTATCTTGTTTACAAGTTGTGGGTTGGCTTTTCCCTTTGTAGCTTTCATTACCTGGCCCACAAAGAAACCTATCACCCTCTGGTTTCCGCCTCTATAATCCTCTACCGGACTGGGATTATCGGCGATAACCTGGTCAATAATATTCCCAAGCTCGTTTTCATCGGTTATCTGCAAAAGACCCTTTTCTTTAACAATAACATCAGCCATCTTGCCGGTATTAAACATCTCAGCATATACGGTTTTACCGATTTTGCCGCTTATTGTTCCATCGTCCATCAGTTTAATCATACCAGCAAAATGATCAGGTGTTATTTTACATTCTAAAAGAGTTTGTTTTGCATCGCTTAGCAATGCCAGTAGTTCGGTCAAAATCCAGTTGCTTGCGGATTTGGGATTATTGCTGGCTTTTGCGCATTCTTCGTAGTAATCAGCCAATTCTTTATCCGATACCAGCAACACCGCGTCCTGTTCCGGTAATCCGTATTCTTCCATAAAGCGATTTATTCGATCATAAGGAAGTTCCGGCAGGTTTAGCTTTATCTCCTGTACCCATTCTTCATCGGGTTCAACAGGAACCAGATCGGGTTCGGGGAAATAGCGATAATCATGGGCTTCTTCTTTTCCCCTCATGGTTCGGGTTACACCTTTGTCAACGTCAAAAAGCCGGGTTTCCATTGGCAGAATTTTGCCGGATTCCAGCGCTTTTGTATGGCGTTTGACTTCATACTCGACGGCCCTCATGGCATAGCGAACGGAATTCAGGTTCTTGATCTCACTCCGGTCTGTGGTGATCTCTGGATTGTCTTTAGACCTGACACTTATGTTGGCTTCGATCCGCATCTGGCCCTTTTCCATATCACAGTCACTTACTTCTGTGTATTCAAGTATACTCTTAACTGTTTCGCAATAGGCTTTCATCTCCTCTGCTGAACGCATGTCCGGATCACTGACTATCTCAATAAGGGGAACGCCTGCCCGATTAAAGTCGATGTAACTATTAAGGGATTCGTCAATATTTCCGGTATGAACCGATTTTGCGGCGTCGTCCTCCAGGTGGATTCTAGTGATGCCTATTCGTTTGGTTTTTCCATCCACGTTTATATCCACGTAACCGTATTCGGAAAGGGGCTCGCGATACATGGAAATCTGATATCCTTTGGGCAGGTCAGGATAAAAGTAATTTTTTCGCTCAAAGGAACTATGGGAATTTATGCGGCAGTTCATGGCAAGAGCAGCTTTGATGCCATATTCCACAGCCGTTTCATTTAACACCGGTAAAATCCCTGGCATTCCCAGACATACAGGGCAGGTGTGGGTGTTTACTTCTCCGCCGAAATCAATTTCACAGCCGCAGAATAATTTTGTGTTTGTGCCTAGTTCAACGTGTATTTCTACACCAATTACGGTTTCGTATGCACCTGGCATTTAAGAATATTCCTTCCTTTTCCTGATAACATATTGTAATCCGGCATCTTTGTCTTTTTAATTTTTTACGGGAGAATGAGTTTTTTACTGAGCTTTGTATTAGATACTGGACACAAGACTCTGGACTCAAGACAAAGAGTTTTTGAATTTTAAGCAAGTTTAACATAGGATTTTGAAGTTTTCAACCGTGCTAGAAATCACCCTACCTCCCTTATTAAGGGAGAATAATGGGCTTTGCAAATTAAAATACTCAGACTGGAATAACCAATTATTTTTGGCTTTTCCGGGTTTAGTGTTTTAAAGATAAAAAACTTCTATATGCTGTCATTCCTGCGAAAGCAGGAATGACAAGCTGAGAGAATTTTTAATTATAAACACACTGAACATGGAAGAAACTTATTTTTCTTCTTCAGCCTTTTTTTCAGTATCATTTTTTTCGCTTTCAGAACCTGTCCCTTCAGAATCTTCAGGTTTTGATTCCGCTGGCTTTTCTTTTTTGGCTTCTTCGAAACTTTTGGCAACTCTCAAATAATTCATCCTGAGTTCATATAAAATATTTTCGAGTAAATTGCTTTCCGGTGCTGTTGTATTTCCCTTTGTTTTTTCCTGGATCATAACCATAGTATCAATAGTATGACGGGCCAGTTGGAGATTTCCAACAATTTCACCGGATTCCGGATCCTGGTGACCCATGTGTATAAGAGCTGTATTATACAAACCCAGGATAAAGTTTTCAAAAGTAACAGGTGGTAATTCAAATTCCTGTTCCTGCTCAACATTTTGATTTTCACCATTAGTTTTTTCTTCAGCCATTTTACATCCTCCTCTATTCTATTCAATGACTTTGTTGAGTGGGTATTCTATAATATCATGCGCTCCTACCATTTTTAATTCTGGTATTAAATCCCGCACAATCATTTCATCAACAACCGTTTCCACAGCACACCATTCTTTATCCTGTAAAGCTGAAACGGTGGGGGCTTTCATAGCAGCTTTTTTTTCAATCAGCAGGTCCATAAGGGCATTTAGATTGTTTGAAGACACATTCATTTTAAGACCGACTTTAGCTTCAGCATCCAGAGCACCTCTAAGTAGTATGGCGATATTTTCAAGCTTTTTGCGTTTCCAGGCATCCTGATAAGCGTCTTTATTGGCGATAAGTTTTGTAGTTGATTTCATTACTTCGGCAATAATTTTAAGTCTGTTGGCTCTGAGAGAAGAACCCGTTTCAGTTATCTCCATTATTGCATCGGCAACATGCGGTACTTTTACCTCTGTAGCTCCATAAGAAAACTGTATATCGGCTTTTACTCCTTTTTCTGCCAGATATTTTTTAGCAACCTGAACCAGTTCAGTAGATATAGTTTTACCTTCCAGGTCTTTAACAGATTTTATTTTCGAGTCTTCATGAACAGCAATAACCCATCTGGCGGGTGTAGACCACTGCTTGGAGTATACCAAACTGGCAATTTCCACCACATCGGCTTCTCTCTCAGCGATCCAGTCGGCTCCGGTCAATCCAGCGTCAAGGACACCTTTTTGAACATAGGGGAAAGCCATATCCTGTGCCCTTACCAGCATAACTTGTATTTTATCATCATCAATTGATGGATAATATGACCTTTCAGTTATACTTATATTGTATCCTGCTTTCTGGAACCATTTAACTGTGGAATCCTGCAAACTTCCTTTAGGTATCCCCAGCTTCAGCTTCTTCTCCATTCTGTTCCCTTTCTTCCTCTATAATAAATTTAACCCTCGATATGCTGCGTTCATCAGCCTGAAGCACAACAATTCTCAGATTTTTCCATCTCATTTCTTCTCCAACTTTAGGTATTTTATCCATTTGCTTTATGACAAATCCGGCTATTGTTTCATAACCTTCTCTTGGGATTTCCACTTCAAGTCTTTCGTTTACCTCGTCAACAGATATTCTTCCGTCACATTCCAGGGTTTTGTCATTAAAGCTTTCCTGTTCCTGATCCCTTTCATCTCTTATCTCACCGACTATTTCCCCTACCAGATCTTCTATAGTTACTACCCCTGTTACTCCACCATATTCATCAACCACAATACCCATAGGATGATGGCTTTTTTGCAATTCCTGAAGTGATGTAGTTATATGTTTTGTCTCGGGTAGATAAGTAACATCTTCATGTATAAATTGACTTATGCTTTCCATTTGATACGAGGCATAAAGAACATCCATAGCGTTTATAATACCGATAATATTATCTACCCTATCATCATAAACAGGAAATCTTGAAAATTTCGTTTCGGCCACTATATTGTAAAAATCTTCCAATCCAATATCTTTTTCCACAGAAACCACATCCACCAAAGGAACCATAGCACCGGCTACTGTTTGTCTTTCCAGGTCAAATACACTATCAATCATTTTCCTCTGATGTGGTCTTATCAATCCCTCTTTTTCGCTAAGCCTTGCCAGAAGTCTTAATTCCTCTGTAACACTTGAACCTTTTTGGCGATTTTTTTTACTAAATAACAGGGCAAAATAAGTTGATATTTTTGTTATTGCTGTTACGGCCGGATATAATATAATGGAAGACCACCTTAATAATGGCGATATTACAAGGGATATGGAATTTGCCCTGGCTCTGCATATTGATTTAGGTATAATTTCCCCAAAGATCAGGATCAAAGGTGTCATTATGATGGTGTTTATGGTGCTTTCTATATTTGCGGAATTGCCGGACTGGAAAAACGAAGCAACAACTATGGCGGCAAGAGTGGTACTTGTTGCCACAGATATATTGGTTCCAACTAAAGTCGTGCCAAGAACTCTTTCTGGTCTTGACAATAATCTCAAGGTTAATTTCGCCTTATTATTTCCCTGATCTGCCATTACCTTTATGCGCATTTTGTTAGTTGATATAACGGCAGTCTCTGAACCGGAAAAAAATGCTTCAAAACCTAGAAACATTATAACTGGAATGACGAGAATTAAAGTCCACATGATTATAAACCTATTTGCTTTTCGGATTCCTTATCGTCTTCTTCTTTAACTTCTGGTTTTTTCACCATTATATTAGTTATTATTTGTTTATCCAACCCACTGATTTTAAATTCCACGTCGTCTACTTTTACCACTTCTCCACCTTTTGGAATACTTCCCAGAAGTTGTAACAAATAACCTCCGATAGTATCTATATCTTCATGAATGGGAAGGTTAAGTCCGAGCTTCTTATTGATCCTTCTCACACTTATGCCGCCGGAAACCATTACGGTTAAGTCGTCAATAAACCGGAAATCTTCTACATCATCATCATATTCATCTGTAATTTCCCCCACCAATTCCTCAACCAGATCTTCCATGGTTACAAGTCCTGCTGTACCTCCGTATTCATCCAGCAGTATAGCAATCTGAACCCCTCGGGATCGCAGATCCTGGAGTAATCCTATGGCCGTCCTTGACTCAGGAACAAAAAGAGGTTTTCTGATTAATGTGTCTTTTTCTCGTTCCCATAATTTTTGGCGATTTTCCATAAATTTCTTTATTGTCATATTCATTATATCATGATGACGCCATATGGAAAAATCCCTTATATATAGAATACCAAAGATGTGATCCACATCATCCCTGTATACGGGGATTCGGGAACGACCAGCTTCACGAGCTAAATCAAAAATGTCCTGTAAAGTTTCTAATTCTGAAGCACACACCATCTCAGTTCTGGGAACCATAATCTCTGCGGCGGTTATGTTTCTCAAATCAAAAATAGTGTCCAGCATATCTTTTTCGTGACCTTTGATTGATCCTTCTTCTTCCGCTGCTTCTATCATGGCTTTTAATTCTTCAGTAGTAAATCTATCCTCTATTGGAATACTTTCACCGGCAATTAAACGCATGATAACATTGGTTGTTGTTCTGAGAACTATTCTTAGTGGAAAGATAATATATGAGAAGAGAAGTATCGGATATGAGATTGTCCGCGAGATTGTTTCTGCATTATGTACTGCAATAGTCTTTGGAGTCACCTCGCCAAAAATCAAAAGTAATACAGTGGTAACAAAAACAGCAACACCTGCACCCTGATTTCCCAGAAGGTTAGTGGCAAAAGAGGCGATCAGGCTGGCTGATGCCACATTAACAAACATATTGCCCACGAGGATTGTTATGAGTAAACGGCGCGGATTGTCCAGAAGCTGCGCGACGATATTGCCGCTTCTGCTGCTTTCCTGTCTAAGCCTTTCCACCTGGATTTTACTGAGGGAAAAAAGCGCTGTTTCAGAACCAGAGAAAAAAGCTGACAAAAACAGCAGAAAACCCAAACCTGCGAGATGAAGGGCTATTGAAATGGCACTAAACATGCGCCGAACCTTTGAATATCATTATAGCTGACATGATATAGAATAGTTACATTATAACCCAAATACTATGAATATGTCAATTCTTTATAATCCGAGCCAAGTATAAAATTTATGTCCGTGTGTTATTGCGATAAAGTTTGGTTCTTCCTGGTTCAGTGTGTTAAAGATAAGAAACTTCTATATGCTGTCATTCCTGCGAAAGCAGGAATGGCAGGCTGAGAAAATTTTCAAATTATTACCATACTCAAACCGGAAGAGCCAAAATTTTCACGAACATAAATTTTATACTTGGTAATCCTAATCTGATTTAGAGATTTTGCGTTGACAAATATATAGGCAGATCTTATAATAATAGCCTGAGACTTTGACAATTTTTAGATCATTCTTGTTTAAAATTCCTTCATTAATTTGTATATTACATCTTGCTTGCTGGTAAATAAGGTGAACCCTCCTATTCCCATGGGCATTGCAGGAATACGCGAAACTGTTCTGTAAGGGAGATCTGAATGAATAAAATCAGTAAATGGAAACTCGGGCTGATTATAGCTGTCTTTGTATTTTCGGTATTATATCTATTACCTACAATACCGGGAATTTATGGCCGTTTATACGGTTACTTTGATATATGGATGCAGGGGAAGATTCCCCCGCCGGATATACAAACAGAACGAAATAGTAATTATATCAGGTTTGTTATTCCTGATGATTTGCCCAAAGGCATTAGTTCCCAGGACGCATCCAAATCAATAAAAGATCTTGTGAGAAGAAGATTAATCAATCTGGGAATTGATGAAGTTTTGGAATTAGAATCTACACAGGAGGTAACTTCTGAAAAACAACTTACAGGTTTTAGTTTTGAAGATGTTATAATCACTAATCTATATATAGATTTTCTTCAGCCCAGAAGTAAAGCAGAACTGGAAGATATAAAACAGAAGCTGAGTTCAATAGTCAGTAGATCTCCCGCTTTACCAACAGGAAAAAAGCAGGGAAGTATTAAGCTGGTTATCTCTAAGAATGATATTCCTGATGGTAAAACTCAACAGGAAGGTGTCAAAGAGATCAGGGAAAAAGTAACAGAAATATTGGAAGATATGGAGATAAAACCGGGTGATAACTTCCGCTTTGATTCTAATGCCGGAAGTGAAATATACGTTAAATTTACCCCACCGAAAAGCGCTCAAGAAATAAAAAAATTGATAAATAAGATGTCTCTTTACGGAAATATCCCCCTGGCACTAAGACCTATTTTCCCGGACAATCCGTTAAAGCAGGGATTGGATTTAAAAGGTGGTTTGCATATCGTCCTGGAACTTGACGTCAAGAAAGCCATGGATATATATCTCAGTGACCAAGCTCAGGAAGCTATTCTTAGTACATTAAAACGCGAAAAGATATTCTGTAGATCAATCGAAAAAACCCTGGAACAAACTGATGATTATACCTTTATTGTAAGACCATATACAATAGGTGGGGTATCAGTAAGCCAGTCTCAAGCCATATCAGAGATGCGCAATAAGCTTATTGAAGCCGGTTTTGATTCCAGTGAAATTAACGACACCTCGACAACAGATAATCCCCAACTAACAGTAAAGACAACGGAAAAACAGTATATTGGTGATCTTGTAGATGAATTATTAGGTGGGGATAACCCACTTATAGTCACTATTACAATTCCCACCCGATTCCAGGATGCGGATAGAACGGATTATCTGGAAAATGCGGAAAAAACTTTAAGGGATATGGAGCTATTTGACCCTCCCAAACTTCTAAGATCTGAAGGCAACACGGCCATATATTCAGTCCAGTTAAGCGAAAACAGCGCGCAAAAGCTAGCTGAGGATAATCTGGACACTGTAATGGAAACCCTGGAAAACAGAATAAATAAGTTCGGTGTTGCTGAATCAACCATAAGACGAATAAGTGGAAGGCCGCGAATACTTATTGAAGTTCCAGAAGAACAGAATCCAGCCCGTACTCTGGCAGCTATCAAAAGTCCCGGTATTCTGGAATTTAAGCTGGTGCTGAAAAATCCATTAACAGGCAGCTTATGGTACGGTACTCCGGGTACTCCTGAACCTGCACCGGATGAATTACCTCAGGGTGCTGAGGTTAGATACCATGTGGATGGCGGCTGGTACGTCGTTGGCTCAGAGGCATTTATGCACGGCACAGATCTCAAGGGTAATTCGGCAACTGTTGCCAGGGGTCAGCTAGGTACTCCCGAAGTTCTGATGTATATGACATCAGAAGGTCAGGATAAATTCTCGGATTTTACCGGTAAGAATGTTGGCGAACATACGGCTATTATGCTGGATGATGTTATTCAATCAGTACCCCGGATCACCGAAAAGATATCATCCAGAAGCGCAAGGATTACAGGGCAATTTACCACCGAAGAGGCTGACTATTTGGCCAGGATATTGAAAGCCGGGGCTTTCCCTGCTCCAATGAGAAGTGCTGAGGAGCGTATAGTAGGCCCTACTCTGGGTGAGGAAGCCATTGAAAGGGGAAAGCTTGCTTTTATAATCGGCATAAGTCTTGTCATTGTATTTATGATTATATATTACAAGCTTTCAGGGATTATTGCAATTCTGGCTCTTCTGTTTAATTTTGTAATAATACTGGGCATTCTGGCTGGTTTTGGTGCTACTTTGACATTACCGGGTATGGCTGGTCTTATTTTGACTGTTGGTATGTCGGTGGATGCAAACGTGCTTATCCTTGAAAGAATACGAGATGAACTGAGAAGCGGTAAAACGGTTCTTTCATCCATCAGCAGCGGCTATCAAAAGGCTTTCTGGACTATCCTGGATGCAAACATGACAACTCTTCTTACTGCTATCGTCCTATATGAATTTGGCACAGGGCCAATAAAAGGCTTTGCGGTGACGTTAGCCGTTGGTATTATTGCCAGTATGTTTACAGCCCTGGTGTTTACCAGAGAAGTTTATAGCTGGATATATAACAGGCGTGGCACAATTAAATTAAGTATATAGCAGATATTGTTTTACATATATGGAAAATGGGATGTTGATCATCGAAAAATTCGTTGATCGCTTTTCTGCGGGAGGCACACTAATTGCAATTCCTGAGTAATGCAAATTTTAATTTTATGAGCAAGCGTCGCATAGCGTTTGTTATTTCTGGTCTATTAATTATCGCAGGTGTAATTTCCCTCATAATAAGGGGTGGCCCAAACTTTGGAGTTGATTTCCGGGGTGGTGTGGTTATACAGGCAAAATTTGACAAAGCAGTAACACCTGACGAAATCCGTTCTATTTTACAGGCTGAAGGGCTTAGTAATGCCGCTGTGCAGCAGGGAGAAACGGATAACGAAATTGTCGTATCTACAAAAGAAGCACAGATGAGCGGAGATCGGGATGTTAGCGATTATATAAAAGAGATTCTAAGCCGACCAAGTAATCCCTGGAAGATCGATGCGAAGGGCGTAAATACAGATAAGGTTAGCGCCAGTGTAGGTCGAGATTTTATGAGTTCCGCGCTGAAATCTACAATCCTTGCTCTGGTGCTTATTCTGGGTTATATATGGTTTCGCTTTGAACTTCGCTTTGGCGTTGCGGCTATAATTACCCTTATCCACGATGTAATTATAACGCTGGGTATTTTTTCTATACTCAGGGAAGAAATAAACCTGGCAACTATAGCTGGCTTTTTGACAATTATCGGTTATTCTCTTAACGACACTATCGTTGTGTTTGACCGTATCAGGGAAAATACAAAAATACAGCGGGGTACGGATTTTGACGCGGTGATAAACACCAGCATAAACCAAACCCTCAGCAGAACCATTATAACCTCAATAACAACGCTTTTTGCCGTTGTATCAATATTTGCATTATCCAAGGTTGGAACACTCCATACTTTATCTCTGGCTCTCTTAATTGGTGTTATTGTTGGTACATACTCCTCAATATTCGTTGCTAGTCCTATACTGCATGGCTGGCATCTCAGGCTTCAAAAAGAGAAAAGTTAGTTATCTGCTGTAAGTAAAAGATCATGAAATTTTTCAGGAGATGGAAATCAAAATCCAAAAAAGGCGATAAGGCCAGCAACAATATGATTGCCTGGATTGGTGCATTGGCCCATGAAATTAAAAATCCCCTGAACACCATGCGACTGAACCTGCAACTATTGGAAGAAGACCTAAAAAAGCAGGAGAAAATTGATAAAGCCAAAGCCCTTAAAAAGGTATCTACTTTAAGCAGGGAAGTTGATAGACAGGAAAAAGCCCTTAATGAATTTTTACGTTTGGCAAGGCTTCCAACACCTGATTTCCATTCCACTGATCTAATTGAGTTGTTAAATGAACTCCTGGAATTTATCGGGCCAGAAACCAAACAGCATAATATAGAAATTGTAAAAGATTTTCAGAAGGATATACCCAGAATAGAACTGGATAGCAGTCAGATCCGCCAATCTCTTTTGAATGTAATACTAAATGCAAATCAGGCCATGCCCGAAGGTGGTATACTGACCGTTAAAATTTATTCATCGGGGAATTACGTGGTAATAGAAATATCGGATACAGGACAGGGGATACCTGAGGATAGAATTGATAAGATATTTGATCTTTTCTATTCCACTAAAAAGACAGGAACAGGTTTAGGACTTTCTATAGTTAAACGCATTGTTAATCTCCATAATGGAGATATTAATGTTGAGAGTCAACCGGGAGAAGGAACGACCTTTTTCATAAACTTACCTATATATCAAACAAACAATCCCCAAAATTAGATCAGGTATTGAAATGAATAAAATCCTTATAGTTGATGACGAAGAAAATGAGTTAGAAGCTATGGAGGAAACCCTCAGCGGTCAGGGTTATGACATAATAACAAAATCCAGCGGCAAAGATGCTTTGTCATCTTTAAAGACCGAGAATTTTGATGTGATCCTTACCGATCTGAAAATGCCTGATGTAGATGGGCTGGAGATACTGAAGACAGCTAAAGAAACCGAACCTGAACCCGATGTCATCGTAATAACAGGCTTTGGCTCAGTAGATACCGCTGTTGAAGCCATGCGTTCCGGCGCATCGGACTATATAGAAAAACCACTGGACATAGGTGCGCTAAGGGAAAAAGTCAGGAAAACCCTTGAAAATCAGTCCATACGTCGGGAAAATACCGCCCTTCATCGCCAAAACGAAGCCCTTCAAAGGCAGATTAATGAGAAGTTTGGTTTTTCAAATATAATCGGAAATTCCAAGCAAATGAGGGATATATTCCAGAAGCTAAAGCTGGTATCCCCCACCAAAGCAAATGTGCTGATAATTGGTGAAACTGGCACAGGTAAAGACCTGATCGCCAATGCCATCCACATAAACAGCCCCCGCAAAGACAAACCTTTTATACCAATAAACTGCGCGGCTATAAGCAGTGAACTTCTGGCCAGTGAGTTATTTGGTCATGAGAGAGGAGCTTTTACCGGTGCGGTAAAACTTCGTCAGGGGGCTTTTGAATTGGCTAATAAAGGTACGCTGTTTCTGGATGAAGTGGGGGAAATGAGTCCGGATATTCAGGCGAAATTTCTTAGAGTTGTGGAAGAACAGCAGTTCAGAAGATTAGGCGGGGAAAAACCAATAAGTGTTGATGTAAGAATAATTTCTGCAACCAATAAAGACCTTTCTGAAGAAGTAGAGGCAAAAAGATTCAGACAGGATTTGTATTATCGTCTAATGGGGGTTACTATAGACGTACCTCCGCTCAGGAACAGGAAAGAGGATATCCCTATTCTTGCAAATGCTTTCCTTCATGAAGCAAACAAAGAAAACAATAAAGAGATAGCAAATATAGATCGAGAGGCTATGGAATATCTGATTAATTATGATTGGCCGGGAAACGTCAGAGAGCTTAAAAACTACATAGAAAGCATGGTTGTTATGTCTGTTTCGGATACGATCACTGTAGATGATTTACCTGCAAATATACGCGGTGCGGAGAATTCCGAAACACAATCTATTATAAAACCGGGCATGACAATGGAGGAGATCGAAAAAGAAGCTATCAGGCAAACCCTTGAAGATACAGACGGTAACAGAACAAAAACAGCAGACATACTTAAAATTAGCCTCAGAACTCTTCATCGTAAAATACAAAAATATGGATTATCATAGAAATCTAATAATAGAGAGGTGTTGTTTATGTCCGACTGCATATTCTGCAAAATTGCCGAAGGGGAAATACCGGCAAAGATAGTTTTCCAGGATAATCATGTGGTAGCTTTTGAAGATATAAATCCCCAAGCTCCGGTGCATGTAATTATTATCCCCAGAAAGCACATACCAACTATCAGCGACCTAACAGAGGATGACCAGGAGTTAGTAGGATATATGCACCTGGTAGCAAACAAAATTGCCGCAAAAAATGGTTTGACTGAAGATGGCTTCAGGTTAGTTACTAACTGCAAAAAAGCCTCAGGTCAGGAAGTTTTTCATATACATACGCATTTCCTAGGTGGACGAGAATTTGGCTGGCCTCCGGGATAAATTATATTTTTTTGGAACTTTCCGCTTTGAGTGTGGAAATGTAAAAAACATCCTCTTTTTGTCATTCCCACCTTTGCAGGAATGAGGAATTCTATAGTCAACAATAGAAAAATAGGGAGTTAAAGCATGTGGCAGGGACATAACAATATTCTGGCCAATATAAAAGCCGAATTGAGAAATATTATAATAGGGGCCATTGATAAGGCCAAGGAAGATGGTTCTCTCAAAATAGAAAATCTACCTGATTTTCCTGTCCAGAAACCTGATCAACCGGAATATGGTGATCTTTCTACATCCCTGGCACTGATGCTGGCTAAAGAAGCAAAGATGGCCCCGCGTAAGATAGCGGGAACCATAATTGACTGCATAGATGACAATAAACTAATACAAAAGATAGAGATAGCCGGTCCTGGGTTTATCAATTTCTTCCTTACGGATGATTGGCTTCATGACCTTTTAAAAACTATCCACGATAAAAAAGAAAAATATGGTGAGAGTGATGTAGCCAAAGGGCAAAAGGCCCAGGTGGAATTTGTCAGCGCAAATCCGGTGGGACCTTTAAACGTCGTCAGCGCCAGAGCTGCTTCAGTGGGTGATTCTATAGCCAATCTCCTTAAAGCCATAGGTTATGAAGTCGAAAGGGAATCATACATTAACGATGCCGGCGGACAGGTAAATACCTTTGCTCGTTCATTAGAAGCCCGATACAGGCAAATTATGGGTGATGACGTGGAATTCCCGGAAGACGGTTATCATGGTGCTTACATAAAAGAATTAGCTCAGGAATTAATAGACGATTTTGACTGTGAGCTTCATCAGAAATCAGAGGAAGAAAGACTTGGATTCTTTCGGGAAGAAGGCCTCCAGCGTATGATCCAGGGGCAGAAAGATGATCTAAGCAATTTTCGCGTAGTCTTTGACGTTTGGGCCAGCGAAAAATCAGTTCGGGATTCCGGTAAAGTTAACCATGTGATCCAGTATCTTAAAGACAACGGTTATACATATAGCTGGGAAGGTGCTGTCTGGTTTAAGTCAACCCTGTTCTGTGATGATAGAGACAGACCAGCAATAAAGAGCAATGGTGATGTTACTTACATTGTGCCGGACTGGGCCTATCATCTGGATAAATCCCAAAGGGGTTTTGATAAGGTTATAGACCTTTGGGGCCCTGACCATCACGGATATATAAACAGGATGCAAGCCGGGATGCAGGCTCTGGGACTTTCCCCTGAATGGCTGGAAATACTCATAGTACAGCAGGTTAATCTGCTTAGCAAGGGCCAGGCGGTGCGCATGTCAAAGCGCGCTGGTCAGTTTGTTACCTTGAAACAACTTGTTGATGAACTGACGGAAAAAGTCGGGCATGAATTTGCCGTTGACGTTGCCCGTTTCTTCTTTCAGATGAGATCTACATCATCACATCTGGATTTTGATATGGATTTGGCTATTCAGCAGGCTGAAGCAAACCCGGTATTTTACATTCAATATGCTCATGCCCGGATATGCAGCATATTCCGGCAGGCCGAAGAACAGGGAATTGATAGGTGTAACTCGAATGATGTTAATCTCGGTTTAATGTCTACACTGGAAGAACGGGAGTTGATGAAAAAACTATCCGAATTCCCTGATACTATACAGGACAGTGCATTGGACAGAGAACCCCACCGAATAGCCCGATACCTGCAAGACCTGGCATCTACATTCCATAGTTTTTACAATAAATGCCGGGTACTGGATGCTGATAACATGGATATGACAAAAGCCCGGATGTTTTTGGTGTCCTGTGTTCAGATTACACTAAAAAACGGACTTTCACTTCTTGGAATATCCGCACCTACCTCAATGTGATTATAACCAATAGGATATCTGAAAATGATTCGATCTATTTTTCCGGAAATTCCTGCAATAAACCTTTTTCTTTCATCAAAGATTCCACATCTTCAATTTCCAGCGGTGCTTCAGCGGTGAAATTTTCAATACCATCCTCGGTAATTACGATAGTATCCTCCACACGATAATAAAGCTTTTCTTCCGGGAGTCTAAACTGTGGATCTACAGTAAAAACCATGCCCGGTTCCAGAGGACGGGAATAATGCAGACCACCGTCATGAACCGTTAATCCAACACAGTGGGATATATGCCCACCAAAGTTAAACATGGCTCCTGCGGCTTCTTTGTGGTCAGGGGTAGCAAAATCCCAGTTTTCCAGGACATCTCCCATTTTTTCTGCCGCTTCCTTATGAATGTCAGCTACCATGCGACCAGGGCCGATGAGATCAAGTAATACCTTGTGATATTCAACAACAAAACCATAAATAGCCTTTTGTGCGTTAGAATATACACCGTTTACTGGCCACATACGCCCAATGTCGCTTGTGTAGTAGTGATAATCGGGAGCACAATCGACCAGAACAATATCACCGTCATTCAACTGGCAGTCATTCTCGCAGTAATGACCATAAAAAGCATTTTCACCACCAGCGATAATAGCATGATAACCCCGGTCTTTAGAACCACCAGCCAGATAATAATAGAGCATAACTGCATCAAGCTGATATTCCATAACTCCCGGAAGGGTTGATCTCATTGCTTCAATAATACCCAAAGCTGTCAGATGTCCGGCCTCTTTCAGTAATTCAATTTCTGCCGGTGATTTTATGACGCGCATTTCATCCATCAACGGCGAAAGGTTTTTCACTTTAACATTTGGAAACTGCCTTTTGACTGTTTCAATAAATTGAGCCGCCCGGGTAATTCGAGTATCCCAGGGATCTGCTGACTGCTTTATTGCCCATGATTTAGCGTGATGACGATTAACTGTTCGAATTTCTCCATCCTCAAAAGGCATATAGATGGTAGATGCTCGATTCAGGTACTGGCCCAGGTCTTCCCATCCCAGGACCGCATCCACGCCGGAGAGTTTACAAACCAGATCAGCATTTTCAAAACATGCTACAGGTTTGGTTGATTGCTGTTCAACCTGGGATATATGGGGTAAAAAAGCGGTAGTATGACCGTTTCTACCCTCGATTAATAGATATGCCCGGGGTGTTTCAATTCCGCAGAGGTAATAAAAATCCTTATACTGATAGAATGAATCGCTCCCCATAGGCCCTGGTGCCCCCTGAAGTAAGGCAAAAGCATTATCTTCCATAGCTTCACAGAGCTTTTTACGACGGGTGCTAAATTCTTCAAGGGTAAAATCGGTCTGATACATTTTTTGTCCTCCAGTATTTTTCTTTTTATTTGCAATAACATTCAGAATCTCACGGAAACAATTAAGTGATGGATTCTTATCGTATCCAAAATATATATCTTTGTCAACAATTTTATTATACCGGCCAAGCATAAATTTTACATCCCTGTGTTATTGCGAAGAACGGAGTAACAAATAAAGTTTTTAGTCTGTATCAAAATTTTTGGCTCAT
>WJIO01000384.1 GCA_014730235.1 Candidatus Poribacteria bacterium
CTCCTGGAGATGAAGGGATTATCCACACTGATAAAGGCCTTCTCCCTGCTGGAACATGAGAACCTAAAACTTCTTCTGGTGGGCAGCGGTGAGTATAAAGACAAGATGCTTAAAATCGCCGGAGATCTGGGGATAAGCCATAATCTGATTTTTACCGACTCGGTTCCTGCAGAAGATGTTCCAAAGTATATAAACTGCATGGATGTGTTGGTCTTACCTTCCATAACTACATCCGGCTGGGTGGAATTTTTCGGGAGGGTGCTGGTAGAGGCTATGGTCTGCCGTGTTCCGGTTATCGGCTCAAGCTCCGGGGAGATTCCCAACGTGGTAGGTGATGCTGGCCTGATATTCCATGAAGGTGACGAAAGGGATTTGAAAGATAAGCTGGATATGGTAATAAAAGATGTGGATCTGCGTCAGTCGCTGATAGAAAAAGGCTACGACAGGGCTACATCGCTTTTTATATGGGAATCAATCGGTAAAGATACATATACAGTATATAAAGAACTAATGGGGTATTGACCCGGGAAAATTGTTGAGGTATAATACCACAATTTTTAAAATGAATGTAATTGGTAAAAAATGAAAAGATCAGCGGGAGCTTAACCCTCCCGAATAGGATTTAATGCACAACAATTTTTGGAAAATAGTATAAGATATTTATTACAAAACTTACGACGAGGAGGAATCAGATGGCAGAAAAAATACGCTTGGCCCTGTTAGGATGTGGAGGTATCTCTGGTGCTCATATGCGGGGTTTGAATGTTTTATGGGAAAAGGATATTAAACCCTTTGAGATCGTGGCCACATGCGATCTTGTCGAGGCAAAAGCTGTTGAAAGGGCAAAACAGGCTGAAGATATGCAGGGAACTGTACCTAACGTCTACACCGATGTGGATGACATGCTGGCAAAGGAGCCGGATATTCAGGCTGTGGATATTTGCTCAGTCCATAGGGCCCACCATATACTGGCTGTACCATGTCTGGAAGCTGGAAAGCATGTCATCATAGAAAAACCCCTGGCCATAACCATGAGAACCTGTCGACTGATAACCGATGCGGCGGAAGAAAACAGTAAGGTGTTGGCTGTTGCGGAAAATTACCGAAGATCACCAGGACATCGGGCTGTGAACTGGGCTATCAGTCAGGGAATGATCGGTAAACCCCGGGTTTTCTTCTGGCAGGATGTGGGTGAAAGTATGGGAACATGGGGATGGAGAGACTTTAAGGATCAGGCCGGCGGCGGATGGGTTCTGGACGGAGGCGTTCATTTCGCTGACCTTTTCAGGTATCATCTTGGTACAGAAGCTCTGGAAGTATACGCCATGTCCAAAGCCTACATGCCTTACAGATATCAGAAGCCGGATACTATGGAAGGTAAGATTGACGTAACCGTAGAGGATACAACCTTTGCCATAATAAAATTCGATGGTGATGTAATTGTCCAGTGGACAACTTGCAGAGCTGCCCCGGGTAAAGGCTTTGGCGGACATGTTATACACGGTAGTGAAGGCTCTATTGATCTGGGCGGCAATATAAACACCCGGAAAGAAAACATCAGCGGCGAGGATTTACAGAAGATGTTTATGGACAGTATAAGCGCAGAAGAAAAGGAAAAGCTATTTCCTAATGGCGTGACTGATACCATAGGTATTGAACTAAAGGACTTTGCTGATGCTATAAATACCGGCAGTGTACCGGAGGTAGATGGTATTGAAGGTCTTAAAGACCAGGCCATCTGTATGGCAGTCTTTGAATCGGCTGCGGTGAACCGACCAGTGACAATTGAGGAGATCGAAAACTGCGAGGTCGAAAAATACCAGAAAGAAATAAACGACGATCTGGGTTTATAAAGTAATCGTTAAAAAATGTGGTTCTTCCGGATTTAGTGTGGTTATAGTTGAAAATTCTCTCAGCCTGTCATTCCTGCAAAAGCAGGAATGACAACTAAATTATATCCATTTTTTAACGATTACATAAATGAAAATTTGCAAGCTATATATGATACTATTGATTTATAAATAACCTTCGGGTAGAGACAAAATTATCAACATGGAGTGTATAAAAATATATTCCACAGGCAACCTTTTCTCCATATTCGTTGGTTCCATCCCAGTGTGCGGCTTTTTCTTTTATCATATATTCCCCGGCTTCCTGATAGCCTATATCAAGACTTTTTACCAGTTGACCGGCAGAATTATGGATGAATATTATAATATTAGAATTTTTTTTTATTTTGTATGGAATCCATGTTTCAGGATTGGCGGGATTGGGAAAGTTTCGACCGAGAAAGTTTGTTTTCAGGGACGTTGGTACCTTGGTTTTTAAGTTGTCTTTATTATAAGTCAGTATTTCTGCTTTTATGTCGTCAAACCATAATTCTGCCGTTTCACCATCCTGGTAATAGTTCCATGCCCGACCGCCAGTCCAAAACAACTTTTTTGGAAGGATTGACAGGTCATTGGGATTTTTCAGGTTTTCTTTAAGTATGCCATCCACGTAGAATTTATAGGATTTGCCAATTTTTTCTATCTTCATTTCATGCCATTCATTTACATCCAGATCTTCTGCGATTGTATAGCCATAGCTCAATTCTATCTTGGGATCCTATTCTAATTTAACTCCTGTAATTCGGTATACGTTCCAGTTACCCGGTGGTATGGTTGAAGTAAGAAGGACTTTAAATCCGTTAAGCTTTGTGTTGTCCTGGGGTACTTCTCCCAGGTATGCCCCCATGCACTTGTGTTTTTTCATTTCTATAACTCTAACCCGGAAGGTTAAAACAAGATGATAGGCATGAAGATCAACAGCCGTTCTGATCTGCTGATATGGGCTTGGATCTGCATGGATAACTTTCAATACCCCGTTTTCCTCTAACACTTGC
>WJIO01000385.1 GCA_014730235.1 Candidatus Poribacteria bacterium
ATCAGCCCGGATTGGTGATAAATCCATAGGTATCGCATGCCCCGATTGTTCAGGGCTGGACGGTTATGATAATCTCCTGCGCTTTACCCTTTTGAGATCGCCAGTCTACGCCTGGCACGATCCGGCGAAACTGGAAGCCAATACCTTCTATCAATATACAGATCAGGGTGAACACGCTTTCCGGTTTACCATAATTGAAAACGCAAATCCCGAAATCCTTAAATCCCTCGCCCTTTCGGAACACCGAAGACCTTTATGTTACGACTGGACAAAAGGACAGATAAGTTAGATCAAAAGATAAAATCATTTATATGAAAACTTATTAATCTAAGGTTCCTCAGTAATACTAAATGCTTATAAATTGATGTGAATAACTTAAATTTCCTTTTGGATTTAATTTATTATCAAGAGTAAATAATGTCAAAAATAAAAAAATCAAGAGTTTACTGACGAACCAATTCATCAAAAGCCGCTTAGATTGTGGCCTGGTGTTGTCATTGTAATTCTGCAATGGTTTGTCAGGTTTGGCATCCCTGCTATTGCGTCTGATATGGCTGCAATAGTTGTACTTGGCGGGGTTGCAGGTTATTGCTTGTCATGATATGGTGGGCGTTTTTTAGTCGTGCTCCACGAGTGGAAAGATGACTCGCTATTGTTCTGATGATAACAGCGATGGCAGTAACATGGCGGTTCACCCATATATCTATCAGGTACCAGGAGATGGCAGCTTTTCGGCTACCGGGTATAAATACAGAAAATTGAAAAGGGGAAAAGTATGCGAAACAAAATTTACCATAAAGGCAATTCTGGCCCTCTAAGATTTAGTGCTTTTGTCCAGGCACCATCTGTAAACCACTATTTTTCCAGCGAAGATGGCTTAAATGAAGCAATTAAGCTATTCGAAGCCAATAATATATCAAAAGTATATTTAGACTGCCTGAGAGGTGGGCATTTTCCCGGAAAGGATATATTGATAAAGGCCAGAGATTTCTTTGAGAATAATGGTATAAAAACAGCGGCAGGTCTTACTCCTACCCAGGGAACTGGTAAAGGCTCAACTCATGGGCGATGGTGGCTTTGTTATACCAACAAAGAAACCCAGGAGGGTATAAAGGAGGTAGTGCGGGAGACAGCAGAAATTTTTGACGAAATCATAGTTGATGATTTTCTGTGTACCCACTGTCAATGCGCTGAATGTCAGGAAGCTCGCAGAAACAGAACCCTGGAGGAATATTACCGGGAACTCCTGGTTCAGGTAGCCCGGGATTGTATTATCAATCCAGCCAGGGATGAAACCCCCGGGATCAGGATGATAATAAAATATCCCCAATGGTACGATAGATTCCATAAGTTTGGTTATGATGTAACCCGTCATCCTCAGCAGTTCGACGAAGTTTGGGTAGGTACGGAAATTCGGGATCCCCTTGTTGAATATGTCCATCAATATCAGGCCTTTGCAAATTACCGCTGGCTGGCTTCTTTATCCGGTGAAAAGATCGGCGGGGCCTGGTTTGACTTTATAAACTGCTATCCTGAGATATACGTGGAACAGGCAGTGCAGAGCATATTGGCCGGAGCCAGGGAGTTAATAAGGTTTCATTACGATCCGGAACTCTACTCGCCGGAAAACCCAAATACAAAAGCTCTGATCCGGATAATGCCTGAATTGAAAAGGCTTGCAGAATTTCTGGGTAACTCCCAATTTCAGGGAATACACTTCTACAAGCCGCCGGATATAGATGGAGAAGATGAAGCATTTTTACTGGATTATCTGGGCATGCTGGGATTACCCATGATACCATGCAGTGAATTTCCGTCGGATGCCAGGTCTATATGTCTGCCAATACAGGCAGCTTCTATCGATGGTATAATGGATCATGTAATAAAATCCCTTGAATCAGGAGCAACTATAATGTTGACTCCTGGATTCCTGCAAAAGCTTCAGCATGATGAAAGGTTATTGAGAATTGCCGGATATTCATCACCGGCTGTGACCAAAAACGATATATGGACATTCAGATTTTCCGTTGATCAAACTCCCGGTATGGCCGAATCCCATATACGCTTTGGCGCTAACCTTCATCCTGTATCCGCCGAAGTTGTGGTCTGGGGTATTCATCAGGAAGGCAACTTTCCGGTAATCACATGCAAAAGGCATGATAGGGGAAAGGTAATTGTATTTAACGCAAAAACTTTCTGTTATCCCCGGGGATCAAGTCGGGTAACCACTGGGGAGCCGGTTTCTCTACCACATCTTCCTCAAAACATTGTAGATAAACTGCGCCGGGAAATGCTGTCGGATTTTCCTCTGGATATAAATGTACGTTCCCGCGTTGGTGTGTATTATTATTCCGGCAAGCTGGTTTTAACTAACTTTAACGATCAATCGGTTAAGGTGATTTTTAATCTAAACAAAGGAAAAGAAAAAACAGAAGTTTTTATTCCACCAAGAGTTTTTGTAACCCTTAAACTTGAATAATATACTTGAATATATAGATTTTCTTGTGTATACTCAAAGTGTGAAATTTTTTAGCAGTAAAAATAATAGGTTCTTCCGGGTTTAGTGTGGTAATAGTTTTAAAATTCTCTCAACCTGTCATTCCTGATTCAAGCTTTTTCAAAAAGCTTGAGCAAAAAGGAATAAGAGTTTCGCAGTAATGACAGCCTGATAGCATTTTTATTTGCTAGTGTCTCTTTAAGCACTGCAACATCTGGTTTTAGTTAATTTTAGAAATATCAGAATAATATAGCCGGAAAGAAAACATCCATTTTTTCTCCTTATTAATTTTGTTTTGTCAAATTCTATAACAAGGAATTGTGGTGTTTTTTTCTAATCTTTGTTTATTCTCAAAAGTACGAAAGTATAAGAATATAAAAATGAATAAAATAATAACAGCAATTTTAACTTTAATAATATCAATATACCTCATATGCTGTGACAGGACACCTACATTGGAAGTAACATCCGAACCTTCCGGCGCGAAGGTTATTCTGGATGGTAAAGAAATAGGTATCACTCCTATCAAAATTCAGCCTTCACCAGGTGAACACCGGCTGATGGTGGCAAAACTAGGTTATTATGGAGCTGCGGCAAATATACCTGCTAAAATTGACGATATTGACGAGTTAAAGTTAAACCTGAAAAGAATTTCAACTGAAGATATGATTAAAATTCCTGCTGGCCCTTTTCTTATGGGTAGCAGTGATGAAGAGATTACAAAAGTTGTTCGGGATCTGGGTGGTGGAGAACTTGGGCCTGATGTCGGTTGGTTTGCCGCTGAAAGACCACAGCACGAAGCCAGTGTAGAGGAATTTTACATAGATAAATACGAAGTAACCAACGAAAAATACAAAGCTTTTGTAGAAGCAGTAGGAAAACCCACACCCAGGGACTGGGAAGGTGGAACATATCCCGAAGGTAAAGGGGATCATCCTGTAGTATATGTAAGCTGGGAAGATGCAAATGAATATTGTCATTGGGTGGGTAAGCGACTCCCCACAGAAACGGAATGGGAAAAAGCCGCCAGAGGAACAGATGCCAGAATATGGCCCTGGGGAAATACCTTTGACATAACAAAATGCAACGTGGAATCATGGGAAGGTTCAGGCTCAACACCTGTAGGCAGTTATCCTGATGGTGTAAGCCCATATGGGGTCTACGACATGGCCGGAAACGTGTGGGAATGGACTGATAGCTGGTATGATGCCTATCCCGGTTCAGACCACACAACAACTGAGTTTGGTAAAAAAGTGCGGGTGCTTAGAGGCGGTTCTTGGTATCATTATAACAGCCTTGGGCCTATAGGTGCGCGATGTGCCTCCCGGGATCGGGCAGTTCCCCAATCCATTTCTTACGTCGCTGGTTTCAGATGTGCTATTGGTGTAGATGAACTGGCAGAATAAATTGAAAAGGGGTACCAATGAGGCAGGGATTTCTGTTTTGTATAGCATTATTCTGTATTTTCATTGTAATTACATCATCAGGATGCGAGGAAAAGCCTTCGATTAAGCTGCCGATTGGTTATTTTCCATCTTCAAAGTCATTACTTAATATTGGTTCAACTGCCCACAGCCCATCTGTTGGTGGCGACAAGATAACATTTTCTGCATATGTTGATGACAATAATGAAATATTCGTATCCAATATAGATGGCTCAAGCATACAAAGACTTACCTTCAATGATACCAGCGACTACAGTCCGGCCATTTCACCGGATGGCACAAAGGTCGTGTATATATCCTTTATACGCTACGGCAACAGCAACGACGAAGTTTTTGTAATGGATATTGACGGGCGTAACCAGATAAGACTAACAGAAAACACCATATCCGATGGTAGCCCGGAATTTTCCCCTGATGGTAACAGCATAGTGTTCCAGAGTACCCTCAATAACACCGGTGAAATATTTGTTATGGACGTTAAAAGCCGGCAGGAAAAGCGGCTGACAACTTCAGATGGCGATAGCTGCTGTGCATCCTTTTCCCCTGACGGTAAGCAGATCGTTTATTCTATATTTTTAGCATCTCCTATGGGGATCAAAAGCGATATATACCTGATGGACACAGATGGAAAAAATCAAAAACAGCTAACAGACAACGAATTTATGAACTCAAACCCATCCTTTTCCCCCGATGGGAAATTTATAGTATTTGACACCAACCGGGACGGCAACAGCGAAATATATATCATGAAAACCGATGGAAGCCAGCAAACCCGACTGACCAAAAACAGCTATATTGATATGGAACCCGTATTTATGCCGGATAATCGCAGGATAGTTTTCATTGCCAACAGGAGTATTGATGAGCATTTGGGGGTTTATGTTATGGATCTGCTGGAAACCTCCCGATAAAAGGGAGGCGGAATTTATATGCCTAAGAAAAAGAAAAACAAAAAAGATGGTTATTTAAAACGACGCAATAGATTTTCTAAAAAATTAAAAGATCAGAATATTAATGGAATAATTATAGATAATCCTCCTGGAAGGCGTAAAATGTCCGAAATTATACTGGAATTCGTAGAACCATATTTCCATCTTCCGCACCCTATTAAATCTATCGAGGATTTATTGGATATGGCATCTTTAGCATGGAACATGGCAATTCTTCCTGAAGAAGCAAAAGATTTACTTTTAGAAGGATTTCTGGAGGAACATATACTTTCTGATTCCGAATTAAAGGAAAAGATGAAACTCGTTGACGAGTTGGTGGAACGTAAAAAGAAACATTTTCATCAATACAAAAGATTGTTTAGGGATTATCAATTAACTTATATTAATGATAATGACTGGAATATATCCATATTATCTGAATTTCCCAGATCCGATGTAGAATAGATTTATGCTTTTTTTATGTATTCATCCAGCTTCCCCTCGTCCAATTCCAACCCTAACCCTGGCTTTTGTGGAACATAAATATGACCATCCTCAAACACCAGAGGTACTTTGAATAATTCATCCAACCTTGAATCCTGCCCGGTGTATTCCTGCGGTCTGTTGGCATTGACTATTGATGCGCAGATGTGCAGATTTGCGGCTGTGCCGATTGTTGGCTGAGTCTGGTGGGGCAGGAAATGCTTGTTGTATGTAGAGCCTAAAACGGCGATCTTCACCATTTCGCTGATCCCGGCGCATTTTACCACGTCAGGCTGGATAATATCAACCTTTGCCTGCTGGATCAAATCCCGGAACTGCCACCGGGTGTATTCGTGCTCACCGGCTGATACTGGAACATCCAGAGCGTCGGCTACTTCTGCAATGCCGGGGTAGTCATACTGGGCGACGGGTTCTTCGTAGTGGTATATACCCATATCCTCAAATTTACGACCCTGGAGTATGGCTGTGCTGACTGAATATCCGTTGTTGGCGTCAAAGCTCAGGGGAATTTCATCACCCAGAAGGGATCTGACCTGACGGAACATCTCCATATCTTTTGCCGGGTTTATATCCTGTCGATTGGCTCTCCAGTCCATGCGGATTTTAATGGCTTTGAAACCCTTATCCAGATAGCTTTCAACCCTCTTGACCATCTGTTCCGGCGTCATACCTGCACCGCCGCCGATGCTGGCATACATCATTATCTTTTCCCGGTAGCATCCACCCAACAAGGTATGGATAGGTAACCCGGCAACCTTGCCAAGTATGTCCCACAGGGCAATGTCTACCCCTGCGATGGATTCGGGCTGAGTTCCCTGAACGCCTAATTTGTAGGTACTAAAGGTCATTTTGTTCCAGAGCTTTCCGATTTCCAGGGGATTTTCCCCTACTATCAGAGGCTTAAGAGCTGTATTAACGAAATGGGCGTTGACTTTGGGGTTCATGGGACTGCATTCACCTATTCCCATAACGCCTTCATCGGTATAAACCCTCACAATAGTTGGTCTTATCGGTACTGCTTTGACATCAGTTATTTTCATTACATACCTCGTTTATATATTTTCCGTAGTTCTTCTCAGCTCCCGGGCATGGGAGTAAAATTCTTTCAAACCCATACTGCGCAAAAATACAAACCCCCGGGTAGCCCGGATTAACGGCGTTTCGTGTTCGTTGAAGAATTGACGACCCAGGCATATTTTTAATTTCTGATACTGATCCACCTGTATCTCCTGAGACAAGATAGAGAAGGGGCCATCGCATTCGTGACTTGGGAAAGATGCCTCTTTCTGTGAACCAAAGGCATTGAGAAAGGCGTTTTGCAGGACTGCAAACATATTCAGGGAAACCGGAACATAGATATTGGCTTCTGAGGGATGAAAGCGATACCATACGTTTCTATAACCCCATATCTCAATATCCGAACGCCCAGTCTCCTCCTCGTAGCTTCTCAGGGCTTCGGAAACAGCCTGTAATACCTTATAATGGGTATCGGGCCCACTGGCTTCGGGATCAAGGGCTACAGTGACAACATGGGGGTTGTATTCCTTCAGCAGCTTAAGCACCGGCGGAATATCCCTTTCCGGCTTGGGTTCTTCGGTAAAAATTTCACCCTTATAGAATCCCAGACGCAGATGTTTTACCGATTGGCTGTCAAATCCCAGATAACCCCACAGGCAATCAGCCTCCCATTCCCTTATCATGCCTTTTAGTTGTTGAATATAAGGCAGGTCTTTTCTGCCGGGGTATTGAGTTTCGAAATAGTTAATCAGTTCAACGATTCGGTGTTTGAGGTTATCCACATCCTCTTCCTCAAAAATCTCCATCATGTTCCTGAGTAATCGTCGGGCTTCACCCTCGTCTTTCATTAAAGTGTTGTTGGCTGCCACGCCGTCAAGATACTGCCATAAGTCCCGATTTTGTCCGTTGACATTGGTAGGTCTGAAGTATTCCTCATCTATAAGTTCATTGAAAGCCTTAGTGTCCAGAAAATATTGAAGCTTTTTCACCAGAGATAAGGCATATTTATTTGTCACAGATGTAAAACCCGACGTCATATAGGCGAATATGTGGGTATTAGAGGCATCCCGGATATTTCGCACAGCATAGGGAAGGTATCCCAGCATAATATCATCATGGTGCGGGGCGGTATGCAGAAAAACCGTTTCACTCCGGGCTTTGCTTCCGGCCCTGAGCTTTTGCATAAGGCTGTTTTCAACTTCTGATACCAGGTATGGAAGGCCTTTATCGGGTTTATCCAGCAATATGGAACCAAAACAGTCTTCGATCATATCAGCCTGCTGGAGTTCTGTCACCCGCTTTTTTTGCTTCAGAGCAATATCAACTATTATCTTTTCAATCTTTTCATCAGAAAAATCATCCTGAACGGAAAGGCTTTGATACTGGCGTTCTTCAAGCTTCTTTGCCGCCCCCTGGGTTATATAAAAACGGGCGTTGGTAAGCTGATGCAATGCTGTGGCCGGATATCGGATGTGGGGTTTCTTTTGTATGGCATCATGCACGACTTTGGCCTTGGCTTCACCGGCGGCTATGATTATGGCTGTGCAGTCAGGATTATAGGTTATGGTGGATATTCCAATGGTTATAACCAGCCGCTTTTGAGCGACCTCTATGCCACCAAGGTCCGTTGCTGCTGCTGCCTGGGTTTCATAATTCATCTGGGTCAGCCGCGTTGTGGAATTGTGGTCTGAGCCGGTAACGTTAAAGGCTATATGGCCATCAGGCCCAATACCACCCAGAAAGAAGCCGATCCCACCAAGCTTACGGATTTGCTGTTCGTAATCGTAACACCACTGATCAATGGCCTGTAGAGCAGTCTTCTGTATCTTTTCCTGATCGGTGTGGGCCTGGTTATATCTGAGAAGAATATCAACTTCTGAATCAGGCCATACCTCGTCCAGGTCTTTTCCCTCGGGTAAACCTATCTTTGAGCAATCTATAAGCAGGGCTTTGTCCGGATCAAGACCAAAACCTTCTATGTAGAACTTATTTACATAATAATAAAAGCTATTGTGCTGTGTAGGTGGTATGGGATAAAACTCATCGATCTGCACGAAGTGCAGGCTTTTCATATCCGGCTTTATGGTCGGATCAAGACCGTTTTGCTCCATATCAGCCCGCGTTTCATCATTATCCCAGTTTTTCAGGTAATATGTAACCCATTTGATAAAGTATTCCGGGGTTTTACCTGTGGGAAGGGATATAACCCCTCCCGGATTATACTGAACCCACTCTAAAAGCTTCAGGGCTGTCAGCTTTCCTAATGCCGGAAAATTATCCACGATTATAGAACCCATCTTCTCCATTGGCGGATAAATAAGTTCCTGATCGCTTTTTTCCAGGATGTTCCGCTCTACTCTTGATTCAGACCTGTTTGCTTCGTCATTCATTGCACTTATTCCCTCTCGTGCTTTTATTTTTGTTTAATATCAACACTTTTATCAAGAATTATCGCCAGCTTGTTAATATAATACAAATCAGCCTGACAGAAAGGTATATCAAGTTTTTCCACAAGTTCTTCCTGACCGGCTTTTGTTAGCCAGGCCATTGCTCTAAAAGCGTCAATTGCCAAATCAGGTGGATCAATAAAATTTTCACCGTAGTGGAGTTGACGTTCTTCGCCCATAAGATGCCATGTTGGGCATAGAGTTTCCATCCATTTCCATATTTTTTCCACTTCTGTATTTTGTTGTTTTTTTATTATATTTGCCACTTCAGGTGTCAGGTTATGAAACAACCCAAGTTTTGATTTGTGATGACCTACCTTGAGAAAAAGAAAATCACCTTTACCTAAAAAGGAATCCCATTGGGCGATATTTTCAAAAATCGGCTTTTGTATATTGTTGGCGCTTTTTCGCCACCAGGATAAAAGAGGTGTAATTGCATGGTTTACGGCCATTTCAGCCTGTTGAGAAGTCTCCTCATCATCCATTTTATAAGACATCTCTCGAAAAGCTATCAATGAAGCAAGATACTGATTGGCCTCAATCTTGCCGTTTTCTATTCCAGTCAAAAGGCCCGTCTGGATAAAATCAGTGAAATTCTTCTTTATATATGGCCAGGAATCTGCAATTTTATTCCACTCTCCACATCTTTGAGCATAAAGCCATATTGGATAAGTATTTACAAAGGGATGGGTTTTTTTGTAATTATGATGTCG
>WJIO01000386.1 GCA_014730235.1 Candidatus Poribacteria bacterium
CACAGTAACAGCGCAGGAAGTCCAGGACATAAGCGGAGTGGGGATTTCCAGAGATAAAAATTCAGCAGCTTTCATAGTTCCTGAACAATATATTCAGAAGTGGAATGATCTAAAAAATCTGGTAGTTTATCCCAATCCTGTTATTACCGGTTCCAGGCATTACGGTCAGATTAATTTTGATAAACTTCCGTCGGGAACAAAGATTAAAATCTACGATTGTAATGGTAACATAATGCGTATACTGGATACAGTAGAGGAAAATTGCAGCAAAAAAATATGGTATCTTGATAACGATAGTTACCAGAAGTTGTCCAGTGGGATTTATGTCTATGTAGTAGAATACAAAGGTCACAGAAGAACTGGTAAAATAGCCCTGGTCAGATAAGTATCTTTGACAGCAAAACTCCTGTATGTTATTATATATTTGTAATACCTGAAACACACTTAA
The DNA here is from genome assembly GCA_014730235.1 of Candidatus Poribacteria bacterium. Taxonomy (GTDB): domain Bacteria; phylum Poribacteria; class DTPJ01; order DTPJ01; family WJIO01; genus WJIO01. The sequence goes on from WJIO01000386.1 coordinate 449, forward strand.
TCGAGGAAAGATATGAGAGCCGATCTGTTTTTGGCATCATTGCTATTAATATTATCAGTGCTTATAATTTCAAGCGCTTTAGGCTTCGGTATCTATTTTATCGTAAATGGCTATCGTAGAAAGCTTAAAGAAACCAGGATCAAAGGCTGGCTTATAATCATATTTGGCGGCGTACCGGGTTTTCTTGTATTCTGGCCCAGTCTGGCTTATATGTATGTAGAAGGGCTTTGGTTTGGCGAAATGGGTTATTCATCCGTATTCTGGAAGATGGTAAACACCCCCTGGTGGCTTTTCTTTAAATACGGCATGATTGCCGCTGCCTTCCTTAGTGCTAACTTTATTCTCGCCCAGAGGCTTTGCCCGATCCCCGGAGGGTTTAAAAGATGGGCTACAGGTAAAACCGGATCTGTTTATAATACCATGATACTGGTAATAGTTCTTGTCTCTATTGTTATGGGTAGTGTAATGATCCCCATGTGGGATGAATTCCTGCGGTATGAAGAGCGAGAGCCGTATACTGATATTAACCCCACTTATGAAAAACGCGAAATAATCCGGGATCCCCAGTTTGGTAAGGATGTATCATATTATCTCTTTTCTCTGCCAGTTTACAATATTTCTACAATCTGGGTAAAGGGCCTGCTGTGGGTAACTATGATATGTATGCTCATACTGTATAACTTTTACCGGAACCGGGATGCCCAGAGCAGAGCAAATGTCATAAAAAGAGGTATATTCCACCTATCAGCACTATGGTTGCTTATACTGGTTTCATCCATACTGCGGAGCATCGTTAATATCCACAGGCTGGTATATTCCCAGCGCGGTACAGTTCTGGGAGCAGGATTTACAGATGTAAAAGTCCAGATACCGGTTTATAAGATATATATAGGCATAATCATAGCGATAGGTATTGCTGTTATTGTAAATGCCTTCTTAAAAAAGCGCTCTATTGTTACCATATCAATAGCCATATGGGTTGCCAGCTACGGTCTGATGGTATGGGCTTTTCCCAATATATACCAGTATATATGGGTAAGCCCAAACGAATCTAACTGGGAGCGGGATTATATCGCCCGTAATATAAATTATACCCGTATTGCCTACGATTTACACAGAGCAAAAATCAGTGAGATAACACCGGAAGTAGCAACTCTCCAGAAAGTCAGAAGTTATCCCGATACTTTAAAAAATGTCCAGCTCTGGGACAGGAGAACAGTAAGGGATACTCTAAGCCAGATACAGGTTTTCCGACCTTTCTATGTCTTTCATAATGTAGATGCAGACCGTTATCATCTTACAAACCCATCCACAGGAGAACCAGAATACCGTCAGGTGATGATCTCTGCCCGGGAGTTAGACAGCCGAAGGCTTCCATCCCGAACATGGGTTACCTTAAGGCTAATATATACCCATGGTTATGGAGTATGTCTGGGGCCTGTTAATCAATTTACCAACGAAGGACTTCCTTATCTATGGGTAAAGGGAATCCCCCCGGAAATATCTTACCCCGAATTTAACATAACCAGACCTGAAATATACTACGGTGAAGTCTCAAATGATTACGTTTTCGTCAATACCAAGCAACTGGAATTTGACCATCCGGAAATGCGTGGGCCTGACGAAGCCGAAGACCGATATACCACTTATGAAGGAGAAGGCGGAGTTCAATTAAAATCCTTCTTCAGACGTGTTCTAATGGCCCTGAGGTTCTGGGATTTCAGAATTGTTACATCGGAAAACCTAGAAACTGAAAGCAGAATAATGTTCCACAGGCAGGTAGAAAGACGCTCAATAAATATAGCTCCTTTTCTGTATTATGACAAAGACCCTTATGTAGTAATCGGTGACTCAGGTAAACTCTGGTGGGTAATTGATGCCTATGTAACCAGCAAGTATTTCCCCTATTCAGAGACATATAAAAGCACTCTGGGAACTATAAACTACATCAGAAATCCCCTGAAAGCCGTTATAGACGCATACAGTGGTCAGGTAAATTATTATATATGGGACGAAAATGAAGTAGTAAATAGAATATACAGACGAATTTTCCCCAGTTTATTCAAAGGCAGAAAGGATATGCCTGACGGACTGGACAGGCACAACCGTTACCCTGATGACCTCACCCAGATACAGGCGGAAATGTATGCCAGCTATCATATGCGTGATCCCCAGACATTTTACGCCAGAGGTGATCAATGGGAGCTTCCATACGAAGTCTATCACCAGAACCGGGAACAGCCTATGGTTCCACTTTATGTTATGATTCGTTTACCCGATGGTCAGGATGAGGAATTTGTCAGCATAATGCCCTTTACTCCTTATCCAACAAAGGACAGACCCAACATGGTGGCCTGGATGACCGTTAGAAATGATGAGCCATCTTATGGTGAAATAATGGTATACGCATTTCCCAAGGGGCAGACTGTGCCCGGTCCTGCTCAGATCGAGTCAAGGATTGACACAAATCCGGAAATATCCCCAAACCTTACCTTATGGAACGAGGGAGGATCAAAAGTGATCAGGGGAAACCTGCTTACCATACCCGTTGGCAACGCACTGTTTTACGTAGAACCCCTGTATCTACAGGATGAGTCTATTAAGATGCCTTTGCTCAGACAGGTAATAGTCGCTGCCGGAGATGAAGTGGCCTGGGCAAATAACTTCGATATGGCTATACGAAAAGTCTTTGAAGTAGGGGAGCGAATAGAAGTGGCTTCAGAGTCAGAGCAGACGGAAGAGGCTGAATGGGTGCCGCGCTCATTGGTGGATATTATAGATTCAGCAAAGACTAATTATTCTGATTACAAAACACAATTACAAAGCGGAAACCAGATCGAAGCAACAAAATACCTGGAAGCCCTGGGTAAGAATCTAAGGGAAATGGAAAGATACAAAAAACTTTTAAGTCGAAATCAAGCTGATATTCTGGAGGCTTTGATAAAGAATCTACCCGAATAATAATAGAACAGATAAATGTAATCGTTAAAAAATTAAAGATATATTCAGAAAAACAGTTTCATAGTAATGGTAAACTACAAGACTTGTCATTACTGCTTTCGCAGGAATGACAAAAATTTATGCTTATTTTTTTATAAAAACTTCATTTTTTAACGATTACTAAATATTAAGTTTCTTCTGGATTTAGTGTGGCAACAATTTGGAAATTCTCTTAGCTTGCTATTCCTGCGAAAGTAGAAATAGCAGCATATTGAAGTTTCATTATTATCCAAATTAAAACCGGAAGACTCACAGGATATAAATAAAAAATGAGACTATGGATACGTTTCAGAACATTTAAAAGATACCGCCAGATATTAAACGTTCTGGTCAAGAATGGTTTTGGCGGATTACTGGAAGCTCTGAAACTGAAAAGAAGCTACAGGCGTAAAAGACAACCAAAAGACCAGGTTCCATCTCCCAGGGCTAAAAGACTTCGGCTGGTTCTGGAAGAACTTGGTCCTACCTTTATCAAGATGGGACAGATGTTAAGCACCAGGCCTGATATTGTTCCAGCGGATATTTACGACGAACTCCAGAAGCTACAGGATCAGGTTCCTCCCGTTGAAGTATCAGAAATTATATCTGAAATTGAGTCAGAACTTAAAACCACTATGGATTCTATATTTGAAGAATTTGACCAAAACCCTTTGGCTGCTGCATCCATCGGTCAGGTTCATAAGGCTGTTTTAAAAGACGGTAGAAAAGTTGCGGTTAAAGTCCAGCGTCCTGAAATATGGAAGATGGTAGAAGAGGATATAGAAATATTAAAAACTCTGGCAGAACTCGCAGAAAGGCATATACCAGAGGCAAAATTCTATAGTCCTGTATCCGTTGTAAAAGAGTTTGCAAAGTCAATCCGTCAGGAGATGGACTATACTCTGGAAGCCCGAAATATGGAGAGGTTCGCTAAAAATTTTGTTGGTGATGAATCAGTACATATACCAAAAGTCTATTGGGAATTCAGTACACGCCATATATTGACAATGGAGCTAATAAAAGGCACAAAAGTCAGTCATGTGGAAGAATTGAAAAGACTTGGGATTAATACCAAGGATGTAGCCAGAAGAGGGGCAAAGGCATATCTTAAGCAGATACTAATTCACCGCTTTTTTCATGGTGATCCTCACCCGGGTAATCTCATTGTCATGCAAAACGGAACTATAGGCTTTCTGGATTTTGGCATAGTTGGGCGATTAAGCCCTGAAATTGTAACCCATCTTAATAACATGCTGATCGCAATTGTCAGAGAGGATTCCTACAGAACTACAGAGGAGCTTATCAAACTCAGCGTAGTTGACGAAGATGTGGAAATGGAGGAGTTAAGGTTTGATCTGGCTGAACTGGTGGATAAATATTACGATGTCTCTTTGAACCAGTTTCAGATGGGTGATATGATGCGGGAGTTAATGGAAATATCAGCCAGATACAGGATCAAGATAAATAGACAGCTTAATTTACTGGGAAAAGTTCTGGCCGGAGTGGAAGGTATAGGGCGTCAGTTGGACCCGGATTTTAATCTTTTACCTATAATTGAGCCCTTTGCAAAACGTCTGATAGCTCAAAAGATGTCACCCAAAGAAATACTGGACAAAACTTCCCAGATGGCAAAGGATTATGCCGATTTTATCTCAGCTTTGCCAAGAGATTTAAAAGTCGCTCTGGAGAAGGCCAAAAATGGTAAACTAAGAATAGAATTTAAACATATAGGCCTGGAAAATTTTACACCCGAACTGGAAAGATCAACAAGCCGATTGGCCTTCGCCATGATAATCGCTGCCCTTGTGGTAAGCTCAGCCTTGATTGTCAGGTCTGACATCAAGCCGGTAATACTTGGTGTTCCGGTTATTGGTATTTTGGGGTATTTAATTGCCGCTGTGTCGGGTATATGGTTATTAATCGTAATTATAAGAAACAGAACCCTCAGGTAAAGAAAACTTCAAGTCTTACGATCTTGCAGGATTTTATCGATCTCATCCCGTATAACTTTAAGCTCTTCTACAGAGCACAAAGACAGGCCTTTTCTTATTTGCGTGTAACTAAGAGAATGTTTATGCTGAGAAGTATCCTTTGCTGAAGTTGGAGAAAAAACAGAATTGATAAAGCGTTTTATTCCGGTTTCCAGAACTTCCAGAGTCTCTATAACAGCATCAGCAGCTTTATCCGACTTACTTCGATTCTCCTGCATATTATCAAAAAGCCTGTCAGCCTGGTTTAACCTATCCTCAATACGCTCCATACGCTTTCTGAACTCAGTAATACTTTCCGATGGCTTTGGTTCCTCTTCCCTGAAGTTTTTCATGTAATTTATTCCTGAGCTTTATTTATTTTTGTAGTTAAGGTAAGCTGAAAATAATATACCAGAGGAGAGAATTTATGTCAATGAGAATTCTCCTGCTGAATTAACCATTATAGCTAATTCCATATACCGGAAATTTCTTCACCGCAGTATTTACATCTGCCGTCTACCAGGTCATTTTGCCGGATGAAATAACGAACTCGTTTTATCACAAGTTCACCGCAGATAGGGCAGTATGTGCTTTCTCCCTCGTCACCGGCCACATTACCTATGTAGACGTAATTAAGACCTATATCCATAGCCATCTTTCGTGTATCGGTGAGTTTTTTCGGGTCTGTAGGTGGGAGATTCCTGAGTTGATACATGGGATAAAACCTTGAGAAATGCAACGGAACGTCAGGTCCTAAGTTTTCATACACCCATTTTGCTGTATCCTTCAACTCCTGTTCGCTGTCGTTTAGTGTGGGAACCACTAGATAGACTATCTCATACCACACCCCTGAATCTCTGAGTATCTTCAATGTATCCAGAACAGGCTGTAACTCGCCTTCGCAAACATCGTTGTAAAATTTATTACGAAGGGATTTCAGATCGATTTTAACAGCATCAACATTCTCACAGAGCATTTCCAAAGGTTCGGGATTAATATAACCGGCTGATATAACCGCGCTCTTAAGGCCAGCTTTCCTTGCCTGTTTTGAAGTGTCTAACATGTATTCATAAAAGACCGTAGGCTCTGTATAAGTATATGCAATTGACTTGCAGTTATTGTCTTTGGCAGTAGCTACAATATCCGCCGGTGGTAACTGGAAATTTTTGGTTTCTTCCGGTCGGGATTGGGATATTTCCCAATTCTGACAGAACTTGCAGTTTAAGTTGCATCCGGCAGTGGCTATGGAAAAAGCCCATGTTCCCGGCATAAAATGAAAGAAAGGCTTTTTCTCAATAGGATCAGGATACGCGCTGCACGGATTGCCATAGACCAGCGTATAATAAACGCCGTCCCGATTTTCCCTTACGCCGCACCATCCCCTTTCCCGATCTCCTACCTCACATTCTTTGGGACAAAGTTTACACCTGACTTCTTTTTGCCCCATATCCTCGTAAAACATGGCCTCTTTCACAAAGAAAACGTGTTCGTCATCAGATGTGGGTGCGGCTGGATTTCCTGATCGGGTAAAATACTGGGCTGATGCTTTGGATAGATCAATCCCGGTCAACAATCCTGCACATCCAGCCCCTACAAGGCCTTTGATAAAATCTCTTCTATTTATATTCAATTATAACCACTCCTACAATAACTCAGGTTCTAAATTGCCGGCGTTTATCAGTTTTATGTCATCCCTCTTATCTATGCCTAAATCATGGAAATTATCAGCCGCTATGGATATATAATCCGGCTGAATATCTGTGCCCATTAATGAATCAAATCCAGCTTCCCTGCGCTTGTTCTCTATGATTTCAAGACCTATCCTATCCAGGGCTACCGGATCCCTGGCCACCATCAATCCGCCGTAAATCCAGGTTCTGCGCGGGTTATATCCGGGTCCCATGTCATATTGGGCCATAAGTGCATCACATACGATTAAAGGTTGTTTTTTATCCAGGCCGGATGATGAAAACAGCAGGGAGTTGACATCTGGAATATAATTACATCCAGCCACCATCTTCTTTTCAACACTGGTGTCAAAGTGATACTTATTGGGGTTATTTATAGCTCCGAACCAGTTTTTAAGGCTTAGGGTAACTCCTGCCATAGTATGATGTTTTAAAACCGGCACATTGACAAAAGCCGTACAATGAGAAACAATCCTGCTCAGGCGGCTGGCGATAGAACCAAGCATCTTGATGTCCTTCTCATAGCCTATGGGTGGTATCGTTCCATAACACCTGGGGTCGTTATTGGCCTTTCTGTTTAGCTGAAAACCCGCACTTTCCAGGTCTCTGTCGGATTTATCCCATATAATTATATTCTTCTCTTTAACACCGGCTGATTTTAAACCTTCCACTATAGCATAAACTATTTCAAGGCTTGAGGACATACGCCGACCAGAAAGGGTGTTTACCTTTATACCCACGATGTCATCAGACCTGAAAAGTTCTCGCCATGCATCAACAGCTTTTTTAGTTCCGGTTAATTTAATAACGCTGTCATCCAGCATTTTACGGACAACGGCAGGATCAATTTGAAATCTTTTGTCTATCACCTTTTCATCCCGGGCTATTACAACTGATGGTTTAGTACTTTTGGCTTCTGCCGTACCCAGAATTGGCAGCGAAAATTGAGTTATACCATACAGGCTTAATCCTGCGCCTATAGACTTTTTCAAAAAATCCCTTCTGTTTTCGTCGAATTTCATTATAAATAAGATTCCTAAGCTAAAATAAGGGACAGGCCGATACATTTCAGCCTATCCCAGTAATTACCTAAATACGTTGAGGTACGGATTTTTCTTTAGGTACTTTCAAAATTTACAACAGTTTTATAGTATACATATATTCCTTATCTGCTGGGAATTAAACATATATACCCTAACAGCGCAAAATAGATGCCAAAACAATTTCTAAATAAAGTAATCGTTAAAAAATGGAAAATGTGTTTAGAAAATACCTTTATAATGATGGTAAATTACAAAAGTTGTCATTCCTGCTTTTGCAGTAATGACAACTAAATTATATCCATTTTTTAACGATTACAATAAATTAAAGAATAGATATTGAAATTCCGCACTTATTTAGAACAACGTCATCTTGGGCTGCCCCTTTTCGTCTATTGCTTTTTGCTTAGCTGCTGCAATATCGTCCACCAGAAGTTGTCGGGATTTATCAAAAGACGCTCCGTGCATGCGCAGGACATAAGCGGGATGGTATGCCGCTATTACAAACGGTGCGTATATGGTATCAGTAAACCATTGCCCGCGTTCTTGAGTCATCTTAAATCCCTTGTGGATGATAGCACTTGATGCCGGGCCGCCAAGACATACAATTACTGTGGGATCAATTAGAGACAATTCCGGTTCAAGCCATTTCTGGCAGTTTTTAATTTCACCCACTAGTGGGGCCCGATTGGATAGTCTGCCTGTGGATTCATTTAACTTTGTGGGTCTGCATTTTACGATATTTGTAATCCATATTTCATCCCTTAATAGTCCGGTTTCCTTCAGTATTTCATCCAGAAGCTGACCTGCCCTGCCAACAAATGGCTTTCCCTGTATATCTTCATTTTCACCCGGAGCTTCACCCACAAACACCAGGCTCGACTCCGGGTTACCCGCCCCAAACACCACCTGGGTTCTGGTGCGAACAAGCTTTTCACAATCTTCACAAGATAAAGATTCCTCCTTCATCTCCTGCATCTGTTCTTTGACTGATTTACTCATCTGTCTCTACCCCCTGATTTTGTATTATCCGTAAGTATTCGTCCAATAAGCTTTCGTTTTTCCCGGCAAAAGAAATTACTTCATTTGATAATATTGCAACTTTATCACAAATTCCCTCAATCTCCGGCAGTATGCTGGATGAAATTATTATAGTCTTACCCATGTTCCCCAGTTCCCTTATTATCTCCATGAATTCCAGGCGAAATTTAGGATCAAGACCACAGGCTGGCTCATCTAGTAACAACACCGCTGGATCGTGAACGAGGGTTTTAGCGATTAAAAGCCTCTGCTTCATTCCTCTTGATAATAGCCTTGTGCACATATCCTTAAGACCTGTAAGGTCTGTCAGTTCCATTACATCCCTCACAAGGCTCTTATGCTGTACCTTTGGTATTTTATAAGCAGCGGCAAAAAAATCCAGATATTCCCACACCTTTAAATCTTCGTATAATCTATAATATTCGGGCATGTATCCAATAACAGGTCGAACTTTTGAAGGAGAGCGAAAAGCGTCATATCCATGTATAAAAACAGAACCGGATGTAGGACGAACAAGGGTTGCCAGTATCTTCAGCAAAGTAGTCTTGCCGCCTCCGTTGGGCCCTGTTAAGCCTAATATTTCCCCTGCTTGCAAAGAAATATTTATATCTTTAAAAACAGTCTTATACCTGTATTCCTTGCTCAGATCATTGATTTCTATGGTGTTCTCCGTATTATTCATATTATATTATCAAATTTCTGAAACTCATCCACTATTCGACTGACAAGCTTGAAAGCCGAAAAAGGTTCTATATGCGAAGTTTCGGACTCATACCCTCCGCTTATATATGCGTTGACATGGGGAATATAGCTCAGGTATGCTGTGGAATTGTAGAGAATAAACGTCTTCCTGAATGGTGAATTCCATTTGATCTCTAACCCCGGTTCAGCCAGCAGTTCTCCCGGAACCCCCACAAGGCAGGCATCACCGATCCTGAGAAGCTGAAACTCAAAAGTCTCTTTATCCATACCTTCATAGAGAGGAAGTCGGCCTTCAATACATCCGGATTTACGGAAACGCATATCAACAGTTCCTGTACGGACATCCAGTTGAGGGACTATCATCATATATCGGTCTTCATTCCGTCGGGCATCAGAAAAGCTGTCTATCACAATCCGGGCCATAGCATTTCCCATTTCCCGGGTTCTCCCGAAACCGGTTTCAAAGTCTTTTGGATGCAGATCACCGCAGGCCCCGGTAGTAAAGATGCACATGCCCCCGATCTCGTCTTCCACAACCCGCCGCAAAACTCCCGGATAATCCGATGTAATTTTCAGTGATGAAGACCCATCTGACTGGCATGTTAATGGGTGGGCGGCGTAGTTTACCATGGTGGCTACGGGCTTTTGTGTTTTCTCCTCTAAAAAATACAATATTCCCAATTCTGTATCAGTAATGCCCTTTGCTATAGGTGTCAGGTGCTTGTTATGCGGAAGATATATACATGTATTATCCGGTGTTATAACCCGACGGTTGATATTCTCATAACACTCTGCGGAGTAACGGTAAATAGACACCGTAGTCATATCATCAAAGGCATTGGCAACAGCTTCTTTGCTGTATTCAACCAGCTTTTCCGAATAATCTTCATCTTTTGATCTTATGGCCAGACTTCGGGTATGAGGGCCTGAATGGGTATGGGTGCATGCGAGGACAATATGCTCCGGTTGAATTCGTGCAACGTTTGAACATTCCGCCCTTATAATCTGAACCAGGTCAGCATCCAGACCAAGTAAATCATAGCTTAATAATATCGCCTGCTTTTGACCATCGTCAAAACACAAACCGGAGATGCAAAGATCGTCATGTATGCCGTCGGAAATGACGTTCTGACCATATCCGGCCAGATGAGTTCCGATAGGCGGGGTAATCTTCTGTCTGATTGTATTTATTTTCATTTTTCAGCTTTCAGGACCTTTCTTATGTTACCACCTGTTCCTCCGAAAATCTTGATTTCACATAGTTTATCTGATTCTGAACCCGACACAAACCATTCCAGCATATTACTGTGGGTAATTCCGCCCAGATGTCCAAGGTTACAATGACCCTGACTTGACAGAAGTTTAATCCCTTCGCAGGGATGAAATTCAACCCTGACAGGCCTCAGCCTTCGCAAATTCCTGCCTTTGCTGGATATATGGGTAGGATATTCCCCCCGGTTGGCTATTCGGACTCGTATTCGATATATGTTTTCACCTACAGTATCAACCTTTGCATCTTCCATTATTATATGCGGATGCTTGGAGGCATGTTCTAAGGTAAATTTGTATGTTCCTTCGGAAATTCTTTTTAAATCCGTTAGTGTAGGCCCAGCCGTATGTTTTCTCAGAAAGCCGCCTATCTCCACTTCTCCCAGTTGCGGGTGCTGGCATATCTTCCAGGGCATGTAGATGGGAACTTTTTCTTCCTGAGCGTCCCACCACTTCATTAGCTGGCGCATCTGCTCCTCCCTGTCCTCTGATGTTTCAGCTTCAAACTGCTGTTCTGTGCTTATACCCGCGCTGTTCATCAAAACACCCAGTTCAAATTCAAACACAAAAAGTCCAAGGTGATGATAACCAAAGTTGTGGAAATGTCCCCGAAGGTTTATATCCCTGCCTCGCTTGTTGTGATATTTCACCACAGGAAAAACCGGCAGTCCTGTATGCTCTGAACCTATCCGGGCCAGGTCTTCCATTTCCTTTACATCAGCTTCGTTCAGGTCGCTGTCAGAACCTGTGGAAGGTGGTCTCAGGACAGCCGCCGGGCCAGTATGATAACCCAGCACGCCAAATAAATTTGATTTACTATGGATAAATTCGGCCATGTGGCGCATTTCCGTTTCACTAAAGGGAAAATCGCCTGCGCCATGCTGTTCCGGTTCAGGTCGCCAGTCATAAGACCAGTTTCTGTTCCAGTCAAAGCTTCTGCCGTCCATGGATATTTTATCCGTTCCATCCCATTGGTATATCTCGCCTTCTGGCAGAACCCGGTAAAATGGCCCCTTTGAATCAACTTTACGCCGGATAAGCAATCGGGAATCCTGGGGATCAATCAAAAATGAGCCTTCAGGATGTTCCTGGCGCATGGATAATATCAGATCGTCGTCGTTCATGTCCCCGGGATAAAGGGTGTTGGGTATAGGATTAGATCGATCTGTCCGGCTTCTTACAGGGCCTGAGGTGGTGACTACAAATTCAGCCCCATCGGGATTTAAACGTGGAACGATATAAAAGACTATATCGTTCAACAAATTAATACGATCAGAAAGCAGTCTTTGCGCAGTATACAAAGCCGCATGAGTTCCGGAAAGCTCTCCGGCATGTATATTTCCATGAATAAGGTATGCCGATTTATCTTCAGGAAGTCCGGTTTTATTATTGGTAATTGTAAGTAGATGTATATCCCTGCCTTCCCTGGATTTACCCAATGAACTTAACTTGCATAATTCCGGGCATGCTGAAGCCAGAGAATTAACGCAGTCTGTAACTTCCTGGTATGTAAAAAAGGCATGGAAGGAAAGCTCTGGTATCTTGGTATTTTTGGACATAGATGTTCTCCCGTATTAACTTTAACGCATTAACAGATCGCATAAGCTGTTTATTTCATCATTACAATCCCGGATAAGTTCCTGGGTTATTAGCTTTAACATCCTTATGTTTTCAGGGGTTGTATTGTCTATACCTGCATGATCTTCATTCAATTTTGGCTGAAAGCGATAATAGTGTTTTTCTCGGTCTTTGAGGTTCAGGATTTTTTGCAGTTGATAGTCTACCGTTGCACTTATACTATCAAAGACTACCTCTAGTATAGGTTGGGCCCAACCCGCTAGCCCCCAGTCCTTTGATTCGCTGTAAATTATGGGCCTGCTGATCTTTCCAGTTCCCAGGGACAACAGCATAAAATCATCTGAATCCGGATAGTTGCTTTTTGCTTCGACATAAGCGCACATAGCCGGATTATTGGCGCAAATACCACCGTCAATCAACGCATAATAATCAACCACACAATCAGCATTTATTTTTAAAGGTTCAAAAAATGTAGGTGCGGCTGTGGTGGCCCTGGCCACTTGCCACATGGGAAAGTCATAATCAATCTGTGTTTTTGCCCTGGAACTTCTGAAAAACCAGGGGATACGCTGTTCAATTTCATAGCTGGCGATAAGGACATCCACAATAGCTTCCTTCAAATGGGTCTCATTGAAGTATTTTCTCAACACTCCCTCAATACCCTCTGATGGATATTTTTCCTCTGTAAGGCTTTCAAGGGAGCGGATTCTATGAATAACAGACCGGGAGAAGATATTTTCCCCCTCTATTTCGTATAAATCTATTACCTTCTGGGCAGTATACTCAGGCCTTCTGTTTTCATCCGGCTTAACAAGACTCAAAGCCAACAAGCCGCCGGTTGACGTACCTGCTATTAAATGAAAAAGCTCCGAGATGGGTTTCTGAGTCCGTTTTTCAATTTCAGCCAGTAATATGGCCGGAATAATACCCCGTATTCCCCCGCCATCAATTGATAAAATTTTTATTATATTTGACATGTGTAATCCTGATTAGTATTCACTGTTTTTCTTTAAATTTATTCTTGCTAAAACAAACGATTTATTTCCGTCCCACCGCGTCAGTCATTTTCTTCATATCATAAATTGGTATTTCCCCGCCTGCGTCATCCAGTATACATTTCCAGGCTTTCTTTATTACGCTTTCATCAGTATTATCAAGGATATTATTCTGACATTTTAAATCTGTTTCCAGGTCAAAGACGCATCTTGCCTTGCCGTCTGCTGATATGATGATCCAGTTTTTCTGATCCCTATACCATACAGTATCGCCATAACGGCATGTAAGGTATTCCCGTTCCTGCCATTCATTGTCGAATACAAGCTTTCTGAAACTCTGACCGTGAATATCCAGTTCGTTTATATCAACTCCGGCATAGTCGTAAATAGTGGCTGTGGCATCAGTGTTATATACCAGATCACTGAACCGTTTTCCAGCGCCTTCTCCACCGGGAAAATGCACGATCAATGGTATATGCATAACACCCGGAAATAGTGAATAATGTGGTTTACCAATGACATTCTCCGAGTTATCGGTGAAGTTTGTGCCATGATCGCTGGTAAAAACAATCAGCGAGTTTTCATATAAACCAAGCCGTTTCAGCTTGTTGATAAGAGTCCCAAACCAGTTGTCCACAAGACTCACCAGACCGCAGTAATGAGCTTTTATATATTCCACCTCTTCTTCGGTGTATCTGCCATCAGCCGGAGCGTAGGCTGTAGATAAAATATTTTTACCTTTGTAATTCGGATCGGCATACATCTCAAGGTAATCATCCGGTGCTTCCCAGGACTCATGAGGAGCGAAACAGTCGGCATATAGGTAGAAAGGATGAACATTTCGGTTATCCTGGACAAAATCCATAGCCCATCTAAATACTTTAGCTGTCGAAGTTTCCTCTTCCGAATGGATATGATAATAGTTAGCCACATGTCTCAGAATCCTCCCGCCCGGGAACTGCTTTTTTATCTGTTCAGGGTCACCGTATTTGCTCATTTCTCCATAAGGAGCTACAGCCGGTGAACGCCATTTATCCTCAGCCTGACCTCTAACGAACTCCCACTGCTGCGCCCCCCGGGTGAAATTCATCCCAGGAACAAAGTAATGGGGAACATCGCTGACAAAACCGGTATAATATCCGGCATTAAACAGATTTTCAGCCAGGGAATCCTCCATATTGTCCATAGGCTGCCAGCCGGGAAGATATACGTTATCCCACCTTACAGGTTTGTAATTCTTAAAAGGATAAGCCCGACGACCAGTATGCAGAGATCTGCGATAAGGTATAGTAGGTAAAGATTCAGGATGGGCCCATTCAAAAACTACAGAATCTCTCGCAAAAGCGTCCAGATTCGGTGTCTTTATAAATTTATTTCCATAACACCCAAGATAATCGGTTCTGAGGGTATCCGATACGATACACAAAGTATTTATTTTATCCGGCATATCTTTCCTCCGTCTGATTGATAGTCAAACCAAATTTTATTTTATATATTATAACATAATAATAACAGTTTTACAGACCAAACCATCAATACTTACCTTCTTAAATAATCAGCAGGTGGCTCTATACGAGTTTTTATATGTTCGTCCAGCATACCGGAGAGCCTTGTGGTTATTTCTCCATATCCTTCTTTATTTGCCACATTGATAATTTCATCCGGGTCATTTTTAAGATCAGCCAGGAATATATCCTTTTCATCATATGAAATGATCTTTCCATCAATCCTTACGTTTCTGTCCAGTCGATATTCAGATGTTCTTATACAGCTTCGACGGGGCCAGCCTTTATTATCGTAATATTTACCAAAGTTCAGATTTGGAAAAGCCGCGCTGTCAGGATATCCAAATCCAATAGTGGAATATATGGCTTCAGACGAGTCATCAGCTATCAGGTCTCGGCCTTTAAACTGTGCGGGAGAATCTATACCTGTCAGATTAAACAGAGTTCGGGCCATGCTAAGGGGTTCACATATACCATCTTCTATTTTTCCACCACCAATTGTTCCTGGCCATGATATTATCAACGGCACTCTATGAACCTGTGGAGCGAAAACATGCTTTGCATATAGACCATTTTCACCCAGAGACGCACCGTGATCCGCGCCGAAAACGATTATGGTATTTTCAAGCTGATTTGTCCTTCTCAGTTGTTCTAATACCTGACCAATCTGGGAATCAATCCAGGACACCAGGCCGTAATAATAAACCTGGGCCAGATAAATCTGCCGGGATGTCATTTTCTCCGCATTTATAACCTGGGCAAAGCGTCTCTCAAATTGGCTTGGTGTGCCTCTATGTTCTATGACATCAGGAAAGGAAATTCCCTGATACATGGTATCATAAGGCGGTCTGGGAAATACCGGCGTATGAGGCTGAAGATAGGATAACCTCACCAGATACGGTTCCTGAGCCGTTTCTATCCAATTTATGGCGTTTTCAGTCAGCTTTTCCGGCGGATAAGGTTTGTCTGCCGGATAGTGACCACCAATTACTGTGGGTACATCGCCGGAATTTATAATATCTAAATCCTCCCGGTCAATATCTTCATAAAGCTTTCCCATTCCTGCCCCTTCGGAATTACGATACTGCCAGGGCTGCATCTCTCTGGGGATATGGAGTTTCCCAAAATCGGCTGTATCATAACCATTTTCTGCAAAAACCTGGGGAAAAGTCAGATATTCACCATTAAGCCTGAAATTGGGCCAGTGTCCTTCGTTGTGGTAAACTCCTGTATCTTCAGGATAAAGACCCGTCAACACACTCATACGGGATGATACGCAAACAGGCGAATTGCAGAAGCAGTTGCTGAATATTACACCGGAATCGGCCAGTTGATCCAGATTTGGTGTTTTCATATCGGCATGCTGGTTGCCGTAACAACCTATAGCGTCAGCTCTAAGTTCATCGCAGTATATCCATATAACATTGGGTTTTGACATGATTATATAATCCTTTGTTAGATCATTTCATTGGCCGGTAAAAATATATAGATGTAATCGTTAAAAAATGAAAAATGTGTTTAGGAAATACCTTTATAATGATGCTAAATTACAAAATTTGTCATTCCTGCGAAAGCAGGAATCCAGAAAAAACATTATCCTGGGAGACTGGATTCCTGCTTTCGCAGGAATGACAACTAAATTATATCCATTTTTTAACGATTACTATTACACAAAATAGTATTGTAATTATACCAAGTCAAAGGTATTTTGTGTATGGATTTTTTGAGAATCTACTTGACTTTTACACTGTTTTCTGTTTCAATTTATCTACCGACCGGGATATAGTATTCAGAATATTTA
>WJIO01000387.1 GCA_014730235.1 Candidatus Poribacteria bacterium
CATCCTGCCATATAATCAATATAATCAGCGGCAAAATTTACCTCTATTTGAGCAAGGGATAAGATTTTGCCCTGTTCTTCCGAAATAGTATGAGCAAGGTTTTCCTCGTTTTCCCTAATAGCGACAGCAAGAGAACGCAAATAATCAGCTCTTTCAATTGGTGGAACTTTTACCCATGTTTTCTGAGCCTTGTCAGCCACTTCAACCGCATTCTGGACATCCGCCGCCGTTGATTCCGGAACTTCCGAGATCACCTTTTCAGTGGCTGGATTTTCTACCTGAATCATTTTCCCTGAATCTGAATCCAGAAATTCTCCATTAATGAAATTTTTGTGTTTGGGGATTGTTATGCTCATAATTCCTTCCTCTTCGCTTTTGTGTTCTCACAGAAAGACATTTCACTGTAGAACCCACGTTATGATTTTCGCAAAATAAGTGCTGAGGAAAGGAGAAAGATGGGTGAGTGTAAAGAAAACCAGAATCTGGACGTACCGATAACTTATCATGTCCACTCTATTTGTTCAATAAACTCCTTAACAAAGGTATCTATTTCATTCATGCTAAAGCGGAAATCAATGGAAATAAACTGGCTGGAGGTAGACTCCCACTTATACGAAAATGAAGATAAACAAAGCGGTCATGAAATACCAGCTTCCTGTATATTTTTCTCCTTTCCAAGCACGGGAGGCACAGCCGTTTCCAGCTATACCCTATCGGCCAGTCTTCATGGGTTAAATAACCTTTAGAAAGAAAGGCTCGGAGAAATTTCATTTACATGAATAACTGATTCATATTAATATATATGACTTTTAATGTCAAGTGAAAATCCTGAACTTCAGATACCAAGCAAAAAATTTATGTCCGTGAAAACTTTGGCTCTTCCGGTTTGAGTATGGTAATAATTTGAAAATTCTCTCAGCTTGTCATTCCTGCAAAACTCTTATTCCTTTTTGCTCAAGCTTTTTCAAAAAGCTTGAAGCAGGAATGACAAATGGAGGATGTTTTTTCTTAATTGGACAATGTTTTTTACACCTCCACATTCAAACTGGATGAACCAAAACTTCTGATACAGACTAAAAACTTATTATACATCTCATTGCGAGTAAAGCGAAGCAATCTCAAAGGTTTAGTGTATGGAGGAGATTGCTTTGTCACTCCGTTCCTCACAATAACACAGGGATGTAAAATTTATACTTGGCTTCAGATATGAATCATTGATTTTTATCATTCAAGCTTTTATAATAATCCAAATCAATAGCTCAAAAACAATGATGGATGTTTAGTATTTGGAGGAATAAGCATATATGAATTATGAAAGAAACAATATACAGGAAATACAGGGGTTGAGCCAAAGGGGAAAAACCCTCAGCATTGTTGATCTGATAAAGGCCAACACAATAAGTGTGGATATGGCGGCATATTCCATGTATAACATAGCAAAAGAAGCTTCATTTCTTACGGCGGCAAGGCCGGGAAATGCTGGTAAAACAACTTTATTAGCATGTTTGTTGACCTTTTTACCACCCGGTAACCAGATAATTACCACTAGTGATCCCTCTGTAATAACCAATGCAGAGAAATATATAGAAAATAAAGAACCTGACAAAATATGCTTTTTATGTCACGAGATCGGGTCAGGGCCCTGGTATGGTTACCTGTGGGGAAGATATGTGGGTCAAATGATAAATCTTATAAACAAAGGCTGTCGAGTGGCAACTTGTATACACGCGGATACTTTAACAGAACTGCATGATATTATGGTTTCCAGGGAATTGGAAGTGTCTGAAGAGGATTTTACCCTTATAGACCTGATATTATTTATGAATCTTGATAGATCAATTACAGGACTTAGACGTAGAGTATCTGCTTTATATAAGAAAACTTCTGATCAGGATAGACATAAACTGATTTTTTCATGGGATAAAAGTTCTGATGAATTTATAAAACATGATAAATGCCCTGAAAAGACAGATGGTATTGATATTTGCAGAGATTTTGTAAATCATTTAGTGAAATCAGGTGAGAATGATTTTCGTTGGGTAAGAGAAAAGGTGCTGGAATTTTATGATAATCTGGATTCCAGCCTGTTTTTACATGGGGATAAGAATTGATTTATATGCTTTATATTATGACAGCTTTCCTGAGTTTTGTTTTTTTCGATAAGAGTTGCAAACGGTTATATTCCCTGGTGGACTAATGGTTGTAATGGATATAGCGATAACATACTTGGAGCTATTCAAATTAAATAAGGACTATTCTAATGTCAGATAAAACCAATCTTTTGTTTGTATTTGCAGACCAATTAAGAGCGAGTTCTCTGCCGGTATATGGTGAAAATCAGATTGAAACGCCCAACATCACCCGACTGGCGGAACAGGGCGTAACTTTTACAAACTCTATATCCACCTGTCCGGTATGCACCCCTTACCGATCTATGCTTTTGCTGGGACGACATCCCCAGACCACAGGTCATATAATGAATTTCGTATGCACGCGCCACGACGAAATCAGCATCGGGGATGCCTTTTCTCATGCTGGATATAAGACCGGGTGGGTGGGCAAGTGGCATCTGCATACAGGTTCGTTCCCCCAGATAAATGGGCCCGACTACGTTCCGGAAGGCAGGAATCGACTGGGCTTTCAATACTGGCGGGGTTATAACTTTCACATGGATTATTTCAACGGCACAGTTAATATAGACGACTGGCGTTACCAGCATTGGACAGGTTATGAGACTAATGCCCTGAATCAATATGCCATAGAATTTATGGAAGGTGTTGGGGATAACCCTTTCTGTCTGTTTATCTCACCCCATCAACCCCATTTTACGCCTTATGATTACGCCCCAAAAGAATATTATAAGCGTCTGCCGGATAAGCTGCATCTGCCTGAAAACGTGCCGGATGACCTTATGGACAGGTCTCTGGATGTATACCGTCATTATCTTGCCATGACCCTGGCCCTGGACGATATGATGGGTGAATTAATAGACTATCTGGATCGCACCGGGAAAAGCGATAATACACTTGTTGTTTTTACTTCGGATCATGGAACTCAGATGGGGGCGCAAGGCTGGCATCCCTTCCAGAAAAAAGTTCCCTACGAGGAATCACTGTTGATACCCATGATAATCCAACAGCCGGGAGTGTTTGACAACGGCGGATTATGTGATACACTAACGGCCCCGGTGGATATGTTTCCATCATTGTGCAGCCTTTGCGACGTTCCAATTCCCCGAACTGTGGAGGGTTACGATCTATCGGGGTCATGGCTTGGTGAAGAAAACTCCTGCCGGCAGGATGCTGTGTTGACCATGAATTTCACAAAGGCTTATGACTTCCTTGTCGATGGCGAAGAATGGCGGGGAGTAAGAACAAAGGATTATTCATACTCCCGATGGCTTAACGGAACAACTGAGCTTTTTGACCTCAGAAACGATCCCCTGGAAATGGAAAACCTGGCCGGCATCCTGAAACACAGGGAGCTTGAGAAACAAATGGAGTCACAACTTCAGGAATTGATGACCAGACGTAATGAATCTATGATACCATGCACTGATTACGGCATTTGGTATGATAATCAGCGCAGGATCATAAGAAATGTATACGGCGAACTGGGCGATCCGGAACAACCCCCGGATTGGTCTTTACTTACTGCTTGATAGGCAAATATCCATGCTTATTTATGGCCCTGGATATGGCCAGCATGCTTCCATGCCAACGGTTTGCCGGGATGTCCTCTGTGATTCCGATAATCAGTCGATCTCCCGGCGTTGATTCTTTCAGGAGCTTGACGGTTTCCGCTTCCACTTCCTCATCAGAACGTATATGTATAGATGATGGATAATTTATCCACAGGACTTTATCAGACCATATATCCAGGGCTTCTCTGAGAGTCATATCACAGTCAGGGGCAGGGGTAAAGGCTTCTACATAGTCCAGACCGGATTCGGCCACTAAATCAGCCCATACCTTGTTGTTGCCATCCAGATGCGCCCCCAGCAGAACGTTGCCCTTGTGGAGTATATCGGCGGCTTCGTTGTAACATGGTATAACGTATTTCTGGAAACGCTCCCGACCCATTACATCGCCGGTTTCGTTTCCTCCGTAGTTTACATGGGATGCTGGAGAGTTAGCCACCAATGGGTAAATTTTCCGATGCTGTTCAACGATTGCATCGTTGAGCTTCTGAATTTCATCACGACGTTCCAGCCACTCTATGGCAAAGATTTCCACTCCCATCCATGAGATCATGATCTGATGCAGCGGCGTTAATCCTATTCCTCCCCGAAGGATCACACCCTCGCCTAATTCAGCTTCGGCTTTGAGGTAGCTGTCGTAGCATGGCTCGTATTCAGCATCCTGAATCATGAACATCAGAGGTTTATAGTCCTCCGGTTTTGTGAATAGCCTCTTTATGTGCCAGCTTGTAAATCCCGCAGGGCGGCTTATAGAATGTAGATCACCTACAGGTGTATGGATGTCTCTCCGGGAATAAGTAATACCATCCTCTTCATAAGAACTGGATTTGTAGGTAACGTTAGGCGTTTTGGTATGGAAAACCGCGTATCCACGATTGACGACGCATAGACCGTCTTCTTTGAGCTTGCGCTCGGTTTCTGATGGGGAGATCATACACTCATATATAGTAAAAGGCACTTTGTCGGGCCTGTCACCATATAGAACCGCTTCAACTCTTTTTCGAGGTGTCATATATAAACCTTTCATTTCATTTGTCATGTAAGAAATAGCAAACGGATAGCACAGATTAAAATGATATTCACAGATTACCAGTTGACAGCTTAATAAAGATAATGATAGGCCCCCGTTAGGGGGAATTTGAGAATACTTATTGGTAATCACTTGTGAGCTATTTTAGTTTACTGGTTCTTCCGGGTTTAGTGTGGTAATAATTTGAAAATTCTCTCAGCCTGTCATTCCTGCGAAAGCAGGAATGACAATCAAAGTAAGTTTTTCTTGTAAATTTGATATTTTTCTTCATTACCACAATAAACCCGGAAGAACCAATTTACTTTATAACGAAATGCCATAAATATTTAATATTATCATCTCTTTCAGGAATACTAAAGTTTATTATACCATCTTTAGCTACAGCCTGTATAGATGATCCATCATCAAGAATAAGGTATATATCACCGGATTCAGAACCCGGAGATTTTACACAAACGTCCTTACCGGGATATTCATACAGCCATATTTCTGTATTTTTATTATTTTCCACGATGAAAGACACACCTTCGTGACCAAAATCCATATTTCCCAGCTTCTTTATATTTGCGGCTGTAAGGTTTGGCCCTGTTACATAAAATCCGTAAGGAGGTAATTCATAACCTTTTTCTGTTCTATCCTTTGAATTGAGGTTTGCTGTTACATCTATATTACCATATACAGCCTTTATAATACCATCATCCTCCGGTGTGCTTGCATCATTCCAACTGTGTTTAAATGCCTTCACAGGTTCGCCTACATACCGGGAGCATATAGATTTCTGTATACGATCCAGCCATCTCAACCATTCACGCGCTTTTGTATTCTCCAGAGCCGGGGCATGAATCACATAACTCATACAAAATCCAAGACCGAGAGTCCAGGACAAGACCTGGCGATTTGTAACGAACTGACCAAGATCATGATACAGCATAGCAGTTTTGTCATGGGCGATATATTGGGCAAGGGGAAAAATCTCCCATGTTTTTTTAGGGAACTTGTATTTCATTAAAGAACGCCAGCCTGGACCACCTACAGTGGGAACAATACTCCAGGCCATTCCACATAATTGAACTTCGTAATTAACTACCCTATCCCAGCCAGATTCAGTGGACAACGGTTTAACCTGAGAATCCTCAGTAATCATAGAGATAATACCTTCAGCATAAGCATAAGGTGTAGGGGATGCAGGATTCATATCATAATGCCAGCTTCGGGCCCCGCATTGATCCTGAAAGAGAATATCCACAGGATATTCATGGGTAAATTGCTTTACAGTCTTGCGGTTGGCTGACTGGACAGCCGGATGCCAGTGACAGATAGTATATCCTTCGTTTTCTCCATAACGTTCTCTGGATAAACTTCCATCCAGATTCCGTAAAAGCGGCTCCTCACCTTCCCTCTTAAATGTCGGGCCTTTGGGATCGTCGCACCACCACGTGGGATTGGTATATGGAACAACAATATGACCTAATTCATGACATTTATCGAAGAACTCCCGGAATTCCTCAGGTGTTCCAAACTCCGATCGTGGGGGTAAATGATCCGGATATTCCTTGTCGAAACCACCTTTCAGATAATCGGTAAAGTGAACCTGGGTAGGTACAGGCAACAAATCCAGATATTTTATCTTATCTTTGCAGTTGCCATTGTATTTTACCAATACTGAATTTTTGAATTTCTCCAGAATTTCAGGGGACATTTTATTCTCAAGAGGACGATTGATAAGGTTGGTTTCGCAGTAATCCCTTAAACTTTCCCCGGCTGATTTACCTGTGGTTATACGGACTTCAGGACATAACCAGCTTTCGCCTTCCGGAACGTAGGTAGCAAATGGACGATCACAGTATCCACCTTTCTCATCACCGCCGATTGACAGACGACCGGGAACAAAGATAACGGAATGGTCTTCTGCACCAACCCAGGCATCGTGCTTTCCGGGCTGTATACGGTATATGGAAACCGAATCTGTGTTAGTGTCCAGGTGGAAGAAATCAGCAAAGGCGGCTGGATAAAGAACGCTGTGCTGAAAGTAGGTTGCAGGATGAAGAGCCGCAAAAAAGGAATATCCACCAACTTCAAACCAGTTACCCCCATTTTTTACATACTCACCAACAGCCTCTACACTATCATCAATGCTGTTTTCATCTGATGTCGGAATCCACTCTCCATAGGGATTTAGAATAGCCAGAAATTTTTGAGATTTAAGAACTTCCAGCATGACTTTGGGAGAAGCAATTATCTCCATATCAATATCTGATTTGTTCTGAAATTCTTTAATCCATTCATCCACCTTAATATTTGTATAACCGCCTCTTTCTGGGCCGTTTTTTAAGGCAATAAGTCCGAACTTTGGGGAATTTTCTTTAGAAACAGACATAAGCTTTTCTACAACGCCTGTAACCACAGCTTTAACGTTTTGTTTATCGCGATTATCAATTCTACCACCTATTCTCCACAATAAACCCTTATCTCCCAGATCGCCGGCGGCGAAGTAAGGCCCATTTTCTGAGTCGACAAGAACAATATCCATGTGAGAATAGGGCGAAGAACGATTGACCTGGGCTACAGATTTATTAATCCGCTTTGTCAATTCAGGATCAAGCCATTTTTCCCCCTCTGGTGTAACATTTACCTTTACCGGAATTTCATCCTCCTGTATATCAATGTGTCCGCCAAATAGATTTACATAACCCTGTGAACCCATTACTTTATGCTGCCATGATGTGGGATTATCCGGCGATTGACGCTGGAAGAACCATCCTTTAAAAGCCGTTCCTACAGACATGTTGCCATTCATGGGGCATATAAACTGATCCAGTTGTTGGGGATCAAATCGAAGCTGGGCTGGTAACGCAAAATCCAGGATCGTCCCATTATAAGGTGTAACTTCACCTTTAAATCCTATACCATCAGAATCTATGCTGATATTTATTTCAACTTTTACCTCAGGGCTTTTAAATACCATGTGCAATTCGTCTTCCTGACTGTTTACAGAATATTTAAAGCTTTTGTCCGCTGAGGATGAATTAAATTCAGCAGCGTTTATTGTTTTTCCATCGGCAAGTTTTATATGCCAGAGACCAAATTCATCGCTATTCAGTATGGACTTTGACTTATCATCTCCCGTTATCGAAATTATAGATCCATTGCTGTTATTAAAAGTAACAGTTCCTGACCCGTTTGATAGAATAATCTTTGCATTTTCATATTCGACAGCCCCCATAACGACTGAAACCAGAGTTAATACAGTTATACTTGATAACATCATAATGCTCCTAATATGTAACCGTTAAAAAATGAATATAACTTATTGCGTTTTCAGTTGTGCTGGAAATCTCCATTTAATCTGAATATCAACGACTTATAGTATACATATCTTTATATATTCAGTAAAGCAGAAATTATGATTTGATCCTTTCCAGATTAATCAATCAACTGTTTAGTCTTGCTAAATACTGCCTGGTAAATAGCACAGCGACTATGAAGATTAGTTGGTTTTATCTCTGAAAATTCATCATTTATCTCTTGAAATATATCATTCAATGTCTTATGATTCATGTTAGATGCATACTTTCTTGTGTAATCTAAGGATATGGTGAAGAACTCTGAAAAAATAAAAGCTGAGGAATAGATCAATAAAATGAATCAAGAAGCCTCATCAACCGATTACTCATCATCCGGCATCAAAATCCATATATTACTGATCGGTCTGGTGTTTGTCGTTTTGAATGGATACTGGACTCTTATGGGCAGTGAAGTCTGGCATTCTACCCAGCTTACTATCGCTTCTCTGTTTTTTAACGCCGTTTTTACCCTTCTGGTTCTGGTAATTATCAATCTTGTAATAAAAAAGATTGTGCCGAGATTTGCTATGTCCCAGGCTGATATGCTTACCATATATGTAATGGTGGTTATGCTGACTACCATAAGCGGACATACTATGATGGGCTATCTCCTTCCAGCTATTGCCCACGCTTTCTGGTTCGCCACCCCGGAAAATGAATGGTTGCAGTTGTTTGGCAGCCATGTACCGGACTGGATGGCCGTTAAAGATGCGGATGTATTAAGGGGGTTTTATGAGGGTGAATCATCTCTTTATATTACACGAAACCTGAAGGCTTGGTTCAAGCCGGTTCTAGCTTGGTCTTCCTTTGTCATAGTGCTGTGGATCGTGCTTTTGTCCATGAATATATTTATCCGTAAGCAGTGGACAGAGAATGAGCGATTAAGCTACCCTATCATCCAGCTACCTGTTGCAATGACGGGCAACCCACGTAAATTCTTTGGAAATCGTCTCATGTGGATAGGTTTTTCCATATCCGGCACTATATGTATTTTAAATGGACTGAGTTACATAAACCCGGCCGTTCCTTACATTAACGTCAAACATCAGGGCATAGCGTCTTTTACCAGCAGACCCTGGAACGCTATGGGTACCCTCACCATATCCTTTTACCCTTTTATCATCGGCCTGATGTTCTTTACACCTCTTGATCTATCCTTTTCCTGCTGGTTCTTCTACGTATTTGGTAGAATTCAAAGGATAGTGGGTATAGGTATGATAGGAGCTAAAAGTATTTATTTTTATGAGCAATCTATCGGCGCATGGATCGCTTTTGGTTTAATTCCCCTGTGGATGGGGAGAAAATTTTATATACGCATTATAAACAGAATCTTCAGAAGAAATTACCCACTGGATGATTCCAGCGAACCTATGAGTTACAGAACGGCTACGATAATACTCGTAATTGGTTCTCTATACTTATTTTTGTTCCTGAACCACGCCGGTATGTCCTTTTGGGCTATCGGTATATTTTCCATGATTTATGCTCCTATGGTTCTGGGAATTACACGATCCAGGGCAGAAATCGGGCCCCCGCTACATACTTTGATATACGTTGACCCAGCCAGGACAATGGTTACCACCATGGGAACATACCGTCTTGGTACACCAAATCTGACTATATTGACCTACCTGTATCCCCTTAACAGATGTTTCCGGGCAAATCCCATGCCCAGCGAACTGGAAGCCCTACGTATAGCAGAACGAACCCGCATAGGTTATCGCCAGATACTGGCCGGGATGATACTGGCCATTGTCTTTGGTATCTTTATAACCTTCTGGCTTTATCTGCATGTAATGTATGATCTCGGCGCAACCAGCAAAGCAAGAGGTTGGATCGGTACTATGGGATGGGAGTTTTTTAACCGGTTAAACAACTGGCTTGTTTATCCACAAAATACAAACTGGTCAGAAACAGGTGGAATCATCGGCGGGTTCATATTTACCATTTTCCTGGCCATTATGAAAGGTCGATTTTTATGGTGGCCCTTTCATCCCGGCGGCTATGTATTAACAACTGGCGGTGGTCTTGGACGATCATGGTTTGCCGTATTTATAAGCTGGATGCTAAAGGCAATAATTCTAAGAGCGGGGGGAGTGCGTCTTTACCGTAGGGCTGTACCTTTTTTCTTTGGTCTTATGCTTGGTGATTATGCTCTGGGGTGTGTATGGAGTCTTATAGGTATCGCCTTTAAAATACCAACTTATGGAGTCTGGCACTAGGGATTTTGTATTTGTAAAGAGGTATTATAAACTAAAAGCTTGCACAAAAAACAGACAATGTTATTTTAACACTGCCTGTTTTCTGAAAAATACCCATGCTTGAATTCAGCTTGAGTGATTTACCTGGGGTAATTGACATGTACCATTGCTTGAGAACATTTTGGTAAATCGTCTCATTTTTTGATAATTAGGCGGTTTTCTGCCATCGAAGAAATCGCATGAATAAAAATAAAGAACATCCCGTAACCAGAGGCGGGATTTTTCATTTTTAAATATTTTAATTAGAGCAGATATAGGATGATGATATAGATTTATAAGAGGTTCATATAATTCCGTTGGATCCCGGAAACATTCCCAATCGCATTTAACGCAGAAAGGTTTTTGCTCTCGCAAAGTTTCCAGATCAATGTCCCATATCTCACCGAGATCATCTTCGACCCTGTATCCACATGGGTATAAATGTCCTGTTTCAGCATCCATATAGAAGAAGTCAATACCACCTCTGCATGGATATTCGGTTTTGCTGCCGTTATTATAAAATTTCATTAAAGCGCATAAACTTGTTTTGGGTGTAAATATCCTGATTTTAGGGCGATATTCTGAAAGAGTGTCAAAAAGTGCTTTGAATAAAACAGCTTTTTCCTCACGGGTGAAAGATACAACGCGATCTTTAGATGTAGCCAAATAGGACACGTCATCAATATCCATACTCATGGGATAACATGTATTGGCCATGGTAAAGCCAAGGTTTATCACCCGCTGGCAGAAATCAGAAAAACCCTTGCTGTAGCGTTCATAAAACTTTTCTTCGTTAAAATCATTTATTTCATCCATACCGTAACGACCGCCGATATTCCTATTTATACCCAGATTAGCGGCAGGATAGATGCCGTATTCCTGAAGAATTGGAACAGCTTTTTCAATACCGTTGATCAAACCGGGAAATCCTCGCATTTCTTCATGGACTTCAGGGCATGAAGAATCAAGGCTGATCCAGAGGTTGCGAAGATTTGTCTGAGATAGTTTCTCTGCTATAGTATATACACGTTTTTCAAACTTATCATGCTGAGCGGGATCGTAACAGAAGGCAAAGCCATTAGTGCCTGTCCTTATGTATTTTACGCCCCTGCTACTGGCATGGTTTATAAGCTCTACAATATCATCCAGAAAAAGGAAGGGTTCACCACCGGTAAAAGACAATATCTGAATGTTCCAGTTATCAACGGCGTAGTCAATAACTCTTTTTATATAATCTTTTGAGAGGGTTTTCCTGGATGCATCACTGCCTTTTCGCATTCCACACTGGGGGCAACTTGCATTACAGAAAGTAGTATACTGAATAACCAATTGTGGGTTTATATGCTTTTCTCTAAGGGCATCAAAGACCGTCCCAAATGTACCTTTACTCAAAATGTTTTTTAATCCTTCCTATTAGCCATTAGATTATTCAGCCGGTAAAAATCACTATACATAACTCAATGAGGTGGTTGGTTCCATATAATCAAGTTCCAGACGGTCTGATTTTTCATGTCCGGTCACCGTATGCCAGAATCCCATAAAAATGTCTTCCTTATCAAATCTTGCAACGTTATCAACCGCCTTTTTAGACATATTTAAGCGCATTTGTTTATCAAGCATGAGTTTATCAATGGAATTAACAAACATGGAACTGTTTGTCGCAACGATCCCTGACTTACCATCAATCACTATTTCTTTTGGACCACCTTGATTCATGACAACGCATGGAATACCTGATGCCTGGGCTTCAAGCACCACATTTCCAAAAGTATCAGTAAGGCTTGGGAATGCAAATATATCAGCCGAAGCATAAGCCTTTGACAGTTGTTCGCCAAACATAGGGCCGAGGAGTTTGAAGTTTCCCATGTGTTTGGTTTTATCTCTAAGTTCTTCCAGATAAGGGCCCTCACCAATGCAAAGCATGGTAAAATCTCTGTTCCTTTGGAGAAGCTGGTTATGAACATCCAGAAGTAAATCCAGGTTCTTTTCTTTGGATATCCGACCCACATAGAGTAGTTTAGTTCCTTTGGTATGACCAAAGTAACCGTTGTTGCTTCGTTTTGCTGGAGAGAAAACCTCCCGATCAACCCACCTTCTCAGGAAACCAATTTTATCTGTTCTAATACCCCATTTTTCAAGTTCCGCAGCATAATCACTTGATGGAACCAGTATGCGGTCTGCTTGATCGTAAAAAGCTTTGGCAAGTTTTGCTACAACAGCAGCCAGCATATTATCATTTGTTAATTCGTATGAATATCTTGGCAGATCAGTATGGTATATGGAAGTAACCGGAAGCCCGAAAACCTTAGCCGCTAAGAGACCGGCAAATCCCATAGGCCCGGGTGTGCTAATAACTACAGAATCAAACTCCTCTTCTTCCATCCATCTGGCTAATCGAAGGAAGGATGGAAAATAAAGGGTTAGATCTTTATACATAGGAATTCGGAAATTAGTGATGGACGGGAAAGCTTTTATACCTTCCGGATGACCATCTTCCTTTTCGTCGGATACAACAACAGTAAGGTCACAATCATATTCTTTACTTGCATCCAGGAATCTGTTTATAGTTCTTACTACACCATCCATAACCTGGTATCTATCGGTAAACCATGCGACTTTCTTGGGTTTAGCTTCCCCCATAAACCTTTCAGCTTCGTGTATCAAATCCAGATCTTTATGTACTGAGGACATAGAGGCCATATAAGCGCCAAGAATCGCAGTTCCCCAGGCTATAAAAGAGTTAAGAAGCAAAGGCTGTTCTGTAATCTGGATTATCAGGCGATCCCAGAGGTCTGCTGCAAGATTAAAAACGTGTTTATTAATTTCTTCCGCGCTTAATGTACCGGAGTTGAACATAGTTTTTAATTCCGGTCTTTCCTGAACCACAGCCCGAACCTCGCGAACGAGAGGTGATTGTTCTTTTTCAGGACTTCTCTTCAGGGCTTTTTTCAGTTTTCTTCGAGTCCAGATATTGGGTTTTTTACCATCTTTTTGCAGCATGAGTTTCAACATTAATGCGGCTTCGGAAGATTGACCTTTCTGGCTCATAGCATACTGGTAACCTACACTGATTATCTGGTGGGCCAGTGTAAGACTTCCGTCTGATACACCACAAGCCTCAGTCCGTCCCGCCCGAATACCCTCCAAAAGTGCCTCTTTTGTCATTTCCTCGACCATCACTTCAGTGTGACATGATCCTACAAACAACCCGCCATGATCGTCTGAACCACCGACAAAATACTTCTCCCAGGGCCTATCTCCTACAGGTTCGAGGTTATGCTTATCGGCAAACCATTTAATATCTTCTTCAGTCAATGATGAGAGCATTCGTTTAGTAATCCGATTAGTTCTATCGTATCTTCCGCCATTTAAAACTTCGTGTCTTTTAAAAAGTAGTATCAGCTTTTCAAAATGATCCCAGGTAAGATCACCGTTTACTTTGTAGAGGGGGTGGGCAGCGAAATGTATTATATCCTCCTGGTTGAGATAATCCACCAGATCATAAACGTTATGTCTAACTTCTTCGATTTCTCTGTTCTGTTCTTCATTTATATCAATACAAACAACATGCACCTTAACACCGTCGGGGAAAAATGCAGTAGTTTCTCTGCCAATGATTACATTATCATAGTCTAGTATTTCCTTCACGCCGTTAATATTGTCATGATCAGTAATAGTAACGAAATCCATGTTGCGATTCATGGCCAACTGGTACAGTGATTCTGGTGGTGTATATGATTCAGCACATCCAATCTGTCTCAGCACCCATAATCCGGCTGAAGAAGCTTTGCTGTGACAATGTAGATCAATTTTTGCTTTGTGCATGTCTTAACTCCCATCTTTCAAGATTTTAGTTTAAAACCAGAAATAGGCATTAAAAAATCAGGTAAATTCTATTCCAACCAATTCATTATCTCTGGTTAAAGATACTTCATGAATACTGACTTCAGCAAATTTAAAACCTTTACTGGTATATTTTGTTCTAAGCAGGCTAAGCTGTTCTTCATCCCGGTACATGCCAACTATAGCTCCACCTGAACCGGGAAACTTGGCAGGAGCGCCAAGTTCTTCCGCTATACCTATCATTTCCAGATTCCGCTTTCCAATGGCTTTATCGCCATATATTTTTCTGCGGAGTTTGAAATTAATACTCATAAGCTTTCCAAAATGTTTAATATTTCCATCTTCCAGAACTTGTTTACCTTCCTCAGCCAGAGTTCCAAACACGCTCATGGCATCAATAATTTCTCTATCACCCTGATTATATCTAAACCGGACTTCGTTGTGCATTTTACCAGAATCTTTCCCTGAGCCTTCGACATAGGCAATAAACAAATTTGGTAAAAGATTGAAATCTAACCTTTCATACAAACCAAAACCGTTTTTATCCATATGTTCTTTATTGAAGTCCATGTAGACAGTACCACCGTAGCTTTGTATAACTCTATCCTGAAGTCCCGCCTTAATACCAAGTTCCTCTGTTTCAACGCTGAGTACCAGGTTAGGCTGAATTTCCAGGGGTATATCTTTATCATCAAGTTCATAAAATTTCATAAGGGCTTTCAGGAGCGATACGATAATAGCGCTTGACCCACCCAGGCCTACCTGCCGGGGAATATTGGTGTCATAGGTTATGCTGTAATTACCGTTTTTAAGACAAATTCCATTTTCACGACAATACTTACTAAATCTCTTGCATGTTGCATATATAAGCCTTATACCGCCATAATATCCATCCCGCTTGGATACTTCTTCCAAATCATACAAACTTTTAAATTCGGTAGGATCAAATTCCCTGTGAGGTATTATCTTTAAGTTTTTGCTTTCTGTAAGTCTTACCGTCGCCCAGAAATTAGTTATACATGAAGATATTGTTTTACCAAAAAATCCATCAGATGGATTTCCCATCAGTCCTATTCTTGAATAAGTCCTTTTTTCAATCATTTAAGATAATCCCCTTTTTGTATTACCCCTGATCCATAACTCCCTGGCTCCCAGTGTTAAAAAACATGTTGCCCCCAAAGCTGTGCTGAGAAGATAAGAGATGGATCTATCTAGAACAGTAAGGGTAAAAGCTTGTAATGGTGGAACTCCTATTAGCACTAAACCGGCCACAAGACCGCCTTCAATAATTCCTATTCCACCGGGAGTAAAAGCTATTAAACCCATAGATATATACCAGACATTAACAGCTGCTGCTGCGCTGAAGGAAAGGTTAATGTCCATAGCATAAGCAAGTATTTTAAGTCTAAGGGGAGCCATTACCCAGAAAAAGCTGGCTGCGATTAAACTTTCAAAAACAGGAATTTTCCATTTACCCGAATATGGTATTGAATTTATAGATATATTATTTTTTTCTTCACGGGTAAGTAGTCGTAAAATCCTGTTCCACAATATTGGCATATAATTTGTTTTATATATAATCAGGAAGGCAACTAACAGTATAATTGACATCGTTCCAATGATATAGCTAAACTGCCGCCATGTTAATAACTTATGTTCCACCAATACAGGTGCGCCTATCATACCCATAAGGGCTATTGGTGCTAGCTCTGTCAGTTTGCTTATTGCTACAGATAGAACGGATACAGAATATGGCATTTTAAACTTTTTTCGCAAACCATATACCCGTATAATTTCGCCGCCAGCTCTACTCATAGGAGTTATATTATTTACAAATATACCGGCCATCCATATTGGCATGAGTTTTAAAACATTCACATGCTTATTGAAAATCTTCAATACGGCCTTCCAACTCCAGTCTGTTAATAATGTGCTTATAACGTAGACCAGAACAGCCAGAAAAAAGAATCTGAGTTTGATTTTAGATAGGGCTTTTCCAGTCTCTGAAAGGGATTTTGCTAGACTTCCAAATGAAATATATCTCCAAAGACCGAAAGCTATAAGACCGAGAAAAATCAGGCCGATAGATATTTTAATTGCTTTTATTTTTACTTCCCCCAGGTTTTTAATATATTTCTCATTTAATGTAGTTTCATTAACTACAATTGACATTCTGAGCTGCTCCAAACCTTTTTTATCAATTCATTAGTAGCATCGAAAACTTCATCCACAGGAAGTTCAGCTAGGCATAAATGGGAAGGGCCGTGTTTACACCTGGGGTTAAAGTTACTCTTTCTTAGCTTGAGGATAGGCCAGCAGGGGCGACATTCCATATTTTTTGCAACGACAATATGTTCCTAACCATAAGGTGATGTTGCAACAGGATTAGTTGGGCCAAAAATTGCGACAGTAGGAGTTTTCATAGCAGCGGCGACGTGCATCAATCCTGAATCGTTGCTTACAAATACATTACATTTGCTGATTAAAGCGGCTGCTTCCCTTATGGTCGTACCGTCAATTACAATAGGTTTGATATTCATCATATTATATATATCAAATCTAAGTCTTTTTTCATTCAGTCCGCCAAACAATAAAAGACGCGCGTCAGGATATTCTGTTAATAACCTGTTACCAAGCTCAGCGAATTTTTCTTTAGGCCAGCGCTTATATATCATTCCCCATTCATCGCTGGAGCCAGGATGAAAACCAATGAGCATTTCCTTTTCATTGACTCCATGAGATTTCAAAATTTTTTGACTTGCAGTTACGTCTTTTTTAGAAATCCATATCCTGGTGTTATAATTAGCTTCATTTTTATGATATATATCAAGGGGTTTTAAAAGGCTAAGATTTTGATGAACCGCATGTTCATTGGAATTCATGGCAACTCTAATATTGTGAGTGAAGGACAATCCCATAACTTTTTTCATCATAGGGTGAGAATGTATAATCCTGTATTTTGCCTGTATTACTCCAGCAAATATGTTATCAACAAAGTTGCTGCTAAATCCTGTAAGACAAACATCAAACTTTCGTCTCATTAAGGACACAAATAACTTAAGCTTATGGCCGATGTTATTAAAAGACCGGTCAATTTTAACGATTTCACTTATATAAGGACATGACTCAAAAATCTGTTTTGAGCCTTCCAAAGTGGTTAAGACTGTTATCTTGGAACCAGGTCTTTTTTCCCCAAGTAACTGGATCATGGGCGTGAGCATGATCGCGTCACCAATACCGTGAATACTCAGAATAACTATTTTTTCCATATTTATGACCAATATTAAACAAAATGATATGTTAAATAAATATATTTCCAAACTAACTGCGATTATATCAACTTTCTGTTATTTGCTAGCAAAGAATAAGTTAAGATACAATTAATTTAATGGCTTTTTAGGCTTCTATACTTTCGCAGGAATGACAAGCTGAGGGAATTTTCAATTATAATCACACTGAACCCGGAAGAAGCATTTTTCTTTATACCAAAAATCTTCCCTAACCTGAATAGCACCTACTTCAGGAAATCTTTACGGATTTTTGCACAGTTTCCAAGAAATAACTTAAACGTGAATGGCGTTATATTAATGGGGAATTATATTTATTATAGAACTTGATTGCTCCTTGAGGTGATATAATGACAAAAGAAAATAAAAGCGTTACAAGACGGGAATTTATAATAGGCAGCATAGGCCTGGTGGCAACAGGCGGCATAATTGGTCTGGCTTCCAAAAATATACTTTCCGGTTCATCCGAAAATAAAAATATTGTAAGAAATTCATACCGGGAAGAACTGGAAAAACTTACTAAAGTAGATCCCAGCTTAATCAATTATCAGGAAATTAAAAAGATAGATGTAAATTGTCACGATCTAAAAGCCGTCACAGTTGATTCTCAAGATCGCATTTATATAGCGTCAGATAAATCCATACAGGTATTGAATAGAGATATAAGCTTTCATAATAAATTAAATTTAAAGGATACTCCCCGATGTCTGACTATATCTGAAAATGGTGATATATATGCAGGAATGCGGGATCATGTAGAAATCTATGACCTGAAAGGCGGATTCAAATCCCGGTGGGAAAATCTAGGCGGAAATCCTGTACTTACTTCACTGGCTGTTTCAGACGGCAACGTGTTTGTGGCCGATGCAGGCAATCGCAAGGTACTGCGCTTTGATTCATCAGGAAAGCTGATAAGACAGATCGACGGTGGAAGGGAAGCCCACAGCTTTACTGTGCCCAGTCCATATTTCGATCTGGCTGTTTCACCCGATGGCCTGCTTAGAGTAGCAAATCCGGGAGAACACAGGATCGAGGCATTTACTTTCGATGGCGACCTTGAACTTGCCTGGGGCAATGCGTCATTGGCAATTGATAGCTTCTGTGGATGCTGTAACCCGGTTAATTTTGCAATACTCCCTGATGGGCGATTTGTGACCAGCGAAAAAGGCGTTCCCCGAATTAAAGTATACAAACAGAATGGCAGATTTGAAAGCGTGGTAGCCACCCGGGAAAACTTTGCAAAAAATGCAGCTAACTGCGCTAATAACGGTTTGTCTGATTGTAAAAAAGGCGGGATGGATGTAACGGTTGATTCCACAGGTCGGATAGTTGTAATGGATCCCATTGAAAAGAACATTAGAATATTTGAGCGTATCAATAAAGCCTAACTAAATGGTCTCAAAAATATTTGGCTTTTCCGGGTTCAGTGTGGTAAAGATAAGAAACTTTTTTATGCTGTCATTCCTGCGAAAGCAGGAATG
>WJIO01000388.1 GCA_014730235.1 Candidatus Poribacteria bacterium
GAGGATGTTTGGAAAAAGTCAAACACGTCGTGGAAAACAATCGAGACCTGATCTTCATAAATAAAATAAAAAATACACCGGATCAATATCCCCGGCGACCGGGGATACCAAAGAAGAGACCTTTATAGATAGGTGCAATATTAACAGAACTGCCTGTTACAGAATATACAAGAGGTTTGTTCATGCCTAAAATGATCGCTGTTGCCAATCAGAAAGGTGGTGTAGGAAAAACTACCACAGCTATAAACGTTTCTGCATGTCTGGCCGAGTTGGGAAAAAAAACTTTACTTATCGATACTGATCCTCAGGCTAATGCTACCAGCGGTCTGGGATTTGATCCTAAACAGGTGGAAAAGAGTATTTATCATGTAATTGTGGATGGCATGGCTGCGGCTGATGTTATTTTGACCGCAGAAATGGAATATCTAAACCTTTTACCTGCTAACCATGATCTTATAGGTGCAGAGGTGGAGATGGCGTCATTAATAGCTCGTGAAAGCAGGTTGAAATCATCTTTGAAGGACATTCGCGATAGATACGACTATATCATAATAGATTGCCCTCCTTCTCTTGGTCTGCTTACATTAAATACCTTAACTGCCTGTGATTCAGTATTGATACCTATACAATGCGAATATTACGCGCTGGAAGGTTTGGGACAGTTGCTGAAAACAATCATCCTGGTTCGGGATAACCTCAACCCAAAACTTGAGATCGAAGGCGTGCTGCTTACTATGCAGGATAGAAGGGTTAAATTATCTTACAGGGTTATATCTGAAGTAAGGAATTTTTTTAAGGGTGAAGTATACAAGACGGCCATACCCCGAAATGTTCGTCTAAGCGAAGCTCCCAGCTTTGGTAAACCTGTGATACTTTACGACAATAGTTCCAGCGGAGCACAAGCATATAGAGAACTTACAAAGGAAATAGTGGCAAATGAATAAAGATCCTTTGGGGAGAGGACTAAGCGCCCTTATACCTGATGCAGTAAAAAAGCAAACTACCGATAGAGTTATCAGCATTTCAGTCGATATTATATCACCCAACCCCTATCAACCCCGTCTTCAAATGAATAGCGAAGCTCTGGAAGAATTGGCAGCTTCTATAAAAGAAAAGGGAGTTGTTCAGCCCATAATAGTTCGATCCACCGAAGACGGAAAATATGAAATAATTGCAGGTGAAAGACGACTACGGGCTTCAAAGATGGCTGGCCTTTCGGAGGTGCCGGTAATTATCCGGGAAGCTGATGATGCGGAAGCTATGGCCCTGGCCGTTACAGAAAATATCCAGCGGGAAGACCTTAACGCTATAGAGTTGGCCAGAGCTTATTCCGTTTTGATGAATCATTTTAACCTTACACAAGAACAACTGGCTCAGGCTGTAGGTAAAAGCAGACCTGCGGTGGCAAATATAATGCGCCTTTTACAGTTACCACAGGAAATACAGGATGCAGTTTTAGACGGCAAAATATCTATGGGTCATGCCAGGGCTTTGTTAGCCCTTGAAAGTGAAAAACAACAGCAAAGCGTATGTCAGAAAATTATTGAGTCGGATTTGTCCGTAAGGCAGACGGAAAAATTAGTACAGAAAATCATAAAACAATCAGAGCCCAAAAAACAGGATGATGAAATTCAACCTGAAATAGAAGCCCTGGAAAACCGCCTGAAAACTATGCTGGCTACTCAGGTTAAGATAAAACAGGGTAGGAAAAAAGGCAGCATTGAGATTGAATATTATTCTGAAGACGATCTGGATCGCATAACCAGCATACTGGAGGCTGGTTTGGCTTCTACTTTGAAATAATAATCAGGAATAAAGAAGTATATATTGACGATGAAGATATTCAAAATTGCTGTAATAAGATTGAACCCGAAGGAAACAAACTTTATTTGTTACCCCATTCTTCGCATAACATAGGGACATAAATTTTATACTTGGATGTGCAAATAATTTCTTGATTTCCAGAATAAATTTTGATACTCTTTCAGATATATTCCGAAAGAGAAATATATACTTACTTGTTTTAGTTATTTAAAGAAAGAACTGTTATGCAGATTGATACAAAAGACATAGAAAATGGGATAATTATAGGGCTAAACGGTAAAATCATAGGGGATAGCGTGGCTGAGTTAAGACAAACTATCGAGGATAAACTTAACTCAGGTGTTAAATGGATTATATTAGACCTGAAGGAAGTACCCCTTATGGACAGTTCTGCCTTGGGAACTATAATAGCGGCATTTATGAAATTGCAAGAGCATAATGGACAATTGGTACTTCTGGATCCCCAAAAAAACATCGTGGATGTTTTGTCTATTACCAAGCTTGATTCTCTATTCGAAGTGTACTATGACATAAAAACAGCCTTAGAAGCTGTAAAATCTTGAATATATTAACTTATAAACACCAGTTATAAAACAAATGATAAATGAAAATATAGACCATAAAAGGGAGATATTCCTGAGTATTCCGAGCGAAGATAAACACATATATCTGTTAGATATGGTAATATCATATTGTGGAAAAGAGATGGGATTTGATGAAGAAACAATAGACCAGATAAATCTGGCAGTTATTGAAGCCGGAACAAACGCTATAAAACATGGTAATAAAAACGATCCAGAAAAAAGTGCCGAATTCCGATTTTATTTATCAGAAGATAAACTCATCGTATTTATAAAGGATTGCGGCAATGGTTTTGATCCATCATCTGTAGGAGATCCATTGAGTCCTGAAAATTTTATGAAACCCTGCGGCAGGGGTATTTTCCTTATGAAAGCTATGATGGATGAAGTTGAATACAGCATGGGTAAAGACTGTGGAACTGAAGTTAAAATGGTTAAATACAAAAACGGAGAAGAAATAGGGGACTTGTCCCGATAAATATTTTACATTTTCATGAGAGCGAAATTTCTGTTTAATATTTCAATAAAAAAGATTGCTTGAATAAGGATATATATCTTGAGTGATTTACCAAATAATAAAACAAGAAAAAATAATTCCCGTAAACGTAGAGATACACCGGAAGGTTTATGGGTTAAGTGTACTGAATGCAGTGAAATTATATATAACGGTGAATTAATCAGGAATATCAGAATATGCCATAAATGCGGTTATTACTTTCCCCTTGAACCACAAGAAAGATTGGATTTACTGGCAGATGATAATTCTCTAAAAATATTGAATACCGAAGGCAAGGATTTTAACCTTGAAAAAGGTGTAGAAAACTGGGCAATAATGACGGCAGACGCCAAATTGTCAGGTCATCGTCTTATTATCTCTATCCTTAATTTAAATTTTACAAATCATGATATTAGTCTTTTTCTATGTAAAAACCTTATTGATGCAATAAACAAAGCCGTTATAGAGGAACTACCTCTGCTTATAGTTTATAACAATGGCGCTGCTTTGCAAAGCAAAAATAATGTGTTATTTCCTTCTCAATCCCTTAGTATTAATGCAGCACTCAGTCATCTCCTGGAAAAGGATTTGCTATACATCTCACTTTTGGCCCACTCCGATTCTCATGATTGTTTTCCGGGTTTTGCTTATCTGGCTGATATAGTAGTGTTGGAATCTAAAGTTGGGGATAATATAAGATCCACAAATCGGTTTAATCAGAAGAATTATATTCTAAGACCAGATCATCCTCTGGTGGAAAATGGCATGGTGGATATTCTCATATCCCGGGAAGAATCCAAAAAACAGATAACCAAAATCTTGGACTTTTTTTGTTAGTCTTAAGTTACAAAAACATGCTTTCCTGAGCCTAGAGGATCAATCACTGCATATTCATCCTCCATCTTTGCATTTATTATTTTACCATCCATTTTAATTCCAGTATTATCTATATCTTTACATGGCAGAACGACTTTGGCTGTGGTGTTTGCCGGTATGTCTATTTCCAGTCTGTAACTATTTTCATGATTTTTCTGGAAAATTACATTTACAGTTCCCCGGATTGTCGGTATTTTTGCCCTGGCATGTTCCAGCTTTCCCGGTTGCGGATGTATAAGGATCCTGCTGAAGCCCGGTTCAAGGGGTCTTACACCCATTAAATATCTGGGGATAATATTAGCTGGAACAGCTCCCCAGGCGTGGTTCCAATCCATATTTCCCTTGTATTTAATATCCCAGGCCTCCAGGGTGATGGTAGAACCTACCTCTATCATGTGCCACCAGCTTCTATCTGATTTATCCACCAGGAGATCAAAGGCGTATTCTTCCTTACCTGCAAGGTAAAGGCCTTCCATAAGATATTGAGCGCCATAAACACTGCAGGCCATACCCCGGCTTTTAATGAAATTAGCCACAGATTGTCTATATTTTTCAGGTAC
>WJIO01000389.1 GCA_014730235.1 Candidatus Poribacteria bacterium
CGTCTAACATGCTTAAACCAGCCCTGGCCAGAGGTGAACTCCGATGTGTAGGCGCTACAACTTTGGACGAATACAGAAAACATATCGAAAAAGATCCGGCTTTGGAAAGACGATTCCAGCCAGTGTTGGTACGGCCACCTACGGTTGAGGATACAATAGCAATACTGCGTGGTCTTAAGGAACGTTATGAAGTCCATCACGGCGTAAGGGTGCAGGATGCAGCCCTTATGGCTGCTGCCATCTTATCCGATAGATACATTGCCGACAGGTTTTTGCCTGATAAAGCTATAGATCTGATAGACGAAGCTGCATCAAAGCTGAGAATAGAGATTGACAGTATCCCCACAGAAATTGATGAAATACAACGCAGGATAATGCAGTTGGAAATAGAAAGACAGGTTTTATCAAAAGAAAAAGATAAAGCTTCAAAAGAAAAGCTGGAAAAGCTGGATGCTGAGTTGGCTGAACTCAACGAACAGGTAACAGAAATGAAGGCCCACTGGCAGATAGAAAAAGATGCCATACAGAAAATACAGCATACCAAAGAAGAGATAGAAAAAGCCAAAGCCGAAGAGGAAAAAGCCATAAGAGAGGGCAATTACTCCAGAGCAGGCGAAATTCGTCACGGAACTCTTGTAAAACTTACAACCGAACTCGAAGAAGAAAATAAGAAACTGGCAGAAATTCAGGCCGAAAGAAAGATGTTAAAAGAGGAAGTTGACGAAGAGGACATAGCCGAAGTTGTTTCTAAATGGACAGGAATCCCGGTTTCCAGACTCATGCAGGGAGAAGTTGAAAAGCTCCTGCACATGGAAGAAAACCTGAAAAAACGCGTAGTTGGTCAGGATGACGCAATTGCCGCTGTGTCCAACTCCGTAAGAAGAGCCAGAGCCGGACTTCAGGATCCCAACCGACCAATCGGTTCATTTATATTCATGGGACCTACCGGCGTAGGTAAAACCGAGCTTGCCCGAACTCTTGCTGAATTCCTCTTTGACGACGAAGATGCCATGATAAGACTCGATATGAGTGAATATATGGAAAGACACTCCGTCTCAAGGCTTATCGGTGCTCCACCAGGATACGTGGGATATGACGAAGGCGGACAGCTTACAGAGTCCGTCAGAAGACGACCTTACAGCGTCGTCCTGTTCGATGAAATAGAAAAGGCGCATACCGATGTGTTTAATGCGCTGTTACAGATCCTTGAAGACGGAAGATTAACCGACGGACAGGGCAGGACAGTGGACTTTAAAAATACTGTGCTTATAATGACGTCTAACGTAGGCAGCCAGTGGCTTCAGAATATCAATGACAGCAATGCCGATGATATGAAAGAGCAGGCAATGGATGCCTTAAAAGCTCAGTTCAGGCCCGAATTCCTGAACAGGGTTGATGAAATAATCGTATTTAATAAATTAGGAATAGAACAGATAAAACTTATTGTTGATATACAGTTTAACAGATTTAAAAAGCGTCTGGAATCTAAAAATATAGATATAACCTTATCACCTGAAGCCAGGGAAATGCTTGCGGAAGTAGGCTTTGACCCGGTTTATGGTGCAAGACCTATCAAGCGCGTAATACAGAAAAAAATCCTTGACCCTCTGGCCATGCAGGTGCTGGAAGGCAGATTCTCAGAAGGCGATAATATAGAAGTTAAGGTATTGGATGGTGAAATTATTTTTGAAGCCGTCCATCAATCGCAGGTGAAACAGGGCGTTACCCGGAAACCCTCGGTAACTCCGGTTTCCTGACCTGCTGAACTCATACATATATAATAATACATAAGGAAGTTTGAGCAGATGTTATATAGATCAGCTCATACCTCCTTCGGCGGTCCAAGCTTGGAGGAAGGTGTAAAAAATGGCTAATAAAGAACGAAACGATAAGAATAATAAGTTTGTTGTACTTCCTGTTCCCTACGAAAAAACGGATATGGAAGACGGACAGCTTGATATACCAGAGGTTTTAGGCGTATTGCCGCTGCGAAATGTGGTTGTTTACCCTCATATGGTAGCACCGTTGACAGTAGCCCGGACTTCTTCCGTAAGGTTGATCCAGGATGCCAAGAAAAATGACAGCCTGATCGCCCTCGTTGCTCAAAA
This sequence comes from Candidatus Poribacteria bacterium, assembly GCA_014730235.1. Classification (GTDB taxonomy): domain Bacteria; phylum Poribacteria; class DTPJ01; order DTPJ01; family WJIO01; genus WJIO01. The sequence goes on from WJIO01000389.1 coordinate 2,109, forward strand.
GAAGCCGGAAGTTGAAAATCCGAAACCTAAGGACCTGTTTACTATAGGAACCGTGGGTAAAATTGTCAGACAACTTCAGTTCCCAAACAACGTGTATCAGATATGGGTGCATGGTATCTCCAGAATACAAGTAGAGGAATTTGTTGATTCTGAAGCCCCGTATATGGTTGCCAGATCCAGTGTTTTGATGGAAGAAACGGAACAGGACACAGAACTGGAAGCCCTGGAAAGAACTGTAATTGACATACTGGGGAAGATAGCTTCTCTGTCTGAGGATGTACCAGAAGACCTCACCATGATGGCAAAAGGCATGGGGCCGTCGGCTACGGCTGATATGGTTTCCATGTATATGAATATTTCCCTTGATCAAAAACAAAGGCTTCTGGAGATAACAGACGTCAAAGAGCGTTTGTCAACTCTTAGAGCTTTACTCTCCAGAGAACTCTCTGTGCTGGAACTCAGCAAGAAGATCCAGACAGAAGCCAGTGAAGAGATGAGCAAGGCTCAGCGGGAATTTTACCTGCGAAAGAAGATGGGAGCGATCAAAAAGGAACTTGGTGAAGATGACGAAGCTTCAGAACTGGACGATCTGAAAGAGCAGATCGAAAAAGCCGGTATGCCCGAAGAAGCTAAAAAGCAGGCTGAACGAGAGTTAAACCGGCTGACCAAGATGCACCCGTCTTCGGCTGAATATACGGTATCCAGAACTTATTTGGGTTGGCTCCTTGATGTGCCATGGAGCAAACATACAGAAGATATGCTGGATATATCAAAGGCGAAGAAGATTCTGGATGAAGACCACTATGACCTGGAAAAGGTAAAGGATCGTATACTGGAATATCTTGCTGTCAGGAAGCTGAAAGCCGATATGAAAGGCTCTATCCTTTGCTTTGTGGGACCTCCTGGTGTTGGAAAAACATCGCTGGGTAAGTCCATCGCCAGGGCCATGGGACGCAAGTTTGTGCGTATGTCCCTTGGTGGTGTTCGTGACGAGGCCGAGATAAGAGGGCATCGTCGTACTTATATCGGTTCACTACCGGGTAGGATTATCCAGGGGCTTAAGAAAGCTGAATCCAATAACCCTGTGTTTATGCTGGATGAGGTGGACAAGCTGGGACGCGACTTCCGGGGAGACCCATCTTCGGCTTTGCTGGAGGTACTAGACCCTGAGCAGAACCATTCCTTTGCTGACCATTACCTGGAAGTTCCCTTTGACCTGTCCAGGGTTATGTTTATAACCACAGCCAATGTGCTGGACACTATACCTCCGGCATTGCTGGACAGGATGGAAGTTCTACGACTTCCGGGTTATACGGAAGTGGAAAAGCTTGAGATAGCAAAACGCTACCTCCTGCCCAAGCAGTTAGAAGGTCACGGCATAACAAAAAAACAGTTGACCATTTCTGATGGCGCAATCCGGAATATAATCCGAAACTATACCAGAGAAGCAGGTGTCAGAAACCTGGAAAGGGAAATCGGCACAGTATGCAGAAAGGCGGCTAAAGGTATTGCCCAGGAAGAGACGGAAAAGTGCAAGGTAACGGTTAAAAACCTTCACGAATACCTTGGCCCGGAGAAATTTTACTCAGAAACAGCTGAAAGAGCTGACGAACCGGGCGTTGGTGTAGGTCTTGCATGGACGCCTACCGGTGGAGACATAATCTTCATAGAAGCCGCCCGTATGAAGCATACAGGTCGCAAGAACGAATCCCTGACCCTCACAGGTCAGTTGGGTGACGTTATGCGGGAATCGGCCCAGGCAGCTTTAAGCTATGTCCGCTCCAGAGCAGATATACTGGGCATCGAACCGGATTTTTTTGACAAATACGACGTTCATCTGCATGTACCGGCTGGCGCAACTCCTAAAGACGGTCCATCGGCGGGAATAACTATGGCTACAGTTCTTGCATCTCTGGCTACCAAAACACCGATCAAGGAAAAGCTTGCCATGACGGGAGAAATTACCCTGAGGGGAAGAATACTTCCTATTGGCGGGGTTAAAGAGAAGGTGCTGGCAGCTTCCAGGGCTGGTATAAATGAAATTATACTGCCAATGAAGAATAAGAAGGATTTACAGGAAATACCTGAAGAGATCCGGGATAAAGTGGAAATTCATCTGGTTGATAATATGGACGAAGTTTTATGCATAGCTTTCCCCACAGTGTTTACCCCTGAGGGTCTGTGTGAAAGGCGGGAAAATAGCCAGTTCACCCCCACTCAAACACCATATAAGCCCGGAGTAGGACAGGAAGCCTTATAAAATCCGAATAATAACACAATAAAAGGGCATCTTTAAAGATGCCCTTTTATTGTTTCTAATTATATCCGCAAGTCCTTATCATCCTTTTACGCTTAAATTCTCATATAAAGCCGGTCGGCTCTTCCGGCTTGAGTGTGGAAGTGTAAAAATATTGTCCAATTAAGAAAAAAATATCCTCCATTTGTCATTCCTGCTTCAAGCTTTTTGAAAAAGCTTGAAGCAGGAATGACAAGCTGAGAAAATTTTCAAATTATTGCCACACTCCAGCCGAGTATCTGATTGGCTGTTCGCTGAATTGTGTTACTGGTATTATTATGAAGAACTATTATCGTTGGATTTCCTACTGGATATTTTATAAGTTAATAAAGAAAGAACACAAATTAATATCGGTATAGAAGTATAGGACAGTATGCCTCACGCATTACATGTTCTGTTATACTGCCTAGCAAAAATTCCCTGATATTATGACCATATGCGCCCATAGCAATTAAGTCTGCTTTTTTTTCTTTCGCCGCCATAAGTATTTCTTCCGCAGGTTCCCCGTCTTTTAAGAGCGGTTCTACCTCCACACCATAGGCTTCCAGATACAGAACAGCATCATTCATAAGGCTTTCATGCAATTTTTTGTCATCACATATTACAAGTACAGATATGGGTGAATTTAAAGTCATAGCAACATTTGCGGCAAAGTGTAGCATGTGATTTGCGCTTCTGCCTTTGTCGTATGCAATAAGAATTCTATTAATTTCCTGGTATTCTCTGGATGCAAGAAACACAGGTTTATCAGCCTGTCTTACCACTGTTTCAGCCACAGAACCCAACAAAGGACCTGACCACTCACCGCTTTCGCCATATTTACCCATAACTATTAAATCTGCTACACTTGCTTTCCGACATATGGATTCACCTATTATTCCCATGGAACTTGAGATTTTGCATGTAACTCCAGCTTCTTCGCATAATCTGCTTAATTTATCCAGAATTTCCTGGCCTTTATCCTGTAACACCTCTTCTAACTGCCTTGGGGCCAATCTTATTATACTATTAAGATCGGTTATCAGAGAACCCTGAATCAGTTTTATATTTACCACAGAAAGGCCATGGATAGTTGAACCATAAAGCCTGGCAAGTTCAATCGCATATCGGGAGGCTGTCTGGCTGTATTCTGAATTATCTATTGGTAATAGAATGTTTTTAAACATTATCGGGATCTGCTTATGTTTGCTCTTTGAATTGTTTCAGCAGTTCGGCCTGTTTGGAAGTAACATCTTTAGGAAGCTTAACTTTAACCTTTACAAATTGGTCTCCCCTGCCGGTGCCATCTTTACGCTTAATGCCACGACCTTTTAGTCTAAGTACAGCATCTGGTTGAGTTCCTGGTGGGATTTTCAGCTTTACTTTACCATCAATAGTAGAAACCATAATTGTAACACCCAGAATAGCCTGGACGAAATCAATGGTTATATTGCAGTAAATATCGTCACCTTTGCGTTCAAAGAACCTATGTCCGCTAATTCGGGGAATAATATATAAATCCCCCCTTGGCCCTCCTGAAACGCCGGGTTCGCCTTGACCGGGAACACGTATTTTCATACCGTCATCCACACCCGGTGGTATCTTTACAGAAATCCTGCGATTTTGCTGTAGAGTTCCCCTGCCAGCACAGGTCTGGCATGGTTGCTCGATTATAGTTCCCCGGCCGTAACATCTTGGACAGGGCCGACTTAACGCAAAACCACCCTGTACTGATTCTATAGTTCCCTTGCCTCCGCACTCAGGACATGTCTGGGTTTTAGAACCGGGCTGTGCTCCGGTTCCGTGACATGTGGGACAATCTTCTTCCTGTGGAACTTCGATTACGGTTTCCCATCCAGATATGGCTTTTTCAAAGGGCACCTCGAGTTCCACTGTAACATCATTACCCCGCGTAGGGCCGTACCTGCTACTGCGAACCCTCTCTCCCCTGTCAAAAAACCTGGAGAAAATATCGCCCAAACCACCAAAGTCATTAAATCCAAAACCCTGACGCTTATTTTCCCCTCGACCGCGAGAGAAAACATCTCCTATATCACCAAAGTTAAAGCCGCGCTTTTCCGCTTCTTTTATCTGATCATACTCGGCTTTTTTCTCTGGATTTTTCAGAACATCATAAGCTTCCTGGATTTCTTTAAACCTTTCTTCGGCTACTTCATCCCCTGGATTTTTATCCGGATGATACTTTTTGGCTAAATCCCGGTATGCTTTTTTTATATCTTCCGCTGAAGCATTATTTTTTACATCTAATATTTCGTAATAATCTTTCTTTGGCATGGCTTTATTTCATCTATATTGTTTGTATTTAGTTATCAATAATTTTTCGCATAATGATAAACAAAATGTAACAAAACACTATTCCTATATCCTGTTGGATTATAGATTTATATTACCATGTAAAAGCTTATCAGTCAACGCTTTTCTGCTCTAGTTGATTTTGGTACCTGAGTTTGTATAGCTTCCGCTACCCGGCGTCCTTTATTCCAATCATCAACGCCTCCTTTTTTATTTCTGGCTATTTCTGTCCACCAGAAAAACCATATGCCATCAACTGGCGGATCATTGTATTTACGACTGTGGCTTAAGGC
>WJIO01000390.1 GCA_014730235.1 Candidatus Poribacteria bacterium
ATCTACACTTCTGAGCAGAATCCAATTTCCATATCTACCAAATTGGCTGTAATCTCTCCAGGTACCATACATTACATTACCCAGATAGGTACCGGTAAATACTTCGGGATTATCGCTGCTCTGTAAGTATACTTTCAGAAAGAAAATTCTATATGTTCCAGAACCAAAGAAGCTACCAGTCAAAGTACCAGAAACAGTAGTCTGAGGTGTAAAAGTTTCAAAAAGAGCTTCTTCGTAATATTCCTGTACGAATAGCCCTGTCCACATATGACCTTCCCATTCACCTGCTATAGCGGTAGTGGCAGAAGCTTGACTTGCTGAAAAGATACTTATAGTCAATGCAAAAAGTATCAGGGAAATTTTGAATTTCATTAATGTGTCTCCTTTTATAACGTTAAAGTTGATGTAAAACTATACGCCTTATAGTATTAACGTACCTCTCCTTCCCATTGGTAAATTAAACGATGTACCGAAATCCCTTATATATGAAGTATACCAGACAAATCGCCTAAAGTCAACGCATTTTGGCTTTCTATAATCATTTTTTTAAAGAAAATTGTTGACTATATACAGTATATTATGTTAATAATATCTCTGAGTAAATAGCAACTTACATTTGTTTATAAATGATTGCAATAATCGCTTAACAAAGGAGGATTTTAATGGCTGATAAATTCAGAATAGGAATTATTGGAACTGGTATGATCGCCAATGCAGGTCACATTCCAGCCTGGAAAAACCTGGAAGATGATGTAGAAATAGTTGCAGTCTCCGATATACTGGAAGACCGGGCAAAGTTGGTTGCTGATACAGAAGATATACCCCATGCCTTTAGCGACTGGCAGAAGATGCTGGATGAAGCAAAACCGGATATAGTTTCTATATGTACACCTAATGCTTACCATAAAGAACAAGCCATAGGTGCTCTTCAATCTGGTGCCCATGTGCTGTGTGAAAAACCTATTTCTACCAGCTATGACAATTCAGTTGAAATGTTTAATGAAGCGGAAAAGGCCGGTAAGGTGCTTTTTGTAGGTCAGAGTTCGAGATTTTCAAACCGGTCAAAAGCCGCTAAAGAGATAGCAGAAGCCGGCAGACTAGGAACTATGTATTATGCTGAAACGTATTACCTGCGCCGCAGGGGTACACCTACATGGGGACAATTCCACATGAAAAAGCATTCAGGCGGTGGGCCTGTTTATGATCTGGGTGTGCATATGATTGACCTGCTTTTCTGGATCATGGGTAACCCGAAGGTAAAAGCTGTTAGCAGCATGACATATACGGTATTTGGCAACCGCAAAGAAGGACTTTTGACTTCACTGGCTGACAGCGGCGCACCTCTGGGGGTACTTACACCAAGAAAATTCAGTTCCAATGAATTTGATGTGGAAGACATGGCAGCGGGATTTATCAGGCTGGAAAACGATGCTACTGTAGCGTTTAAGACCAGTTGGGCAGCCAATATACACCAGAATACCGGGCATACCATGATACTAGGTGATAAAGGGGGGCTTGTGCTTGATCCATTGACTCTGGTTACCAACATGGGCAGCTATCAGGTAAACATAAACCCCCAGGTTCCCGGAGACCGTAAGGTAGATTTCAGTGGACACTGGGAGGAAACAGATCATTTCATTAAAGTCCTGAAGGGTGAAGAAGAAATTATTGTAAAGAAAGAAGAAGTTCTGAACGTTATAAAAACCCTGGACGCATTATACAAATCTGCAGAAGAAGGCAAGGAAATCTGGGTTGAATAAGTATAACCATCTAAAGGCATTTCAATACCGATAACGAAAGGTCTACAATTAAATGGAGGATAGAAATTATAGAGGAGTAACATTTAAATCTGTTATTATTTCCCTGCTTTTGATCCCTGTCAACGTATACTGGATAGTTGAACAGGAAGTTGTCAGATACACTCATCCCACCTTGATGGCCCCGATATCAAATGTAATATTTATAGTTTTCGTTCTCACCGTAGTAAGCCTGTTATTAAGGAAATTATCCCCCCGACTGGCTCTTAATCAGGGAGAATTACTGGTATGCTATGTAATGCTTACGGCTATGTCGTGTTTATGTTCTCATGACATGATGGAGATATTAATACCAACCATCGGGCATGCCTTCTGGTTTGCCACGCCAGAGAACGAATGGGCGGAGTTATTTCACAGATACCTGCCGGAATCCCTCACCATCAGAGACAACAGGATACTTACAGGATATTACGAGGGCGATTCAAGCTTCTACAATATGCGCTATGTTAAGGCCTGGATTGAACCAATTTTGTGGTGGATGCTGTTTATTGTAGTGTTTATATTTATAATGCTTTGTATAAACACCATACTCCGAAAGCAGTGGACTGAGCGGGAAAGATTGACGTACCCTATAATCCAGTTGCCCCTGGAAATGACCGATGATAAATATAAATTATTTAAGAGTAAACTTTTATGGATCGGGTTTTCCCTGGCAGCGATTATCAGCATCGTAAATTTTTTCAACTTCCTTTATCCTTCAGTACCAGAGATTCCTATCAAGCGTCGGGATGTGAATTATCTTTTTACAGAAAAACCCTGGAATGCCCTTAATCCTGTAAGGGTTGACGCTTATCCTTTTGTAATAGGTATAGCCTTTCTGATTCCGTTGGAGTTGTTGTTTTCGTGCTGGGCCTTCTACTGGTTTTATAAAATAGAAATCCTTATAGGGAGCATGATGGGATGGCGAAGTCTTCCAGGATTTCCCTATGCCCGGGAGCAGGCCTTTGGGGCTTATGTGGGATTATTTGCCTTTGCCATGTGGGCCGGAAGGAGAAATTTCCTCCAGATAATTAAAACAGCATTTATGTTTAGTAAGAATAAAGAGGTTGATGATTCAAAAGAACCTTTACCTTACAAGGCAGCAGTCTGGGGGGTAATAGGCGGAATTGCTTTTCTGTCGTTATTTTCCAACAGGATAGGTATGTCCATACTTATCGCGCCGCTGTTTTTTATAATCTATTATGTCTTATCCACCACTATAGCCCGGGTTCGGGCAGAACTGGGTTTTATGGTTCAGGATATGGGTGGCATGGATCCACCCAGCACTCTTATCAAGTGGTTTGGAACCAGAACCCTGGGACCCAGTAACCTTACAGTTTTTGCCCTATATAAATTCTTCAACAGACATTCCCGAAGCAACGCTATGCCCCATCAGCTTGAGGCGTTTAAATTAGCTGAAAGAACCAAAATCAACAATAGAAGGTTACTATTATCTATAATGATTGCTACTGTAGTTGGTGGATTCGTTACTTCTTGGATACTCCTGGATAAGTATTATAGACATGGAGCCGCATCGGGACATTTTGGGCCCTGGGCTTTGGGTTTGGCAAATTCGGCTTTCAGCCCACTACAAAACTGGTTAAGCTATCCAACAACGACAAATTATACATATATTTCATTTATGGGGGTAGGATTTTTATTCACCATAGCCCTGATGATAATCCGAAGTCGATTTCTCTGGTGGACCTTCCATCCCCTCGGTTACGCCCTGGCTCCAACATGGGGTATGTTTAATATATGGAGCTGCATATTCATTGCAAGTGTAGCAAAATGGTTAATATTAAAACAGGGAGGCCTGAAGGCATATAGAAAAGCAATACCGTTCTTTCTAGGACTTGCCCTGGGGGATTACGTATTAGGGAGTATATGGAGCATTTTGAGCGTTGTTTTGGATAAACCTATGTATGAGTTCTGGCCTTAAAAGAACATTCGATTATGAAAAATCGTCCTGCCTTAAAGTTAATTCTAACTTATTTGATCGGGATAATTCTGGCCGACAGATTTAACCTGAATCTAATTATATTATGGGGATTGGCAATATTCTTTATTGCCATTTCCTTTGTTTTATATAAAAGAAGATTTCTATCCCTTAGCAGTGTTATAATCCTCCTGTCTTTTATGCTTATAGGATTTCTTCGTTACGAAGTCTCTGTAATCCCACCAAAAGATACAATTAAAATTTTAAACCAAAAAGTAAATATCCAGGCTAGGGTTCTAAGAATCCATAAAACAAAGAGTGGTGGTTCTTATGCGATTCTTAAAGGGAATGCTAAAATCCTTTCTAAACCATCAACAACAGTAAATTGCCGTATGCTTATTAGTTTCTGGGAACATGTTTTGCCATATAATTATGGTGATGTTCTGGAATTCAACGGACAGGTAAAGACCATTCAGCCTCCAAGAAACTTCGGTGCTTTTGATTTCCGCAAATATATGATGAGTCAAAGAACGTTTGTGGAAATTGACATTAACAAAAAGGAAGAGATAAGAAAAATAGGGGTAAGTGGGATTCCCTTTATCCGATGGATTAACAAATTACAAAAAAAGATAGAACTGGGGATTAACCAGTCATTGCCATTAAGGACTTCAGCCGTTTTAAAGGGCTTTGTCCTGGGAAATAAAGACAATTTATCCGAAAGCCTGAAAGAGAAATTTCGCAGGACGGGAACAAGTCATGTTCTGACAATCTCAGGATTACATATGGGCATTATTGCCACATGGAGTTTTTTTGTCTTTGATTTTATCAGGAAAATTTTAAGCATAGAGAAAAAGATTTATGCCAGAATACCTGTAATACTGATTATGGCAGTCTATGCCTGTATGGTGGGATTCCGATTCCCAGCTTTAAGGACTTTATTTTTTGCTGTGCTGATATTAACAGCCGGATTGCTGGATCGAGACGTGGATATGCTTAATTTAATATCAGTTGCTGCATTATCTGTTCTTATCATACGTCCCGGAGCTTTTTTTGATGCATCATTTCGGTTGTCTTTTGGGATAGTGGCTTCAATTACAATTATGATGCCCTATTGGGATATTTTTACAGAAAATATTCTGAATCAATATACGACAAATCGCTTATTAAATAGAATTCGTCAATTCGTTGGAGTTTCTTTATCTGCTTCCCTGGCTTCAGTTTTTCTCACTGCTTACATATTTCGCGGATTTTCAACGGTAAGCTTACCAGCAAATATTTTAGTTGTTTTTCTTGCAATGTTGATTGTACCTTTAGGATTTATACTATCAGGTCTAAGCCTAATCTGGATTTCCTTTTCCCGATTGCTTGGGTATATTTTGCATATGCTTATATCCCTTATATTAATCATAATAGGATGGTTGTCATCAATCAGGTGTTCATATGTTGAAAATGTAGGTTTATCTCTTTTAGTTGGATTAGCACTTTTGTATATTATATTGGCCTTTTTAATTATACTACCAAAGCTGTTGAAAAGACCAAATAAACTCATTCTCTCTGGATTTGGCATCTTAGTCATTATCTTATGGGGTCTGGCCCTGACACATAAGGGAAATATAGTTGAGGTAACATTTCTGGATGTAGGTCATGGCGATTCAATTTTTATTGATTTACCCGGAAATCGCAATATATTAATAGACGGTGGTTTATATAACACATGGATAGAGGATGGAAAGCTTCTGACTGTGGATAAGGGTAAAAGTGTTGTGATTCCATTTCTGAGATATAAGGGTGTAAATAATCTGGATATGGTAGTATCAACCCATCCCCATTCGGATCATGTAGGTGGTCTTATATCTCTGATTGATGAAATAGAAGTAAAGGAAGTATTGACTGGTAGTTATGGACTTAAGACTTCAACTTACAGAAAGTTTCTGGAAAAATTAAATGATGAGGCAATTCCACATAGAGAAGCACGCAAAGGCAATATATTCAGCGATGGTAAAATAAGCCTTAATGTAGTCAGTCCTGAAAATCCTGACCTGTCGGGAACTGAAAGCTCCCGAATGAATAACAACTCAGTTGTTATTCGCTTTACCTATAACGAAATATCATTCCTATTTACCGGAGACATTCAGGAAGAATATGAAAATATACTTGTGAATTCGGGTCAAAATATCAAAGCTAATGTTTTAAAAATTCCTCATCAGGGAAGTTTAACATCCAGCAGTTGGGAGTTTTTAAAGACTGTTCAGCCGGATATTGGTTTATTGTCAATAAGTGAAAATAACGCATTTGGCCATCCGGCAAAAGAAATTATGAACAGATATGAAAAACTCGGCGTCAATGTATATCGCACAGATAAGCACGGCGCGGTAAAATTTATTACTGATGGCAAAAAAATATGGATAAAAACAATGCTGTGAAAATCCAATTTTATACAGATGCCTTGATCTGAAGAGTCAAGTCTGCTATTCTTGTTCCAAGCATAAAATTTATTTCCGTGAAAACTTTGGCTCATCCGGTTTGAGTATGGTTATAATTGAAAATTCCCTCAGCTTGTCATTCCTGCGAAAGCAGGAATGACAGCGTGAAGAAGTTTCTTATCTTTACCACACTGAACCCGGAAAAGCCAAACTTTATTTGTTACTCCGACCTTCGCAATAACGCAGAGATGTAAAATTTATGCTTGGATTCTTGTTTATAATATCATTCTCTTTGACGTAGAAAATTGAAACTGTTAATGGCATAATTATGGAGGGAAAAATGGATAAAGTCAGAATAGCTATGATAGGTGCAGGAGGGATGGCGAATAACGTGCATTACCCATCCCTGGCATCCTTTGATGATGTAGAGATAGCCGCTATATGTGATCTGGATTTAGATCGGCTTAATAATACAGCCGATAAGTATAATGTGGAAAAACGCTACACAGATTATCGCAAAATGATCGGTGAAATTGCGCCTGATGCAGTATACGCTATCGGTCAACCTCATATCATGTTTGACATATGGATGTGGTGCCTGAACGAAGGACTTAATTTGTATATCGAAAAGCCTATGGGTATAACAATACATCAGGCCCGGATGATGGCCCATCTGGCAGAAAAAAACAGTTGTATAACCCAAGTTAGTTTCCAGAGGCGATCATGTCCAATGGTAATGATGCTCAGGGATAAATGTTTAGAAAAAGGTCCTATAACTCACGCTGTTTGTACCTTTTATAAATGCAGCATATCCCCTTACATGGCAGCCAGAGATCATATGATGGATGATAGTGTGCATGCTATTGATACTCTGCGATGGATGTGCGGCGGCGAAGTAGTTAAGGTAGAAAGCGTGGCTAAACCTATTTTAGTGCCGGATATAAACTTTATTATGGGTATGCTTCATTTTGATAATGGTTCTCTTGGTGTATTAATGAATAGCTGGACAAGTGGTCGTCGAATTTTTCGGGTGGAGATGCACGCACCGGGCATATGCGCAGAAGCTGAACATGAGGGCAAAGGCTACCTTTATATTGATGGTGATACAAAAGGGATAGAATATGATACCCGAGAAATTGCTGGAAGTGATGAATTATTTGCTTTTGGAGGATTCAAAGCCAAGAACAGAGAATTTATTGACTGTATAAAATCTGGTATACTACCGGGATCAAATTTCTCTGATGCTGTAAAAACTATGGAAGTAGCTGAGATAATTCTGGCCCAGGCCCTATTAGCCGAGGAAAGATAATATGAAAGCTGTATCGCTCAAGGCACCGAAAGAAGTAGAGGTTATAGACATTCCAGAACCTAAGTTAGGTAATGATGATGTTTTGATTGACATTCATTATGTGGGTCTATGTGGTTCTGACTTAAACACCTACCGGGGTGGGTTTACCCTGGCTTCTTATCCCCTGATTCCCGGTCATGAAGTAAGCGGTGTAATAGCAGAAAAAGGTCCCGGTGTACCTAATTCCATAGAGACAGGTGATAAAGTTGTAATTATACCTTATACAAACTGCGGTATCTGTCCTGCCTGTCGGTCAGGAAGACCTAACTGCTGTCAATTCAACCAGACACTTGGTGTGCAGCGGGATGGAGCATTAAGACAACACATAGCGATTAATTATACCAAAATTTTCACTGGAAATAATTTGGAATTAAATGAACTCGCTCTTGTAGAACCAATGAGCGTGGGTTATCATGCAGCCAACCGAGGAATGGTATGTGAGACAGATACAGTCTTAATCCTTGGATGTGGAACTATTGGTATAGGCGTAATTGCGGCATCAGCCCGAAAGGGTGCAACGGTAATAGCAACGGATATAGATGATGGAAAATTGATCCTGGCGCAAAGATTCGGTGCTCAAAATATCATAAACTCCACAAAGCAGGATGTATTAACGGAAGTGGAAAGATTAACAGATTGTAAAGGTGTAAATGTGGCCATAGAGGCCGTTGGGCTACCTGAAACCTATCGTCTGGCTGTAGAAGCCGTATGCTATGCCGGAAGGATAGTATATATTGGATACTCAAAAAAGGAAGTTACCTATGATACCACCGATTTTGTCCGAAAAGAACTGGACATTAGGGGATCGAGAAACGCTTTGAGAGTTTTTCCTTCAGTTATCAAGATGATGGAGAAAGGTCAATTTCCATTTACCGATCTGATTACAAAGATATACCCTTTTAATCAGACAGACCAGGCCCTGGCTGATTGGGACAACGATCCGGGTAGTTTTACCAAGATATTGATTGAAGATGATATGCTGACATAATTTCACTATCAGCATAAAATTATTATCA
>WJIO01000391.1 GCA_014730235.1 Candidatus Poribacteria bacterium
AGAATGCCCATATTGGTGAGAATTGCGTGATCAGTAAGGGTGTATATATTGATCACGACATCAAGATCGGAAATAATGTTAAAATACAGAATGGTGTATCAGTTTATTATGGTACAACCGTTGAAGATGATGTTATCCTGGCCCCAAATGCTACTTTAACGAATGATTTATACCCAAGGTCTTTTTCAGATAATTGGGAAATAGTTCCTACTCTTATAAAAAAAGGTGCATCCGTTGGTGCAAATGCAACAGTAGTGTGTGGGGTTACATTAGATGAATATTGTATGATAGCCGCCGGTTCTGTTGTCACAAAAAGCGTTCCTGCTCATGGTCTTGTAATGGGCAATCCGGGAAGACTTAAGGGCTTTGTATGTAAATGCGGTCGAAAGCTGGGATGCCGAGAATCCAATTCCAATATAATGGGTAAAGACAAGGTCGAGTTAATTTGCAAGCATTGTGAAGAAATTGTAAAAATTAATCTGGAGCTTTACCGATTGGTATTTAAAGATTTAGAAGGTTTTGAAGTTTCTGAAATCCTGTAAAAACAAAAAACGATATAGTGTTGTATATAAAAGAATTGAAGCCAAGGAGTTTGAATATGAAACTCAAAGTTGGTGTTATCGGTGCTGGTTCAATGGGGATAAATCATGTCCGGGTTTTATCCCATATGCAAGAAGCATCGCTGGTAGGAGTTGCTGATATTGATGATAAAGCTTTAAAGAAAATCCATAAGATATATGAAGTTCCTGTGTTCAAAAATATAGAAGAACTTCTAAATCAGGATATTGATGCTGTTACCATAGCCGTACCAACAAGCTTACATCGGAATATAGCTCTTTTGGTTATTAAACATGGTCTACACCTTCTGGTTGAAAAACCTATTGCTGGGAATATACCTGATGCCGAAGAAATAATAGCAGCGGCGGATAAAAATGGTGTTAAGCTAATGGTGGGACATATAGAACGCTTTAATCCTATTATTCCTACAATTAGAAACGCAATTTCAGGTGAGAGGATAATATCAATTGATATAACAAGGGTTGGCCCTTATCCGCCCAGAATTAAAGATGTGGGTGTAATTATTGATCTTGGAGTTCATGATATTGACTTAATATGTTTTCTAACAAACTCAGATTTTGTGGATATAGATTGCCATATATCCAACAATTTTACTGAATTTGAAGATACGGCCATGCTTACATTTAGAATGAGCAATGGAACTCTGGCTCATGTCACAACCAACTGGATAACACCTTTTAAACGTCGTATGATACAGATTGCAACTCCAGATAAGTTTATAGAGGGTAATTTTATAACCATGCAAGCTATTGAATATAGCGGATTCAGAGAAAATCACGGTAGTCACGTTGTCAGTCCTCTAAGAACCCAGATTGGAGAGCCATTAAAACTTGAATTAAAGGCCTTTATTGATAGTGTCAGTAATAATATAGAGCTACCTATTACTGGTGAAGATGGTTTAAAAGCTTTGACTATCGCCACTGAATGTCTAAAAATTGGACATAATAGCTATTTTACTGATATAAAACAAAGAAATCTGGTATGAAATTAGTTTTGGCTATACTTATTCTGCTTTTCCTGCCCTGTATATCTTTCTCTTCCTCCCTGGTCAATGTTCCTCTGGATCATTGGTCATATAATTTTATAGCAAGACTTCAGGCGAAGGGTTTACTTACTGAGTATCTCAGGAGTTCTGTACCGTATTCTCGGGGTGAAATGGCTGATATGGCCTATTCTCTCTCAAATTTTTATAAGGATGGGAGAATTAAACTCAACCCTCTGGAATTGGAACTCTTGGAAGAAATGAAAAATGAATTTACCTTTGAATTAACCCGTAAATATCCGGAGTATTCTACTAAAGAGGGAAATAAACATATACTTGATTGGGTTGATGAGGACAGGTATATTACCGCAAGTCTTGCTCTATCTCAACAGGCATCCCTTGTTGGTAATGACAAATCTTACCTAAGTAAGCTGGAAGTCCTGACCTATGGTAATATTTCGAACAATCTGTCTTTTTATAACCACAGCGAAGCATCATATGAAGCAATAAAGGAATTGCCTTTATGGAAGCTGGATGGTAATGATCCAAGATATAAACGCTATCCCTGGTCTGCTTTAAGTAACTCATATGTTGTTCTGGGGAATTCAAAAATAAATCTGTTGGTGGGAAAAGATGAAATAAGATGGGGCCCTGGCTATCATGGGACTATTGGTTTATCTGGGGTAAATCCGGCTTTTGACAGCATAAAAATTCGGACTAAATTGTGGAAATTTAACTTTACAAGTCTTTTAGGGTTTCTTAGAGATGATCTTACCAAGAAATACAGGAGTGATTTACCCAGCAAATATCTTGCAGCCCATCGTGTGGATATAATGATCCATCCAGGTATTACATTGGCGTGGCAAGAAGCATATATATTTACCGAAAAGCTGCATATAGAACTTGTGAATCCCTTTATGCCATATCAGATGGCAGAAGATTACCTGGGAGAAATAGGCAATAACACCATGGAGGGGGATATTGAAATAACCCTCATACCCAATGTTGAGCTATACGCATCTCTGTTTCTGGATGATTTTCATACGGATAAGAACCCATTTAAATATACCGGTTTCGGTTGGGCGGGATTGGCTGGTTTTTTCTGGACAGATCCATTTAGTCTTGATAATACCAACCTGATTATGGAATACGCAAGGGTAGAGCCCTGGACATATACTCATAAAGGCACTCGTCAAGCTCCTCCCATTCCAACATCATACAAGCATTTTGATGTACCTTTAGGACACTGGATGGGACCAAATGCAGATGATCTTTATATCAATGCTGGTTGGTGGATAAATAAGAATTTATCGACAAATTTTATATACAATAGAATAAGACGGGGAGAAGAAGGTAGTAATATAAATATTTCACCGCTATATTCAAGTTATTACGACGGAACGAAAAAGGAATTTCTCGGAGGAATTGTCGAGGAAACCAATTCTATCGGTTTAACCCTGGAATATAGAGTGTTTGAGAGATTTAATCTGAATTTAGGATATAAATATACAAAAATTAACAACAGACAAAAGGAAGAAGTAGATCTTCCGGAAAACGACAAAAATAAATTAGAGTGGAAGGAAGGTTGGAATACAAATGAGAATGAATTTTATTTATCACTTAGGTTTGTATACTAAAAGTGCAAATACTTGATATTCTACAATCCGAACATAAAGGTTTCTTTTTACAGAAATTTTTGCAATGCACAACAATAAGAGCATGGTATTCGTTATATATATTTACATCTGAAGGTATTTCCCACATAAAGAAATTTTGTATTTCTTTATAACTAACCTCTCCCATCCAACTATAACCCAACCTGTTGAATAATCTCCTGGTATAAGCATCTACCACAAAAATTAGACGGTTAAAAGCATACAGTAAAATACTGTCAGCCGTCTCTGGCCCAATCCCGTTGATTTCCAGAAGTTCCCCCCTCAACCGAGTCAAAGGTAATACACTGAATCTATTCATATTTGATTCATGTAGTTTAAAATATTCCAGCAGGTTTATTAACCTTTTGTATTTTACATTAAAGAAACCGACAGGTTTGATTAATAATTTTACATAATCGGGCTTTGCATTCAATAACTTTAATAAATCCAAAAGCTCTGACTTTTTTAGATTATCAATAGCTCTGGCAACATTAGTCCAGGATGTATTTTGTGTAAGAACCGCACCCAGGGATATCTCAAGCCATCCATCACCGGGCCACCAGTTCTGACTGCCGTATATTTCATATAGAGCTTTATAAATGGATAACACTGAAGGAAGTTTCATATTTTTCAGCAGGAAAATTCTATTGAATTAATAAGACTTTACCTTCTAAACCACTGGAGAAACGACGATATGCTTCATTAGCTTCTTTCAGGGGGAATTGATTTGTGATAATTCTGGTAACCTGAAGACCGTTTCTCACCATGTTTAACATTCCCACATAATCGCTGAAATGGCAAACCCAATTTCCCATAACCCTCAAGTTTTTACGATAAATCAAACGCTGTGGATCCATAGTCTGCTTTCCGCTGCCTATTATCATGACTATGCCTTCAGGCTTTGTAATATCTAGTGCCATGTCCAGGGTTTCCTGCTGACCACAGCATTCAAAACATCTATCCGGGCCCAGACCACCTGTTAAGTCCAGCAATACATCCCTGAGATTATCTACTTCATTTGGATTGATTACCTTCCATGCTCCAAGACCTTTAGCCAGTTCCAGTCGATGGGTATTCATATCTACAGCAATAATCTGAGCACCTAAAAAAGTCTGGACAAGGACAAATCCCAGTCCTACAGGACCAACCCCAAAAACACAGTTGACGTCACCAGCTTTTGTACCTGACCGCATACTTGCGCCATACGGAACCCCCAGACCATCTCCAGATAATAAAACCCCAGTGGCATCGTCAATATCATCAGCCAGATGATGAAGCCATATATCCTTTGACACAACATATTCACTATGGGTATTATTTAACCCCTGAGCTTCTTTGCAAAAATCGGGTTTTCCTTGTAAGCACCAGAAACAATTCCCACATCCCTGTATTGTGGAGACTCCAACCCGGTCACCTTCTTTAACTTTTCTTGAGCCGTTGGTATCGTATACAATTCCCATTACCTCATGACCGGGATTTCCATCCATAGGTTCAGGACTTCTATATCTACCCATTTCACTCCCGCATATTGCACTTATACCAACTTTTACCAGAACTTCACCGTCTCCGGGTTCAGGATCATCTAATTCCGTAACTTCAATTCTGCTATTACCCAAAAACTTTACCCCGCGCATATTTTACCTCCAAAATATTAATTATTCCCGAAAGAAATGCACATCTCTTTGAGGGAAAGGAATAGTAACATCATGATCCCTGAAAGCCTTATCAATGGCATAATTTAAGTCGCTGGTGATAGGCAACTTTCTTCGGGGACTGATAATCCAGGTCCTCAGGATGAAATTCAGGGAAGAATCACCAAATTCGCTAAACAATACATCAGGTTTAGGATTATCCAGCACCTCTGTATGTTTTTCAGCAACTTCAAGGAGTAATTTTGTTACCAATTCTGTATCTGAACCATAAGCAACTCCCACAGGTATTTTTATCCTGACTTTTGGATCACCAACTGACCAATTGGTTACAGTGTCCTCAATGAATTTGGAATTTGGCACTATAAGTGTAATATTATCGAGAGTTATAATGGTAGTAGATCTCATGTCTATAGATTCAACAACACCGCTTGTATCTCCTACATCAATATAATCTCCTACACTTACAGGACGCTCAAAGAGAAGTATTATACCCGAAACAAAATTTGATGTGATATTCTGTAATCCAAAGGCAATACCTACACCAACAAGACCGAATATTACCGTAAGACTGTTTAACTGTATACCTACAAGGTTGATCGCAAAAAGAAAGCCTATCACCATTAGAATATAATGTATTATACGCTGTATAACAAATTGGGCACCATCGGCCATCTTAAAGCGAGGTAGTATGCGTTTTTTTAGTATCCTTCTGACTAACTTGGATATCAATAAAAAACCAAGCAGAACAAGAATTAACTCTATTATTATAGCAAGAGTTATAGGCTTTTCTCCTAATGGAAACAGCTTAATCTCAAATATTTCCCTGAATCTAGATATTAACTCTTTAAATCTTTCCATCTAACTTTCCTTTTGATTAATCAATTCTAATCGCTTTTTGCGTATTTGTTTTAAGACCCGGATAACGCGATTTTTGTCAATAATACAAACCGAGACATCATTGGTATCAGGTTTAAATTTACAATCTTCCACAGTTGCCAATATTCCCCGGATTGGTATTCCTCTTTCAAGAAAAGAATAAAGGATTTTTGATTTAGGTGCATTATCCAGATATCGCCGCAGTTGATTATAATGTTCTCTATTTAACTTCCCACGTTTGAGTTCCACAAGAATTAACTCTTCAGATTCAGGATCAAAGAATACCATATCAACTATATGCTTATCCTTTTCTTCTGTGAAAATATGATGCTGACGGTCGACTAATTCAACAGGTTGTTTAAACAACAGATCATAGGATTCCTCTATGGCATCTTCCAGGTTTTTCTCAGTATCAACAGCTTCATATTCCGCATTTAAAACATGGTGTATTTCAGATGCCTTTTTCTTTCCTATACCTCTCATACAAAGAAGATCATCCTCATTAGCATTTATTATATCCCTGACATTTCCGAAATGCTGAAGTAAATCTCTGGCCATTATCCTTCCACATCCAGGAAGCATTTCAATAATACGCCGCTGCATATCTGGTAAATCCGTAGCCTTTCGCTTTGGGACAAGGGATATTTCAGGTATACCCACTTGCTCATGACGGGTCATCATTGTTATAAGGCTTATTGTATCCTCTAAATTTGCAGTAGATAGGACATTTATACCATACTGGATCATCATGGACGAAAGCGCACCTCGAACAGCCTGGGGATCAAACATGGTGTATTCATAATTTATCTCACCTTCTACTATCAATACAGGGATATGAAAATGCTCTCGAAGGTAGATAGCACTGGTAAAGAGTGTTTTATCCATAATACCCCGCAGAAAGCCGCTGCCGGTTCTGCGTTCTATAGCCAATCTTTGACTGATAATATAGCGATCCACATTCCCCTCATCTTCTTCAATGGGTACTATGTTTATACCAAGTTCTGCCAGTTTTTTAGCCGGTTTACCATCTGGTTTTGTGGTTGATATATTTAAAACTGATAGATCTATGTCCATTATTGTGCCTTTGCTATCTCTATAGCTTTATCAAGCCTCTCTATAACCCGTTCACGACCTACGAGATATATTGTTTCAAATATCCCGGGCCCTACTGCCTTACCTGTAAGACTAACTCGCAGAGGATGTATTATCTTGCTTCCGCTCAAACCTGTTTCTTCTGAATAATACCTCACAAGCTTTTCCAGATTTTCCTCATTAAATGGATCAGCATTGCCCAGTATATCTTTAAGCTGTTCCAGCATTTCAGGAACGTAATCCTTTTTCAGTCGTTTATTTACTGCTTTTTCATCATATTCCAATTCGTCAACAAAGAAAGCTTCAGCATAGTCTACAATTTGAGCTAAAGTTTTAAGTCTATCACCAACGGCTTTTACAATTTCTTTTATCCATTCAAATTTCTCTGGTGGTATATCATCACCAACAAGACCGGCTTCCTGTAAAAATGGGATCACAGCTTTTGCGCGTTCATCCAGATCCATTTTTGCTATATATTCACCGTTGAGCCATAAAAGTTTTTGCTGATCAAATACACTTCCGCTTTTACCAACTCTATCGATGGTGAAATTCTCTATAAGTTCATCTATGGTGAATATCTCTTCCTGGTCATCCAGAGACCAGCCGAGTCTTACAAGGTAATTTATCATGGCTTCCGGGAGATAGCCCTGTTTACGGTATTCCTCAGCAGATGTAGCACCGTGACGCTTGCTGAGTTTTTCACCCTTACTGCCCAGGACAAGAGGAACATGGGCAAATTCAGGTAATGGACACTTCAGGGCTTCATAAATTATTATCTGTTTTGGGGTGTTGGATAGATGCTCATCAGCCCTTATAATATGGCTTGTTTTCATGGTAATATCATCAACGGAGGAGGCGAAATTATACATGGGCATGCCGTTCGGTCTTACAATTATAAAATCACCCAGCAAACCCGTTCTGAATTCAGTATCACCTTTTACAAGGTCATTGACTACAATGGTCTTACCATTAACTTTAAGTCGTATGGATGGTTTTCTGCCTTCTTCATGAAACTTTTTCTTATCATCAGGAGTAAGATTTCTGCATTTACCACTATATATAAAAGGTTTTTTCTGGGCTTTGGCCTGTTCTCTTTCAGCGTCCAGTTCCTCTTTTGTGCAATAGCAGTAATATGCGAATTCTGAATCCAAAAGCTTTTGTGTATATTCTTTGTATATATCAAGTCTTTCTGATTGTTTGTAGGGCCCGTAATTACCACCGATCCCATAACCTTCGTCAAATTCTATACCTAACCATCTGAATGATTCGATAATATTTTCAAGAGACTCTTCTGTAGACCGCTCCACATCAGTATCATCAACTCTCAAAATAAAAGTACCTTTATGGTGTTTTGCGAATAGCCAGTTAAACAATGCAGTCCGGGCCAGGCCCAGGTGCAGATAACCGGTTGGTGATGGGGCGATCCTTACTCTTACATCCGTTGGCATTTATCTTCTCCTAAAGGGTTTAAAAATCGGGCACGCAATAGCGTGCCCTTTATAATTATATTGAGCTATTTGATCTCCGCCCAGGTAGTTGTTATTTTATCCCTGGCTTCAACAACCGTTGATGCCTGTAGACCTTTATTCATAATAGAGTTTATGTCAGCTTCACTCAAAGGTTCGGCAAATATGGCAAGTTCGTCAACTGCTCCGGTATAAGATTCCCCACCAGCATAGCCACCAATCATGAATTCCTGGTTGTTACCTCTTGTCTGCTGGAAATTTGATTCCTGTACCATTTCCCCGTTGTGATATACCTGGAAGTTAGTTCCATCACTCACAACAGCTACATGAGTCCATTCACCAGCCTGCACCAGACCAGCCGCTGTTTCACACATACCCCCACCCCATGCAGCACCTACCCAGCCACGCCAGGATAAAGTACCATTTACGTTGAGGAATAAAGTATCATTTGGATCAGGACCAGCCCGGAATACCTGCTGCCAGGCATTTCCAGCCAGTGGAGCATTTATCCATAGAACCAGAGTAAAACTACCATCAGCGAATAGTTCTGAATGAAGTGAATCAGAGGCCAGGATTTTTACGCGACTATTCTGGAATTCCAGGGCATCACCATATTGACCATCAATAACCTGAGGCTCTCCCTCAAGTTCCCCGTCATTACCATTACCTGATAAATCCTGGACAATATCATCTACGTTATCAAAGGTAAATGATAATACAGGATCAGGAACAGCCAGAGAGACAGAAGGGATTAAAAGATAAACAAAAAACAATAAAAATATTAAGCAGTGTTTAGGCATTTATACCTCCTTTATTTCTTATAAATCAACCCAAAAATGAATAAAATTATTAACCATATTGTAAATTTTATTACCTGATATGTCAATACTTGAATTAGAGTGCGATTCAAAATTGTGAAAAGCGAAAAAAGGTTGACCAGATAAAGAAAAAGGGATACCCTCAAAGAAAATCAAAAAACATCAAACCATAGGAGGATATCC
>WJIO01000392.1 GCA_014730235.1 Candidatus Poribacteria bacterium
AAAAAGCTTGAGCAAAAAGGAATAAGATTTTCGCAGGAATGACATGCTTAGAAAGTTTTTAAATTATTTCCACACTCAATTCGGAAGAGCCATTATTTTTAATCATTATAACACGTATATTTTGTATGGATCAAATTATTTAAAAGTCCAAGCATAAATTTTATGTCCGTGAAAACTTTGGCTCTTCCGGCTTGAGTGTTGTAAAGATAGGAAACTTTTTTATACTGTCATTCCTGCTTCAAGCTTTTTGAAAAAGCTTGAGCAAAAAGGAATAAGATTTTCGCAGCAATGACAAGCTGAGAGGATTTTCAATTATAACCCCACTAAACCCAGAAGAACCAAAGTTTTTTTCTTGACACAGCATATTTTTTCTGATACTCTATAGCATGAGCTTAATCTAAACGGAGGACAACATGAGAACTTCGGATGCCAAAAAAGTATTCCAGATAGCCCGAAATTGGTGCTGGTGGTGGCGCAACGAGGTCCGAGTGTGTCCAACGCCAGATTAGGTTAGCACTCATATTTTTAGTTTATTAAAAGCCGTGGACACATTTGGATGTGTCCACGGCTTTTTTTGTCTCCATTTATAGCCAAACACCGGATAAAACACCGGGGAGGGTGGGAAATATGTATTATCCATCGCTTGAGGAGTTTCGGGTAAAGGCCGTCAGAGGCAACCTTGTGCCGGTATATAGGGAAATCCTGGCCGACATGGAAACCCCTGTCTCAGCGCTGCGGAAGATCGATAAAGGTAACTATGCCTTTCTGCTGGAAAGTGTGGAAGGCGGAGAAAATATAGCCCAGTATTCGTTTCTGGGTAGCAATCCATCGCTTATATTCTGGAGCAAGAACAACACCGTCAAACTGATTAAAAACGATGAAACAATACAAAAAGACGACGTTTGTGACCCAATGGAAGAACTTAAAGCACTGATGGATAAATATCAACCAGTAAATGTAAAGGGCCTTCCCCGGTTTCACGGCGGGGCTGTGGGATATGTCAGTTACGATATGGTGAGGTTCTTTGAAGAGCTGCCAGATGCTAATCCTGACGTATTGGGAATCCCCGACTGTTTCTTCATGCTTACTGACACTATCCTTGTTTTTGACCATGTAAACCACAAGATTAAGGTGGTTTCCAACGCCCATATAGACGGCGGTAGAGATGCTATCGACGAAGCTTATAATCAGGCAGTAGCTCAGATTGATGAGATCATAAAAACCCTGAAACGACCCCTGGAATATTCCGAGTCGTATAAAGGCAACTGGGACGAAAGGCATGTTAAATCCAACTTCACACAGCAGGAATATGAACAGGTAGTGGAATCGGCGAAGGAATACATCAAAGCCGGTGATATTGTCCAGGTTGTGCCTTCTCAGCGTCTGAGTGTGCCGGTAACGGCAGACCCTTTTGATGTTTATCGATCCCTCAGAACAATAAATCCGTCACCTTATATGTATTACCTGAAAATGGATGACATATATGTGGCCGGTTCGTCTCCTGAAGTTATGGTAAGGACGGAGGATGGAAAAGTTACCATGCGTCCTATTGCCGGTACAGCCCGTCGTGGTGCATCGGATGAAGAAGATGCGGAGATCGCCGAGGAACTCCTGGCCGATCCAAAGGAACAGGCGGAACATGTAATGCTGGTTGACCTGGGAAGAAATGACGTGGGCAGGGCCTGTGAATACGGCACTGTCCATGTGGATGAACTCATGGTAATCGAGAAATACTCCCATGTTATGCACATTGTCTCTAACGTGGTGGGCAAACTCCGTTCGGACAGGGATGCTTTTGACGTGCTTCGGGCCTGCCTGCCGGCGGGAACGGTATCCGGCGCGCCCAAGATCAGGGCAATGGAAATTATTGATGAATTAGAACCATCCAGGCGGGGTATATATGCCGGTGCTGTGGGTTATTTCAGCTTTTCCGGTAACTCGGATACGGCCATTGCCATAAGAACTATCCTGATGAAAGACGGCGTGGCGCATGTCCAGGCTGGAGGAGGGATTGTGGCAGATTCTGTGCCTGATAAGGAATACCAGGAAACTATGAACAAGGCAAGGGCCTGTATGAAGGCTATACAACTGGCAGAGGAGGGATTGGAATGATAGTGATGATTGATAATTATGACTCTTTCACTTATAATCTTGTGCAGTATATGGGTGAAATAATAATGGACATAAAACCCCATCTGGATGTATACTCAGAGATGGTAGTTTTCCGCAACGATAAGATTACGGTGGATGAAATTGATGACCTGTCGCCGGATAAAGTCGTCATATCTCCGGGCCCCTGCACTCCGCTGGAAGCGGGTATATCCAACGATGTGATAAATCACTTTGCAGGTAAAATTCCGCTGCTGGGGGTTTGTCTTGGTCATCAGTGCATCGGACATGTCTTCGGCGGGGATGTGGTCAGGGCAGACAGGCTTATGCACGGCAAGACGTCCATGATATACCACGATGGGATGAAGATATTCCACCGACTGGAAAACCCATTTGAAGCCACGCGATATCATTCCCTTATTATAAAACCAAGCACTTTGCCCGACTGCCTGACTGTAAACGCATGGACGGATCAGGATGAGATCATGGGAGTTAGACATAAAGAATATCCCCTGTGGGGAGTGCAGTTTCACCCGGAATCAATTTTGACAGGGGAAGGTAAAAAGCTTTTGAAGAATTTTATTGAAATTTAGGATGAACCACAGCGGCACAAAATTAGAAAATCACAATTAATTTTTATATATTGTAAACGTTAAAAAATTAAAAATGTATGGTTCTTCCGGGTTCAGTGTGTTAAATATAAGAAACTTCTTTATGCTGTCATTCCTGCTTTTGCAGGAATGACAATGTTTTTATATTTATTTTTTAACGATTACATTAAAGTATCAGGAGGTATTTTGAATATGAAGAAACGTCTGGTAACTGGAATTAGACCTACAGGATTTCTGCATCTGGGACACCTGGAGGGCATGTTAAAAAACACAGTATCCCTTCAGGAGCAATATGAGTGTTATCCCTTCGTGGCTGACTGGCATGCGATAACAGACAGGTCTGACACTTCCAGGATAAAGGACTTTACCAGAGGTATCGCCGTTGACTGGCTGAGTGCAGGATTAGACCCGGGTAAAAGCACCTTTTTTGTGCAGTCCAGGATACCGGAACATGGAGAACTTGAGGTGCTTCTTTCCATGCTGACCACTGTCGCCCGTCTGGAAAGATGCCCGACTTATAAAGACCATATCCAGCAGTTGGCTGAAAAGGATAATCCCTCTATGGGCAAACTGGCCTATCCCCTGCTGCAAACTGCGGATATAATAATATATAAAGCTGTGGCTGTGCCTGTGGGTGAAGACCAGGTTTCTCATCTGGAAATATCCAGGGAGATCGTCAGACGGTTCAACACTCTGTATGGGGAAGTATTTCCTGAACCGGAAGCAGTTCTGGCCAAGACTGCCAAACTGCCGGGACTGGATGGACGGAAGATGAGTAAAAGCTATGACAACTGCATCTATCTTTCGGACACGGCTGAAGATATTAGAAAGAAAGTTATGACCATGTTCACAGACCCGGCTCGTGTAAAACGCAGCGATCCAGGACATCCTGAAGAATGTCCGGTATTCGCCTATCATGAAATCTATAACCAGGACGAAACTGAGCAAATTGCTGAGGACTGTAAAAAAGCCGTTATAGGTTGTGTGGATTGTAAAAAGATGATGGCTGAAAGGCTGATCACATCCATGTCAGATTTTCACGCAAGCAGGGCCAAATGGGAAAAAGAGGATGTAGATGCAATACTTTCAGAAGGAAGTAAGAAGGCCAGGAAAGTAGCCCAGGAAACAATGCAGGAAGTCAGAAAAGCTATGAATCTGGATTACTAGATGCTAATTCGTGATCCGTGATTTGTGAATAGTTAAATACGAATTATGGATCACGATTCCAAGGAGTGAAGAATATGATCAAAGAAGCTATAAATATGGTTGTGGAAGGTAAAGACTTATCCCAGGAAGAGGCGGCTGAAGCTATGAATGAAATAATGAGCGGCGAGGCTACGCCTGCTCAGATAGCGTCATTTATAACAGCCCTGCGTCTGAAAGGCGAAACTGTGGATGAAATAACCGGCTGCGCAAGGATTATGCGGGAAAAGGTTACAAGGATAGAGACTAACGCAGACCTGCTTATTGATACATGCGGCACCGGCGGCGATGGTGCGCACACGTTTAATATATCCACCACAACGGCTTTTGTGGCAGCCGGGGCGGGATTGCATATAGCGAAACACGGCAACCGATCTGTATCCAGCAAAAGCGGAAGCGCTGACGTGTTGAAAGCCCTTGGGGTAAACATAGAAGCCGATTCCACCACCGTTGCCAAGTGTATAGATGAGGTTGGTATTGGATTTCTGTTTGCCCCTATGCTCCATCCGGCTATGAAATATGCAATTGGCCCACGGCGAGAGATCGGTATAAGGACTATTTTTAATGTCCTGGGGCCTTTAACAAACCCGGCCGGCGCTCAGGTGCAGATAATTGGCGTTTATGACGCCGCTCTTACAGAACCCCTGGCCCATGTGCTGAAAAATCTTGGAAGCCAAAGGGTTTTCGTGGTTCATGGAAGTGACGGATTGGATGAAATAACCATTACCGACAAGACATACGTTTCAGAGATGGCTGATGGTGAGGTAAATTCTTATACTATAGATCCGGAGGATTTTGGAATGTCCAAAGCGGAAATATCCCATCTGGTAGGGGGTGAAGCTGAGGAAAATGCCAGGATCACTATGGATATATTAAAAGGTGAAAAAGGGCCTCGAAGGGATATAGTTCTGCTTAATTCTGCGGTAACTATAATGGCTGGTGGTTTAGCCGATAATCTTATCGAGGGAATTCAAGTAGCGGCTGAGGCTATTGACTTAGGTAAAGCCCTGGAAAAGCTGGAATTGCTTAAGAAATGTAGTTATCAGTGAGCTGATTTATACTTGGGAAGGTCGAAGTAAAAGGTTGTTCCAACGCCGGTCTCTGTTTCAAAGGCAATATGGCCATCCATGCCTTCAATTATGGCTTTTGCGATGCTTAATCCCAGACCTGTGCCTTCTCTTGAATTTTGTCCCGGTATTTGGGTCTGGGTAAATTTTTCAAAAACCTTATTTCTGAATTCCTCCGGTATACCTGGCCCTTTGTCTTTTATGGATACCCTTATATTACCGTTATTTTTTTCCAGAGAGATATTGATAGTTTCGTCCTTTGGGGAAAATTTGATTGCGTTGGAAAGCAGGTTCGTCATAACCTGCATTAATCGGTCTTCATCGCCCATCACTCTGGCAACAGGAACACTATCATTCATAATCAGGTTGATTCCAAATTGCTGGGCGTAAGAGCTATTTGATTCTATAGATTGTTTCAGAAGCTCTTTCAAGTCCAGAGGTTTCATGTCAAATTCCATTACACCGAATTCAATTTTGTCTATATCCAGTATGTCATTAATAAGCCGGAGCAGTCTTTCGCTGTTTCTGTGGGCAATATCCATCATTTTTCTTGCATCTTGAGATAAATCACCCACCATGCCGCTGGAAAGCACTCCCAGGGAATTTATGATTGATGTGAGAGGACTTCGGAGTTCGTGGCTGACTATAGAAATTAATTCATCCTTCATGTGGAGTAGTTCCAGGGTTCTCACACCTACCTGCACCCTGGCCTTTAGTTCCTGAAGATCAAAGGGTTTAGTTACATAATCATCAGCTCCTGCTTCAAGACCTTTGACTATATCTTCCCGACGTTCCTTGACAGTTAGAAATATTACATAGCAGGATCGCAGTTCCAAAGAATTTCGGATTTTCTGGCATACCTGTAGGCCGTCCATGATTGGCATTATCCAATCAAGTATTATAAGTTTTGGGAAATCTTTAGAATCCAGGATTTCGGATGCTTCCTGCCCATTATTGGCAATAACTACCTGATAACCCCATTTTGTCAACGCGCTTTCAAGCATACGCTGGGATACAGGATCGTCTTCTGCTATTAGTATCTTCATAATACTTTTCCTCGTATATCACCCAAAGCTACATTTGCCCTTATAGTATTAGTAGTTGTAAAATCAGATTTCCGGTTTGTATAAGTTAAAAATTTCTATTGCATTATACAGGTAAGAAGGTTAAAATGCTTAAACAATTATAATTAAACTTTCCGCTCTTCCGGGTTCAGTGTGGTTATAATTGAAAAATTCTCTCAGTTGTCATTCCTGCGAAAGCAGGAATGACAGTATATAGAAGTTTCTTATCTTTAACACACTGAACCCGGAAGAACCAAACTTTCTTTTACTCATTTCTGGCTTGATAATATCTGAGGGAGAAATGATATGCCAAATATTATAGATAGCGTACCATCGCCTGAATTTACACCTGTCAGTTTGTCCAATATATATAATATAAACGGTCTGGAATTTTCATCAGAAAAACTGGGGGACGAAAGACTTGCAGAAAAAGACCTGTCCCTTACTGGTAATAATGTTATAAGAGGTATTCCTTTTCATCTGGGTGAAGAAGACAAGAATAATATAGTATTTATAAAAGATAAAGAAGTAAAGCTGGAGTTAAAATCACCTATAAAATGCAAGTATCTTGTATTTATTCACACAGCTTTCCCAAAACGTGATAATCCCGACGAAGATGGTATAACAAGCCCTTCTCGTGGACGCATTATACTTGGGGATAAAGCTGCTGATTATCAGCTTTTATATGAAGACGGAACGGTGGAGTCAAAGCCTATACGCCGGAGATTTGCCATAGGTGAACTGCGGAAGGACTGGGGTGATGAATGCTTCGAGGCTGTGCCGCTGGTTAAACCTATTGCCGTTCCTACCATATCGGAAAGAATGAGCAAAGGCGAAAAACCTGATACCCTTTTCGGCCAGAGCCAGACCAGAGTATCAGCAGACCCGGCAGGCAGGAGCGTCCCTGTTGGATATTGGGTTTACGCAATGAAAAATGATAAACCCGAACTGCCTATAAATGGGATTCGATTCATGCCTAATGACGCTGGTATATTAATCGTCGGTCTGACAGCAACAGCTCTTGAGCAAAATCCATTGAAATGGGATCGTCGAAAAAAAGTCTTATTATCTCTGCCTGATGGGGTTGATTTGGGCCAACCCGATGAATCCGGGCGTTATGAGGGATTGGGGATTGATCTGGGCCAGATAATCTCTGTTACTCCAAGATTGGACTACGATAATGACCACTGGTGGGATGGATATAACAATAAAGCCCCTATAGTGCTGGAAAATGAATATGTTGTAGAATATACTGCGCATCCTGCGGCTCGTTTTACCGTTGCTAACCGGGATATGAGTTCCTTTGTTATAGATGACTATAAGAGGATTGACGAAGATTCAGATATGCCTGAATTGAAGCCTGTGGAACCAGCAGAACAGGAGGTTATCCTGAAGGTAGTGGAAGCCGGTAGTAAAAACAAAGTCGCTGTAAAACTACATATACATGGAGAAGCCGGGGAATACCTACCCCCTGCGGATCTTCACCGCATGCCAAACCCCTATTGGTTTGAGGACTACAGCCCGGAATTTGTGGCTCATGGTATCCATAACTGCTGTTACATTGACGGTGAAACCAGAATAAAACTTCCTTTAGGCGAAGTGTATATTGAGGTGTCCAAGGGCTTTGAAATTAAGCCTATCCGGGCCGTATACAAGATCACAAAGGAAACCAAAGAGATTACCATTACCGTTGAACACGTCCTACCCTGGCGGGAAAAGGGATGGGTTTCAGCCGATACCCATGTCCATTTCCTTTCACCTCAAACGGCTCTGCTGGAAGGTGCAGGAGAAGGCGTTAATATTGTAAACCTGCTGGCAAGTCAGTGGGGCGAACTTTTTACCAACGTAGGGGATTTTGACGGAAAAACTACAGTGGGAAGTAAAGAAGCCGGCGGCGATGGGGAATACATGGTGAGAGTCGGTACAGAAAACCGCCAGCATGTATTGGGTCACATATCCCTCATCGGCTATAACGGCAGAATAATTACGCCGCTAACCACCGGTGGGCCCGATGAATCGGCCCTGGGTGATGAAGTGGAAGTCACCCTTTCTCAATGGGCCCAGCAGTGTAAGGATCAAAACGGCGTTGTAATTCTTCCCCACTTCCCCAACCCAAGATGCGAACACGCAGCCTCTATAGTCTTGGGTCGCATTGACGGGGTTGAAATGACATCCTGGGGCAATCTGTACGGCGGGATCGATCCGTATTCCTTATCCGACTGGTATCGTTATCTTAATTGTGGATACTTCGTAGCGGCGGTAGGCGGAACGGATAAAATGAGTTCCACAACGGCAGTAGGAACGGTGAGAACCTATGCCCATATAAAGGATGGCGAATTTACATATAACGCATGGAAAGAGGCAGTCCGGGCAGGAAAAACTTTCGCCACCTATGGCCCTCTTATGGAATTTACCGTTGAAGGTCAAAATATGGGCAGTAAGATGGAGCTTTCGTCCAGCGGTGGTACTATTAACGCCGAATGGAAGTTGGCTACTGTTACAATCCCAATGACCAAGGTTGAACTTGTGGTAAATGGCGAGACAAAGGAAGTCGTGGAACTGGATTCGGAAAAACGGGAAGCTTCAGGCAGTTTCAGTGTAAAAGTTGACAAAAGCAGTTGGATAGCCCTGCGGGTTAGAGGTGCATACTCGGACAAACACGAGATGATAGCCGCCCATAGCAGTCCTGTCATGGTTGAGGTGGAAGGAACTGAATTCTTCGCCGCTGCTGATGCCATGACTATTCTGGAACAAATAGAAGGTGCTTTGGCGTTTATTGATACAGTGGCAACTAAAGCTCAGGCCGAAGCTTATAAAAAAGTTCGCATGACTTTAACATCAGCCCATAGATCACTGCATAACAGGATGCATAATAACGGTATGTTCCATGAACATACACCTATGGATAAACACGAACATCCGGATCATAAATAACAGGATGGATATTAAATAATGCTTATACCGCTGAAAACTGAAGAACCTACTATAAAAGCCCCGGTAATAACATGGCTTTTGATAACAGCTAATATTTTGGTCTTTGTTTACCAGAAGATAACCATTATGTCAAACGGCATGGATCTGGCGATGGTGTATGGTGCAATACCTTATGAATTAACCCGGGCGGTGGATATGCCGCCCTTGTCACCTTATTCGCCCTATCTCTCTCTGCTGACTTACATGTTTTTACATGGTGGTATTGTGCATATTCTGGGTAACATGTTGTTTCTGAATACATTTGGTCCAAACCTGGAGGACATGATGGGACATATAAAATTTCTGTTGTTTTATGTCCTTTGCGGTTTGGTCTCGGTGTTGGTTTATGTTTTACCCAACTTCTCTTCCGTCGCCCCTTTGGTAGGGGCCAGCGGGGCCATTGCCGGAGTTATGGGTGCGCATCTCAGGGTTTTACCGGGAACCCGGATTCGCTGTTTATTCTTTATATTCCCCATAAGTTTACCTGCCCTGGTGATCCTGGTACCCTGGATTGTTCTTCAGTTTTACAGTGTATTTACCCATGCCCAGTCAAACATCGCATGGATCGCCCATATAGGTGGATTTATTTTCGGCATGTTTATGGTTCGCAAGTTCCGGAACAGGTGGTTTTTTAAACGGAAGCTTGAGGTTATACAATAAATTCTACCAAGTATAAAATTTATGCTTGGTAAATTCCATTTTAGGTTGACATAATAACCAAACAGGGATATAATCTAGCATGTCAAGAGATATAAAAGGAGGGCAGTGGTAATGCCAAAAAACAAGAAAAATAGCATTGGCAAATCGAAGAAAAAACCTCATAATTTCGGCGGTTCGAAACACAAACCTACGACCCCGAAGATGAAAAAATCAAACTGGAAACATCAGGGAAGATAGGAATATTTATTTATGTAATATTGGAGGTATTATGGCCAGAAGTAAAAGCGGTCTTTCTCGCAGGAGAACTCAAATAAGACAGCGGCAAAGAAGAAGAATAAAGAGAATTAAAGCCCGTATCAGGGCATTAAAAGAAAGCAACAATTCGGCTTGAGAAAGTCCAAATAGATATATTGCATTTAATCGGAAGGGCTATGCCCTTCCGGATTTTTTAATAATATTATACCTGCCTTTTGATATCCACTATTGTAAAAGCTTTAAACCCCTCTTGTCTTTAAAATAACCATAAATCAGGAACAGGTGATTAATTTGCATGAAAGTATAGAAACAAAAGGAACTGATCTGAAAGCTGCTGAGTATCTCAGGGATGCCAGAGAAAATTTAATAAAGGAAATACAAAAGGTAATTGTGGGGCAAAGTCAGGTAATTGACCAGCTTATGATCGCCCTTCTTTCAAGGGGGCATTGTCTGCTTATCGGTGTACCGGGTCTGGCCAAAACCCTCCTGATAAGTACCCTGGCTAAAGCCCTTGATCTTGATTTTAACAGGATTCAATTTACACCCGATCTTATGCCTTCGGATATTATCGGGACGGAGATAATACAGGAAGACCATGCCAGCGGCGAAAGGAATATGAGATTCCTGAGGGGGCCGGTATTTGCCAATGTGGTGCTGGCAGATGAGATAAACCGAACCCCACCAAAAACCCAGGCAGCCCTGTTGCAAGCTATGCAGGAATATAAGGTATCAGTAGGCGGTATTACTTATGAACTCAGGCAACCTTTCTTTGTTCTGGCAACCCAGAATCCCATAGAACAGGAGGGAACTTATCCCCTCCCGGAAGCCCAGCTTGACAGATTTATGTTCAGTATACATATTGATTATCCCATGCATGAAGAAGAAATTGAAATCGTCAAATCCACAACCTCATCAATTATTCCGGAGTTAAAAACTATAATGTCCGGTGAGGAAATCCTGGAACACCAGGAAACAGTGAGAAGGCTGCCTCCTTCGGATCGGGCTGTAAACTATGCGGTAAAACTCGTCAGAAGCACCCGACCCGACGACGAGGCCTGCCCGGAATCCATCAGGGAATGGATAAGCTGGGGAGCTGGACCCAGGGCTTCCCAGTATCTGGTTCTGGCAGCCAAAGCCAGAGCTATTATAAACGGGCGAAAGCTGGCCTCGGTTGATGACGTTAAAGCTGTGGCAAACCCGGTTCTCAGGCATCGAATTCTTACCAGCTTTAACGCTGAAGCTGAGGGTATTGATAGTCTACAAATTATAAATGAACTCATGCAAATACTGGATAAAACTGAGAATTTATAGCGATGGGAAAGGCAAAGAATATAATACAGGATATAGAACGGGGAAAGGTACATCCCGTTTATCTACTTCATGGTGAAGAAAACTATCTCATAGATGACACTTTGACTGAGATGATAAATCATCTTGCGCCAAAAGATACCCGGGATTTTAATCTGGATATTGTCTCTGACCCGGAAATTTCTGTAAGTGAAATACTGGCCATGTCGGACACTTATCCAGTAATGGCTGAGAGAAGGATTATAGTTATTAAAGATCCTGCCTTTTTGGGAACCAGGAAGAAGATTGATCCTGTGGAATTACTCCAGGAAAGCAAAGATTCTTATCGCTCTGGAAACGCGTCAAGGGCGGCTTCTATATTAGCCCGGGTTATTGATCTGGATTTTGAGGATTTTTCAGAGGACAGTACAAGCCTTAAAAGGGCCATAGATGCTTTTAAAAAAGAAAACGGTAACTCCCTGTCTGACGAAGATCTGGAATATCTGGACGAAAGAGCGGAAAAATTGATAACTAAACTAAATGTCGTATTTCATTCTCCTGGTTCAGGGGATGTGGATAGATTTATTGAATACCTGAAGGAAGGTCCGCCGACAACTTCTGTTATGATACTCGCTGTAACCTCTCAACTTAATAGCAGAAGTAAAGTCGTCAAAACCATAGATTCCGTGGGCAAAGTCATTAATTTTACTAAGTTCCGCTCATCATACTATGTAAACAAAGACCCTATGTACCAGATGGTGGTGGATAAGCTAAAGGAAAATAAAAAGACCATAGCACCGGATGCCTTTTCTGAACTGCAAAAAAAGACCGGCAATAATATGCGCCAGATGTTTGACGAGTTAAACAAGCTGGTTACTTTTGTTGGGGAACGAAGCCGTATTGAAAAAAGCGATGTGGAAGATCTGGTATCCAGAACAGAATTTGACGGCATATTTGACCTCACCGATGCCATAGGCAAACGCTCATTACCCCTGGCCCTGGCCAGTCTGAGAGGTGTTCTGGAAAAAGGTGATCACCCCATACTCATTCACGCCATGCTTACCCGTCAAATAAGGTTTCTCCTCCAGGCCAAGCTGCTGATGGAAAATGGCTATATAAAAACCAATGTAGCCCGTATGAGTTATAATGTATTCCAGAAAAACGCATATAAAAATATACCTTCAAACATAATTGAAAAACTGCCGGAATCCAAAACCCTGAACTTACTCAAACAGCACCCCTACCCCCTTCATAATACATTACGTCAGGCAGGTAACTTTACCGTTGATGAACTGATCAAAGCTATGAAACGCCTTCTGGAAGCCGATATTCAGCTTAAATCCGGGAGTCTTACACCTGAGTTGGTTGTGGAGATGCTGGTTGTAGATCTGGTAGGTAAAAGATGAATAATGCCCAAATAGTCACAGTATTTAACAACATGGCCAACCTCATGCAAATCCGGGGTGATAACCCCCGGAAAGTGCAGACATATCGCCGCATTACCCGGATACTGGATTCCCTTGAAGATGATATTATATATCTATATGAGCGGCATAAACTTACTTCTATAACCGGTATCGGAACATCAACAGCCGAGAAGATCGGTGAGATAATAGAAACAGGTAAATCCACTTATTTCGAAGAGCTTAAGGCATCTTTACCTCCCGGAGTTCTAGATTTGATGGACATCTCTGGTATCGGTGCATCAACGGCTGCAAGGCTCTACCAGGAATTGAATATAGACAGTCTTGAATCTCTTAAAGAAGCCCTGGATAATCATAAATTGAGGGAACTAAGGGGCATGGGTAAAAAAACAGAGGAAAACATACGCAGGGGATTGGAAGCCCTTTTGAACTACAAGCAGTATAAGCTGTTAGGTGATATTCTTCCTGAGATTGAATTATTGGTGACAAGACTGGAAAAGCTGGATGTGGTTTCCAGAATATCCATAGTCGGTGATCTCAGGAGAAAGACAGAAACGGTTAAAGAGGTTAATTTGCTTGCCGAATGTGATGATACAGAAGCTTTAAAGGATTATATATCCCATACAGATCCGGGTGTATCCATTAATGTAACTGAATCAGGCCAATTCGACCGGGATATGCTGTTTCTGACAGGTTCAGAAAAGCATGTGGAATCTATAAAGCCTTTGATAGAAGAAAAAGCTTTAGAATCAGACTGGACTCATGGAAAAACTGAGTCCGAAATTTATAATACCCTGGGCATGTCCTTCATACCTCCCGAATTGCGGGAGGGCAGGGGAGAAATACAGGCTGCCATGATGGGGGAACTACCTCAACTGGTGAATTTGAACGACATAAAGGGTGATCTGCACGTCCACAGCAATTGGAGCGATGGCTATGACACCATAGAATCTATGGCCCAAACTGCCAGAAACAGAGATTATGAATACATAGCTATATGCGATCATTCTCTATCATCCAGAATAGCCAACGGTCTTGACGTGGAGCGTATACTTAATAAAATGATAAGCCTGCGGGAGATTAGTCAAGAGATCACCGATATCAGGATACTTATGGGAAGCGAAGTGGATATACTGAAAACCGGAGGTATGGATTATCCCGATGAAATACTGGAAAAACTTGACGTGGTAGTGGCCAGCATCCACAGCGGCTTTAGTGACAGTAAATCAAAAATGACCCGACGCATAATAAGAGCTATCGAAAATAAATATGTGGATATTATCGCACATCCAACCGGCAGACTGCTGGGTAAAAGAGAACCCTATAAGGTGGATATTGATGCTGTTATTGATGCAGCCGCGGAAAATAATACTATACTGGAAATAAATGCCTATCCTGAAAGGCTGGACTTAAAGGATGAACATGTTTTTAAAGCCAGAGAAAAGGGTGTAAAACTGGCCATAAACACCGATGCCCATTCCACAAAAGATCTGGACTTGATGATCTATGGTATTTACACAGCTCGCAGGGGATGGCTGGAATGTAAGGATGTAATTAATACTCTGTCTTTTGCGGATTTGGCCAGATTGTTGAAAATAAAACTATAATTCCATAAATAATGAGTTGGGACTTGTGAAATTCATAACTTTTTGTCCGAACTTATATCCAGAACTCAGTGGTTTGATTGGCGTTTATAGATATATTGTTTTATTTAACATAACTTACCTGTTAAGGAGACATTCATGTTATACGCTGTAGTTATTACCCTTGCTATGTCATCTGCTATTTCTTTTGAAGGTAATAATCTAGCGGAGAAACTCGGTTATGGGGTTGATGATAAGCTTTTGATTGTGCATGCTGATGATGTAGGTATGAGTCATTCGGCTAATATAGCCACAGCCAAGGCCCTGGACACCGGTATTGTTACATGTGGAAGCATAATGGTTCCATGCCCATGGTTCCCGGAAGTTGCTGCATATTGCCGTGAGAATGCGGATGTAGATTTGGGAATTCACCTCACCCTTACCAGCGAATGGAAATATTACCGCTGGAGACCCGTAACATCAAAAGATAAAGTTCCCGGTTTGATAGATGAAGAAGGTTTTTTATGGCATACTACTGGAGATGTGGGAAAGCATGCCAAACCTGAAGAGGTGGAGATGGAACTCCGGGCCCAAATCGAAAGGGCGCTAGAATATGGTATAAAACCGACGCATCTGGACACTCACATGGGAACAGTCTTTGCCAGGCCGGAATTTCTGGAAATATATGTACGTCTGGCCAAAGAATACGGTATTCCACCCATGCTGCCCAAGCCAACGCCGGAGATTATGCACCATGTAGAGCATCTTGGTCAGGAAAAATTGATAGCTTTTTATAAAACAGTCCAGGAACAGGGATATCCGCTTCTGGATATATTAGTCACAGGCGTTGGCGGAAAAACTTACGAAGAAAAGAAAGCCGCTTATCATAAAAAGCTAAGGGAACTGAAACCCGGAGTAAATCAGATAATCGTCCATCTTGGTATGGATGATAATGAAATGAAGGGCATAACCAGCAGTCATGAAGCCCGTTATATTGATTTTCTGGTGTTCACCGATCCGGAGACACAAACCCTGATTGATGAAATGGATATAAAGCTAATCGGCTGGAAGGATATAAAGCAAGCTGTAGATTTCTAAGGTAAAGGCTGTGAATTACATCCTGGGGGGTGTTACAATTGAAGGTGGGAAGAAACGACCCGTGTCCTTGCGGAAGCGGGAAAAAATACAAAAAATGCTGCATGGAAAAAGACGCAGACAAGGCCAGAGTTTCTACCCAAAAAGATGATAAAAGAAGTATTCCAGACCGACCGGCAGAGCAAAACACCGCAGATAAACACTCGATTCAGGTTGAAAATGCCTTCCGAAGGGCTATTAATCAACTGGAAAATAACGAAATGGAAAGAGCTGCAAGAACTTTCAGATCGGTCCTACTTCTTGATCCTGATCACTATGAAGCCCTTACAGGTCTTGGACGATGTCTTAACGAATTGGGTATGAGGGAAGAAGCCCTTAAATGCTTTGAAAAGGCATTGGAGATAAATCCTGATTATACCCAGGCCAGAATTGGTCTGGAAATGTCCAGATAATTTTTATCGGAGAAGATGGTAAAACATATAAACCGCTATTACCTAAACACAAAAGGAGGTTAAAAAGAGGGAATTAATATAACTGCTCGAGTTGGCAAACCGGCGCCTGATTTTGAAGCCAATGCCTATTTGGATGGAGGGTTTAAAAACGTCAAACTCTCCGATTATAAAGGAAAATGGGTTGTTGTTTGTTTTTATCCGGGTGATTTCACCTTTGTGTGACCTACTGAATTGACGGCAGTTGCCGCCAAATATGATGAAATCAAAGCCCTGGGTGTGGAAGTATTGTCAATTAGCACAAATAGCCATTTTGTACACAAAATCTGGCAGGAAGAGGAATTATCCAAGATGGTTGATGGTGGAGTGCCATATCCCATGCTGTCAGATAGCGGCGGAAAAATTGGTAGCGTTTGTGGTGTCTATGACGAAGAAACAGGTGTTGACATTCGAGGTCGTTTCCTCATCGATCCCGATGGCATAATTCAGGCTATGGAAGTCCTGACACCACCAGTTGGTCGAAGCGTAATGGAATTAATCCGACAGGTCAAAGCTTTCCAGCATGTGCGTAATACCGGTGAAATGACCCCTTCAGGCTGGCAGCCGGGTAAGACTACCCTGACACCAGGCCCGGAATTGGTTGGTAAAGTATGGGAAGTATGGAAACCTGATATGGAATAGTATTTACAACAGAACGGCGACCTTTGTGTAAATGTCAAAGGTCGCCGCTCTTCTTAAATGATTTGAAGATTTTCTAAGCATGTAATTCCTGCGAAAGCAGGAATTACATATATACAAAGCTGTTATTCTGAGCAGAATAAAGGATCTAATCTAAAACAACCATGAATTTTCCTAAAATCACAAACAGTATAATAAAAGAAATCAAATCATCCCTGAATCAGGTTTCAGAAGACAGATGTATTGATCTGGTAAAATCTATCACATCTTCCGAAAGAGTATATCTGACCGGAATGGGTAGGTCTGGACTGGTAGCCAGGGCATTTGCCATGCGGTTGACGCATGTGGGATTGACGGTTCATGTTGTGGGTGACGTAACTACTCCAGCTATTGATGAGAATGATCTGCTTGTGGTTATCTCAGGTTCAGGCAGAACGGATGTAAGCCGTCATATAGCCTATAAAGCCAAATCTGCCGGTGCTGAGGTTTTTCTCATCACATCTCAAAACGACTCAGAAATAGGTAATCTTGCAGATTCGGTTTTAGTCATACCGGTTATAATTGAAAGCGTGCAACCCCTGGGATCACCTTTTGAGGATGCTGCCTACATATTTCTGGAGACTCTGGTTATTATGATAATGAAAACTCTGGATGTAACCCAGAATGACATGATGCTAAGACACAGCAATTTAGAATAACATTTAGGTCTATAAAAATCCGTTTAATCCGTGTTTATCGGTGTGCTATTATCCACAAATTCCAGATCCTCCGGTTTTATCTCCACTTTCATGGTATTTGCCAGCACCAGAACCTTATTTTTATCCCGGAGCATACCAACAACCTCGCCTTCCATATCCAGACTGAGAATCTTCACCATATCCCCTCGCTGGATGGAATCCATCGTAACGGGAACAGGTTCATTCCTTTCTTCTTCGTCTATGATGTCATCTATAGATTTCCCCGTCTTTTTTCCCATGGATTCCAGAAGGTTTTCGTAATGCTGTTTAAGTTTTATTGATTCGTCTTTTACCGTTGCCAATTCTTCCCTTTCTTTCTCCAGCTGGCTTTTGATCTGCTGAAGGGAGTTTACAAGGTTCTCAACCCGGGCATCTTCGCCGGTTACAAGCTCCGATGCCCTGGATATTACATCCTTTGGCACTCCAAGCCTCTGAGCGATGGAAAGGGCATTGCTGCTGCCGAATGCGCCGATCATCAATCTATATGTTGGTTGTAGGGTCTGCATGTCAAATTCCACTGACGCGTTTTCCGTCCTGGGGTGAGAATGGGCGTAGGTTTTCAGGTCGTTTAAATGTGTTGTTGTAACAGTGCGGGAGCCTTTTTTGTGAAGATAATCAATAATTGCTATTCCAAGCGCCGCTCCCTCCTGCGGATCTGTACCTGTTCCAAGTTCATCCAGCAAAATCAAGGTCTGATCAGCTGCCTGTTCCAGAATTCTGACTATCTGAACCAGGTGGGATGAAAAAGTGCTGAGGTTTTGCTCAAGGCTCTGTTCGTCGCCTATATCAGCCAGGACATCACTGAATATAGCCATCTCTGAATCTTCAGCGGCTGGAATATGTAATC
The DNA here is from genome assembly GCA_014730235.1 of Candidatus Poribacteria bacterium. Classification (GTDB taxonomy): domain Bacteria; phylum Poribacteria; class DTPJ01; order DTPJ01; family WJIO01; genus WJIO01. The sequence goes on from WJIO01000392.1 coordinate 18,043, forward strand.
CAGCCTGGGCCATAAGGCTTAGTAATCCTATAGTCTTTAAAGTCACAGTTTTCCCACCGGTGTTGGGGCCGGTTATTATGAGGGCATCGAAATCATCCCCCAGCCTGACGCTTATAGCCACCACAGAATCAGGATCTTCATTAATTTCCTTTGTTTCACCTACAGGTCTTTTACCCCAACCCCGTTCGTACATTAATAATGGATGCCTGGTTTTATTTATGTTTATCCGTCCCCGGGTATTTAAAATCGGTTCATTCATTTCAAAATCCCGACTGAAGCTGGCTTTTGCATGGATAAGATCAACAAATGAAAGGGTTTCCAGAGTTTCCCATACCTGCTTCTTCTTACTGCGCAGTTTTTCGGTAATTTCCTGTAGTATCCTGAACATCTCCTGCTTTTCATCCTGTATAAGCTGTTGAAGTTTATCGCTTTTACCTGAGGTAGATGATGGTTCTACAAAGACAGTTTCGCCGCTGTCGGACTGATCCCGCACTATTCCCGACACGTTGTCCCTGAATCTGACTTTAACCGGTATAACAGGTCGTCCTTTGCGGATGGTTATCGTTCCGCTTTGCAGGTATCTGGATATCCTTGGCGATCTTACCAGGGATTGCAATTTGCTTTTGATCCTGGCCCTTATAATCTCAATTTCTTTTCGTATGCTGTTAAGCTTTGGTGTGGCGTTGTTCTTTACCTTGCCGCTCTGATCAATGCTGGAAAATATTATATCCTCCAAATCCTTGAAAGAACCGATCCTTCGACCCAGTTCTGAAAGATGGGGATAGCTATTATCCAGTTCGTGCAGGTATCCCTTTATGTTCCGGGCTGCCTGCAAGGTGCTGTGTATTTCCAGCAAGGCTTCACATCCCAAAACAGCAACCGGATCGTCAAGTTCATTCAGATATGATCTCACATCCCGTATCCCGCCCAAAGGCATACGCCCATCCCGCAGCAGTTTTTTTAGCTCTGTAACCTGTTTCTGCCAGACCGTTATCTTTTCTATGTTTGTCTCTGGCATGACAGAAAGGGCCAGGGATTTCCCCAAGCTGGATGTGGCATAAATCTCCAGTATTTCCCTTATTCTATGAAATTCCAGTATATCAAGAGTGTGTTGATCCATTTTTGACCTTTGGATATTCTCGTTAGAATTTATTATGCTATTCTATTTCAGTATTTCCAGCAGTTCCACACAGGTATCAGCCATTAGTTCTCCTACACCGGGCAAAAGGCCTCTGGACAAAGCAGAACGCACCTCATAACCCTTATGGTCAAAGATTTTCATACTTGTAGATGGCACGTCCTTCATATTTTCCTCAAAGGCTTTTTTGGTAGGTATATATCCCACCCAGCCGTTGGCCAGTTCTGAGACGAATGTCCATTTAAAAGGTGAACGCTCTTTTATGTCCAGTTGAAGCTCAACAAAATACTCAGCAGGAACACCCACAAAACCCATGTCTCCGACCCTGATGGCCTGAATCTCGACTTTTCCTGTATCCTTATCCGCGTAATCCTGCATGGGAAGCTGTATTATTTTGCTGGCAACTCCTATATTTTCGTCAGAAAGTCCTTCCATATTATTCAAAGCTTTGCATGCATCTCCGGCCAGGGTTTCGCCCATCCAGCGGGAATGTTCGTGTCCTTTACGCCGATACGGACTACGCACATCAATATGGTTAATATCACCGCAAGCGCCGTTGGTGTAAAGCACAAAAGGTTTATCATCAAGCCTTTCCGCAAGCCTTCGAGCCAGATGTCCCGGATAGTCAGCCGATATTTCCGTTCCCCCCACGTTATCCAGATGGCATGTGTAGCTTATATAGAGGGCCTTAATACTCCCATCTTCCCGGGTAAATGATATAACCCCGACTTCAGGATCAATTGGGCCTGCCGGTTTAACTATGTTGGGATTCTGGTTTCCGGGGTTGGTCTGCACTGTGCCGTCTTTCATGTGATACCGGCGGTTGAATGCGATGCGATCCTCCATCACTTTCCCGCTGCTGATGTCACAAAAATCCATATTGTTGAAGGCGTTTAAAACAGCCTCCGCCGCAAGATCCGGAAATTTTTTAAGCCATTTCAGCGTTACTTCTCCACCTGCGCTGACCTTTGAAATCCGGGTTCTGGGGCCTGTATGGGTATGGGTGCAGCAGATCATCAGGTTTTCACCTTTTAAATCCGTCTTTTCCGATACTATCTTCCTGATCTTTAATATCTCTTCCCGGGGCAAGCATATCAAATCACAGCATAATATACCTGCTGAAACTATCCCATTGCTGAAAATCATGGCTTTTGCATATAAATCGTCATGAACGACAGTAGATAATCTATCCTCAAAATATCCCGCCATTGAAACCCCAAGTTCAGGTGTGATTATGGATTCTCCGCATCCTGTTAATATAGATGACATTATACATACCTCCATTTAAAGTGAGGAATAAAAGCCGCAGACTACAAGAATTAGAGGCAATACCCTCATCCGTTTTATTCGTGTCTTATTCTCTATCTTACCAATACTCACAATTGTCAGTCAACCCTAAAGGCTTAGTGGAGGTTTCTGCCTCACAAACAAAAGCAAAATAAATATGGTTTTTCCGGGTTTGGTTTGGTAATAATTCAAAAATTCTCTCAACTTGCCATTCTTGCTTATGCAGGAATGACAGCATAAAGGAATTTCTTATCTTTACCACACTAAACCCGGAAGAACCATAGACAGCCCATGCCTGAACTTATGTTTAAAGTCGGGTGTTATATCATTGACAGCAAACCAGCAGTTTGATAATATTCAAAAGCGAATAAAAGAAAACCACGATAAAAATAAATGGAGTAAAGTTATGAATTCTTCTAAATCTCGTATCCATTATGGATGGGGAATTCTGGTAATAGGAACACTGGTTGTCTTTGGTTCTTTGGGCCTGGCTCGGTTTAGCTATACTCTGGTTTTACCTGCTATGCAAAGAGCCCTGGGCATGGACAACACTCAGGCCGGAGTTCTGGCCACTGCCAACTTGATAGGTTACCTGGCCTTATCAGTTATCGGTGGTGCGCTGGCATCCCGCTATGGCCCCAGGATTGTCATTACGATGGGACTTTTCCTGGCTGCTGTTGGTATGGTTTTTACTGGCCTGTCCAAAAGTTTTTTACCTGCCGCTTTCTGGCGGGCCCTTACAGGCATCGGTAGCGGAGCCAGTAATGTTCCTGTTATGGGTTTAATTTCTGCCTGGTTTGCGCCTAAAAGACGGGGGTTAGCGGCTGGCGTGGTGGTGGCTGGATCTTCTGTAGCTATCATATTCATCGGCCCTCTTGTGCCGCAGATATTAACTCACTATGGAGAGGATAGCTGGCGTTTGTGCTGGTATATTTTTGGGGGTGTGACGCTGCTTTTAGCCCTATGCAGTTTTGCTTTCTTACGCAATCGCCCTGGTGATGTTGGTCTTGAGCCGCTGGGGATTGACGATAAGGTAAAACAGGACGCAGACAGGATCAGCAAATTAAGCTGGGGAAATATATATCGTTCTTTTACTGTATGGCATATGGGTTTTGTATATGCCGCCTTTGGGTTTTCGTATATAATATACATGACTTTTTTTGCAAAGCATCTCATAACCGAAGGTGGATATACTCAGGCTGAAGCTGGAAAGTTATTTATGTTGATGGGATGGTTCAGCCTGTTCTGTGGTGTAATATGGGGAGCGATTTCTGACAGAATAGGTCGCAGAGGTGCTATGTTCATAGTTTACCTTATACAGGCCACAGCCTTTTCCCTGTTTTCATTATGGTCTTCAACGCCGGGATTTGTTATTTCTGCTGTGCTTTTTGGGCTTACGGCCTGGAGCATACCGGCTATCATGGCTGCCGCCTGCGGTGATGTTCTGGGGCCGAGGTTCGCACCGGCAGCACTCGGTTTTACCACGTTATTCTTTGGTATTGGTCAAGCCCTGGGGCCCAGTATTGCCGGCGCTATAGCTGATTCAGTGGGTTCTTTTTACCATGTCTTTCTGCTGGCCAGCGGAGTTGCGATATTAGGGGCAATTGGTTCATTGATGATCCGAAGGACCAGCTAAATTAATTAATGAAATAAAAAAACTCAGGAGAGTATTAAAAATGACAAGAAGGCTTATATTTTCGTTCATGATATTGATTTTGCTTCTAGCTTCGGCTAACATTATGGCCCAGAGATTCCGTCAGGTTAATCTGGAAAAGCCTCCCCTGCCGAAAGACGAAGCTGAAAAACGTATAATGGAAGTAACTGAAGAATTGGCGGCATACAGAGGTAGAATGCAGAACGTTCCTCCAGAGGATGGAAGGTTACTGCGCCTGTTTGCCGAAGCTACAGAGGCCAAGCATGTGGTGGAAATCGGTACATCCAACGGTTATTCTGCCCTGTGGATCAGCATGGCACTGATTAAAACCGGCGGTAAGCTGACGACTTTTGAAATTGATCCAGATAGAATTAAAATGGCCAGGGAGAATTTCAAAAAAGCCGGTGTGGAGGATATAATCACCATCGTTGAGGGTGATGCCCATGAAAATGTGAAAAATCTGGAAGGGCCTATTGATATGGTATTTCTGGATGCCGACAAAAGCGGTTATCCCGATTATCTGGACAAGCTTCTTCCCCTGGTTCGTGCCGGTGGGTTAATTATGGCCCATAACATGAGATCACCCATGCCGGATCCTGATTACATTAAGGCCATAACAACTGATCCCAATCTGGATACAATATTCCTCCATATGCAGGGGGCTGGGATGGCTGTGACTTTGAAAAAGCATTAGAGTGGATTAGACATAAGACGCTGGACTCTGAATTCCAGACAGGGAAATTCTGATTTTTAATCAACTGTTTAATTAAACCATGGTCCCTCGTTAATGGAGATATTAGAATTTGGAAAAAGAGATTAAATACGAACTTACGTCAAATTATGAAATACAAAACGTAGAGGGCTGGAAAATTTATGTAAATAAAAAACTGCTGGATACTGATGCAGGTAAGGATGTCCTGAAGCTCATGGATGCAAAGCTCTTTGAGATCAATCGCACTGTTCCGGATGAGGCGATACAGAAATTATATGATACGAAAATATGGCTGGAAGCCGAGAGTAAACAGGTCGTATGTGCATGTTATCATCCCTCTGAAAAGTGGCTGATAGATCATGATTTTAACCCGGAAAAGGCTAAATCAGTGGAGATAGGCAATCCTGACAATTTCCTTAACTGGACAAAACACCAATTCGCGATGGTTCTGCATGAATTAGCCCATGCCTATCATCATCAGGTGCTGTGTTATGATAATCCCCATATAAAGGAAGCATATAAACACGCTGTGGAAGCGAAATTATACGATTCAGTATTGCGTTATGACGGCGATTATGGCAAGGCCTATGCCCTGAATAACGATCAGGAATATTTCGCCGAACAGACAGAAGCATATTTCAGCACTAATGATTTTTACCCCTTTGTAAAAGCTGAACTGATGAAACACGATCCACTAATGTATGAAACATTAAAGAAGCTGTGGTTGGACAGCTAATTTTAACGGGTTATGCCTCTTTTCACAACATCAATTACAGACTACGGATCATAAAACAGGAAGTGATGATTTCCCATGTCCGTTGAATTCCTGCGAGAATTTATAAACAGCAATGATTGGGAGCAGATGCAGAAGCAGTTGGAGGATATATCCGACGTATCTGTCCTCTGGGCAGTGAGCGATTCCGGCAGATCTCTCCTAAAAGCTGAAGAACGATATTTTGAGCTTTGCCAGTTGATCAGGGGAACAGAAGAAGGCCTGAGAAGATGTCGAAATTCCCATAACAGGCGTTTCCAGGAAGTCAGACGCACCGGAGAACCGGCCATGTCTCCGTGTTATTGTGGACTTATGGCCTTTGCTTTGCCCATTATACTCGACGGTAACGTAATAGGTGCTGTGGGGGGAACTCACTCCCGGGCCGAATCTCCTATTACCATGGAAAAATGCGCCGAAATATCCATTGCCTGTAGACTGGATATTAAAGATGTAGCTGAAAAATCAAAGAAGATAAAACACATGCCGAAGATTGAGCAAAAGCGCGTCATGTCAACCCTCACCATGTTTACAGGTAACCTTTCCCTTCTGATTAAATGGATGAACAGACTTTTTTTGACTTTAAACCTGGAAGACAGCTACTCAATAAAACTGTCATCTATCAGTGAAATAGGTAAGCTGGCTGCGTCTGAATTAAACTGGGAGGAAATGCTAAAAACTATAACAGGCAAGACAAAATCGATCCTGGATGTGGACGCCTGTTCCGTTTATATCCTTAGGCATGATCAGCAGGAACTGGTTTTAATATCAACAGATGGATTACCCCAATCAGTTTTGGGGAAAAGTATAAAACTTGGAGAAGGTATAACCGGCGATGTGGCCAAAACCCGAACCGCCGCGTCTGTGGAAGATGCAACTCAGGATACCAGGACTATATCAGGTTCTGAAACTTCCAGAACAAGCCGCCGGGGGAAAAGCTATAAGTCTATACTGTCTGTACCCCTTATAGCCCAGGATAGGCTTGTAGGGGTCATTGATGTTCGTACTTTCAAACCCAAAAAATGGTTGCAGACAGACATTGATTTTCTCTCAATTATAGCCGCTCAGGTGGCTGGGATAATTGAAAAAGACAGATTCCGGATGGAGATCAATCAGGAATTGGAAGCAGCAAGATTTATCCAGGCCCGATTACTGCCTGATCCTCTGCCGGATGTTCCGGGTTATGATTTGGATGCTATCATTATACCCAATAGTCAGGTAGGCGGAGATTACTACGATTTTATAATGATAAACGAGAAACATCTTGGTATAGTGATTGCTGATGTTTCAGGAAAAGGCATAGGCGCAGCTATTTTAATGGCAAACATCCAGGGATTGGTAAACGCCTATGCGGGAAATGAATTCGGAGTAAAGGACACGGTATCCCGGATAAACCAGGCCCTGTTTAACAGCACTGAATCAGAGAAATTCGTCACAATGTTTTACAGTGTTCTGGACATAGAAAATGGGTTACTTACCTATACAAACGCCGGTCATAACTACCCATTTCTCTGCGGGAAAGACAGTAAAGAATGTCAATTTCTCGACAAAGGTGGTCTAATGCTGGGTATGATGGAAAATACTATATATTCTGAGGGAAGTATAACATTCAAAAAAGGTGATATAATGATACTTTACAGCGACGGTGTTACCGAAGCCCGAAACCAGGCAGGTGAACTTTTTGGCATAGAAAGACTAAACGCTTTAGTCCATGAATATATAAACAATAATCCGGAAACCATAAACGCCAAAGATTTGATCAATCATGTATACCAATCCGTATGCAATTTTTCCTCTGGTATATCCCTAACAGATGACCTCACCATAGTTGCAATCATTTCTAAGTAACCTAAACAGGAAATATTCATTAGAGAAAAATAAATCACTAATTACGGATCAAGATTCATGAAAGGAAAAGCAATGGACAAGCTAAAAGTAGCAGTAGTAGGCGCAGGACGAAGGGCAGCAGGGGCATGGCTGCCGACAATAAATGCTCTTGACGATCAGCTACAACTGGTGGCAGTGTGCAACAAAGGCGCGACAAGAGGTGAGGAGCAGGCCAATAAATATGACGTGAAGTGGTATACAGATGTGGAGAAGATGATGGACACTGAAAAACCGGATTTTGTGGCCATAATCGTAAATCCAGCTAATACTCACATAGTCGCCAAAGCGGCTCTGGAACGTGGTATCAGCGTTATAACAGAGACACCTGTGGCCTCCTCCCTGGAAGATGCGGACATGCTTATAGAATTAGCGGAGAAAAAAGGGGCAAAGCTGGAAGTGGCTGAAAACCTCTACCGTATGCCCTCAGAGCGGATAAAGCGGGAGTTAATACTAAACGGCGTTTTCGGTAAAATCTGGCGGGGGCATAACAACAGCAAGACACACAACTACCATGCTGTAAGTCTTGTCAGAAGCTACATCGGTTTTGATATTCCCATAAGAAGAGTTATTGGGATTCAGGGTGAGTTTAATGTTGAACCTCACGAATACAGGGGCACGACTACGGATATGGAAAGATCAAGACACGCTGTATTCTTCTTTGAAAACGGTGCTCTGGGATTTTCCCATTTCACCAGCCTGACTTTCGGATCACCCCTGAGAGGTGTAAACTCCACCGATTTTTACGGTGAAAAGGGTATGGCTGTAGGCGATCAATTGTTTGTTCTGGAAGATGGAAAAACCAGAAAGCCAATAGAAATAAAGCGTCATACATGCAGCGCAAATGGTATGGATGTATTGGATAAATTTGTGGCCGACACTGATCCTGAGGTAATATGGGATAATCCATTTAAAAACTACAAACTCAGTGATGGTATGATAACCATTGCCTCTGAGCTTGCCAGCATAATGAAAGCAGTTAGGGATGATGTAGATCCAGAATACGGAGCGGTAAACGGCAGAATTGACCGTCAGATTGACCTGGCTATTAGCGAATCTCATAAAAATGGTAATTTGCCAGTGGAAATTGAATAGAAAACGGAGGAATTGATTGAGTAAACCAGAAATGACCAAAATCCAAAGGCTTGAAGCAGCCTTTGCCCTGGAAGAGCCAGATCATACCCCTATACTGGGCGGATGGCTGGCCTGTCCTGAATATATAATAGAACTTACCGGAGCGACAGAAGATGAATACTGGGCTGATCCTGTGGGAGTATCTATTAAAGCCTATGATATAC
>WJIO01000393.1 GCA_014730235.1 Candidatus Poribacteria bacterium
CAACTGAACCTTCAGCCGCTCCTGCGCCTACTACAGTATGAAGCTCATCTATGAAAAGTATAATCTGACCTTCGGATTCTTCAACTTCTTTCAAGACAGCTTTTAACCTGTCCTCAAACTCACCTCTGTATTTTGAACCGGCCACCATTGCACCGATGTCCAAAGCCAGCAAGATTTTGTTCTTCAAGCCTTCCGGAACATCACCGGAAGCTATACGTTGGGCCAGACCTTCGACTATAGCCGTTTTACCTACACCGGGTTCACCTATAAGAACCGGGTTGTTCTTCGTTCTTCGGGATAACACCTGCATTATACGTCTTATCTCATCATCCCGGCCAATAACGGGATCAAGTTTACCCTTCCGGGCTTGTTCAGTAATATCCCGACCAAAACGCTTAAGGGCCTGGTATTTGTCCTCGGGATTTTGATCTGTCACCCTATTAGTTCCCCTAACATCCGAAAGAGCTTTGAATAAATTATCTTTATTCGCTCCGGCTTCCCGTAAGATTCTGCCAGCCGCAGAATCTTTTGTCTCGGAAATTGACAGGAGAAGATGTTCGGTGCTTACGTATTCGTCTTTCAAGCGTTGGGCTTCATCCCATGCTGTATCAAATACTTTTTTTAGCGTCGGTGATATATAACTCTGGGTAGCTGCGCCATATTGCTTTGGCAGATCTTCGATTTCGGCTTTGACCTGTTGAGCTATAGAACCGGGATTTGCGCCAAGTTTCTGGAGTATGGATGGAGCAATACCTCCTTCCTGATCCAGCAGGGCCACAAGTAAATGCTCTGGTTCAATGGCCTGATGGTTATGGCTTTCTGCTATTTCCTGAGAAGCTTGAACAGCTTCCTGAGCTTTTAACGTAAATTTATCAAATCTCACTTTTACATCACCTTCTATTCAATATCAGTCGCAATGTATTGTATTTTTAGGCTTTTATATGATTTTATTAGTATATAATTTAATTTATATATTTCTACATGCCTTAATACTTTGCAATTGTTATGCCATATAAATGATTTGTGTCTAAATATATATCTGATTTTGCATTTTCAGTCGGTAAAAAATTATGTATTGGTGTTTTTTTTGATAAATTTTTCTTTGCGAATGTTTATTATACATAGTTTTGCAGGTCTAACTGACAAAATATTGTTTATCGATTGTACGAAATTGTAACATTGGGAAAAAATACGAAGAGAAAACAGTTTTTTATAGTGGAATATTTATATTTATTAATAAATCAGGTCATTATGACGCATGTTCAAATTATAGCGTCATAATGACACACCTAAAAACGGTTGACCTTATTATATAATTCTGGTATTCTACAAATACCCAAAAAATCCTGAAGTATCTACTGTTTTTGGTTCTTCAGGGTTCAGGGGGAAATGTAAAAATATTGTCTAATTGTACCATTTTCCAAAAATCATTTCTACGTTCAGGTCGGAAGAACCATGTTTTTTAGACAGGTGGTGATTATATATGATTAACTTGAATGTATATAGCCAAAATCATAGAAAAGAATTAGAACAGCTATTGGAATCATCGGAATGGCAGCGAGTTATTAAATCGGGTCTGGTGGATGAGGTAAAAAACGAAAAACTCAAACCCAATAAAGTAAGAAATTTTATTGATACTGTAATTCAACAACTGCTTAAATTTAACGAAGAAAGAGTTAAAAAACTCTATTCAGAACATAATCTGGATGATGAAGAGATATTCGCCGAACTGTCAAAATGGCCAGAAGATATGGACGACAGTGAACCGGTTATATCTTTTCTGGGGCTTAATCTTACCCCGGAATGTAACTTCAGACCAAAATGCCTGTATTGCAACCAACCCTGGACTGAGTCAAAACTGACCATCCAGGACTGGAAGGACATAATTAAGGAAGTTACTGAAGATGTGAGGGAAGAAGGGCCTTATATTTATTTTACCGGCGGAGAACCTCTACTGCTGGGAGAAGATTTGTGGGGGGATAACGGCCTCATAAAATATGCAACAGAACGGGGCGCGGGATTAAATGTAAATACCAACGCTTCAATGATAACACCTGAAATTGCCCTTCGCTTTATAAAATCAGGCCTGGGACGGTTGCATATATCCCTGGATACATCGGATAAAGACACCCAGAACTTTTTGTTCGGCGGAGAGCGATTTGATCGGGTTATGCAGGGAATATACAACATTCAGATTGCCCGGGATTTGGTGGGCGTTGGTTATCCGATTATTCATACCAACTGTGTCCTAACTAAAAAGAACATGGAACACTTCCCCGAACTATTTCAGTTTATCCTGGACAAACACAAACAAACTGGCGATAAAAGCGATCCATTCTTCAATGATCTGTTTACCCATGTAGTGCCTGTAGGCGGGGATGAAAACGAAGACATAAGGCCTTCGGCTGAGGATTTCAGAAAATTCTATACAGAGACATGGGAAACTGTCAGCAATATGTGGAGTGAATACCAGGATAAAATGGGAGTTCCACCGGACAAGCGCGGGGAACTTTTCGGCTATTTTTCCAACCCATTCCTGCGGGTAAAACACAAGGGTGGCATTGACGCTTATGTAAAAGAAGCAGCAAAAGGAAGATATGGAAGCCTGGCCCTATCGGATCAATGCTACGTTGCACCGACTCAAGCCGCCTTTACACCGGATGGAAAACAATACCGATGCGGTTCCCATGCTATACGCCATGTGCTGCCGCTGGGGAGTTTTCCGGATAGCGGGGTATTTGACAATATAAAAGCCGGTATATCTTCTGCTGCAATGTTACCCCAGGAAAAATACTGTTATGGATGTGCTCTTGCTACACTATACATAAATCAATCGGTGGAATCAAAGCTCAAGGAAAAAGTTAAGGAAATAAAATCAGTATAATTGAAAGGTTACCAATGAGAATTATAGATAATCATATACATTGTGGCGACAACATCCACAAATCTTTTACTATAAAAGATGTAGAACAAAACCTGCGGGAAGCTGGTGCTGATGGGGCTGTTATTTTTGCCTTTCCCGAAGATATGTATCGAATAGAGGATTCCAGGGAATGGAGAATCCGAGCCAATAATTATGTTCTGGAACTATCCAGGATATCTGAAATGGAAATATATCCATTTTATTTCGTCTGGAACGATTACATAATACCGGATAACCTTAATGATTATGTAGGTATAAAATGGCACAGACACTGGGATGAACCCCGATATGATTATGACGATCCCAGATGCGATGAGATGCTCAAAGCCATTAAGGAACTTAATCTGCCGGTTCTTATAGAAGAAGAATACCAGGAGACGGTTAATTTTGTTCAAGACAACCCAGAGTTGAATATTATAATTCCACATATGGGCGGTTTAAACGGTGGTTGCGATAAAATGGATATTTTCTTCGATAACCCAAATATTTACTTTGACACTAGCACCGCCAGTCCGGATGATATAAGCAGAATATTGGACAATGTAGGCGCAGACAGGGTTATATTCGGCTCGGATGTATCGGGAACCAGCCAGCCTTTCTTTAACTTTACAAAGGTTGAACTGGAGAAATTTATGCAAATGGATATAGACCATAAATACCGGGAAAAAATACTATCAGGAAATATTGAAAGTTTGGTAAGTAAATCTTAATTATTATCACACTAAACCTGGAAGAACCTCAATTATTCAGACCGGGATAAATTTTTATGATTAAAATTGACCTTCATGTGCATACCTCGTGTTCACCAGATTCCCTTATAAAAGTCGACAAATTATTGGAAACCTGCGACTATAAGGGTCTCGACTGCATTGCGGTAACAGACCATGACGAAATTGACTGCGCCATCAGGCTGCATGAGCAGGAGCCATCGCGTATAATAGTCGGGGAGGAAATACACACTTCATCCGGGGAGATAATAGGACTTTTTCTCAAGGAAAAGATTTCACCCTACCAATCCCCTATGGATACCATAAAGGCAATAAAATCCCAGGGAGGATTGGTTTATCTGCCGCATCCCTTTGATCGCCTGAGAGGTTCGGTAATGGAGGAACAGGCTATTGAGGAGATATGGCAGGAAATAGACATTGTGGAAGTTTTTAACAGCAGGAACACTTTTTCCTGGAGCAATACCAGGGCTTTGAAATTTGCTGAAGAAAGGAACTTGATAAAGGGAGTAGGAAGCGATGCCCACAGTAAATATGAGGTAGGCAAAAGTTTTGTGGTTATAGAACCTTTTGATTCTCCCCAGGACTTCCTGGAAAAGCTGGCCGATGGAGATATTAAAAAATTCAAGACTCCGGTGGCTTTTAACTTTATTACAAAGATATATAAGATTTTCAGGGGTATTGGATAATATTTTATTTCCCGGAGTATTGCCAGTATAATCAGTCTTGTATTTAACCTGTAATGCCGTTTTTCGGTGCAGGACATACTTTATAACGAAGGGAATATTAATATGACAAGCAGAGAGCTTGTAAAAGCAGCTATCGAACACAAAGAAACAGAAAGAGTACCTTATTTTTTACAATTTTGCGGCGATGCCTGGGAAGTTTTAAAAGAAAAGGCAGAAGGCAAATCTCAGGGTGAGTTCATTGATAACGATGTATACGGCATCGGCCCTCCCTGGTGGACATGGCACCAACTGGAAAGCGACTGGAGGGGCATGGAAGCGCCAAAATCCAGGGCAAATATCATTGGTCGGGGGAGTTATGAAAATTTTTTTGATTCCATCAAATCCGCAAAGGAGAATACAGACAAGTATATACTGGTTATGATTTATGGCTCTCATTTCGAGAAAGCCAACGCTGCCAGAGGAATTGAAAACTTCCTTGCGGATATGGGTGGAGAAAAGGAGTTTGCCAAAAATCTGCTTAACAGGATCATCGAGAAAAACATGGTTATGCTGGAAAACTTCCTGATTTGTCCTGAGATTGACGGGGTTTTACTGGGAAGCGACTGGGGATCACAGCGAGGGTTGCTTATGTCTCCCCAGGTCTGGGAAGATATGATAATGCCCGGGGAAAAGCGGGAATATGAGCTTGTTCATTCTTATGGTAAAGACGTATGGCTACATTCATGCGGCGATATAGAGGTGATTTTACCCACCCTTATTGAAATCGGTGTTGATGTGCTGAATCCAGTACAGTCAGAATGTATGGACATAAAGAAGCTTAAAGAAAATTATGGTGATAGACTTACCTTTTGGGGCGGTATAAGCACCCAGCAGACTTTGCCCTATGGCACACCTGAGGAAGTAAGAGAAGAAACAAGGCGGATAAGGGATATGATGTCCAAAAATGGCGGATACATACTTTCTCCATCCCAGAATATACAGCATGATGTGCCGGTGGAAAATATGCTGGCATTGCTGGAAGTTGCTCAGGAAGGAAAGTATAAAGGTTGATTTTTCCGACTTTAGTGTAGTTATAGTTGAAAATTCTCTCAGCTTGTCATTACTTCGAAAGCAGAAATCCAGTCTTTATGTAGATCTACTGGATTCCTGCTTCAAGCTTTTTGAAAAAGCTTGAGCAAAAAGGAATAAGAATTTCGCAGGAATGACAGCATAAAGAAGTTTCTTACCTTTACCATACTGAACCCGGAAGAGCCAGAAGTATCGGAAAGGTTGGAGAAAAAAAATTAAATTCCGCCTTGACAAAAGGTGGTTTTTATGTTATTATTCTAACACGTAGGTAATAGGTTGCCTACTTCCTGTATTAAGCTACAGTTAATATTTTTTAGACATTTTTAAATATAAATTACACTGATAACAAAAATTAAACTCATGGAAACCTATCCGAAAAAAAATTTTTGGGTGGGTTTTTAGTATAATCAGACACATGGCTCTTAAGCAATTTTATTAAATGATATGTTTCTTCAGGTTAAGTGTGGTAATAATGAAAAACCTTAAAGCATTTGTTAAAACTGCTTAATGGCATAATAAATAGGTAGTCAAGGTTATGAGAAGAGTGATCGCTAAAGAAGAAGTTTGCATAGGCTGTCGTCTATGTGAAATCTGGTGTCAGGTTCAACATTCTGATACCAAAGATATAATAAAGGCTTTCAAGAAAGAAGATAAACAGGCTGTGCCACGAGTGCATGTAGAAGAAGAAGGTGCCAGGTCTTTTGGCCTTCAGTGCAGAAATTGCGAGGAACCTTATTGCGTTTATTCGTGCATATCCGGGGCTATGTATTACGACGAGGAAACCGGCACGGTTCAGCACGATCCGGAGAAATGCGTGGGGTGCTGGACTTGCATAATGGCCTGCCATCGCGGCGCAATACTCAGGGATGAGCGAGGAGAACGGGTAGCAGCCAAGTGCGATATGTGTACTGAATTGGAAGTTCCCGCATGTGTTGCCCATTGTCCTAACGAAGCCCTGATTCTTGTAGAGGATGACCAGGAAGAGGAAACCGAATAATGAGGCATTATAAATATTTGATTATAGGCAATTCAGCCGGGGGAATAGGAGCAGCCGAGGCAATCCGAAAAACAGATAAAGAAGGCTCTATGGCCATTATATCCGATGAAGAACATCATGTTTACGGAAGACCCCTTATCTCCTATTACCTGGGCGATGAGATTGATTACGATAAAATATTTTACAGACCTTTTGATTTTTATGATAAGAAGAAAATAGACGCAATACTGGGCAAAAAAGCCGTTAAAGTTGATTTTGATAGAAGTATTGTAACGCTGGATGATGCAGAGGAGATAGAATATGAAAAACTTCTCCTGGCAACTGGTGGAACCCCTTTTGTTCCGCCTATCAAAGGTCTGGATAAATATGAGCATTTCAGCTTTATAACCCTGGATGATTCACTAAAGATCAGGGAACGCCTGTCCCGGAAGAAAATCGAAACGGCGATAGTGCTGGGTGGCGGTCTTATTGGACTTAAAGCCGCTGAGGCTTTAACCATGCGCGGCATAAATGTCAAGGTCGTGGAACTGGCTGACAGGGTATTGAGTCCTGTGCTGGATGAACAGGCGTCGGCCATAATCCAGGACGTTGTGGAATCAGAGGGCGTTGAAGTTATTACAGGCCATACATTTAATGAAGTGGTAGGGAATGGAGGTATGGCTAACGGTGTTATAATGGATACTGGTGTAAAGATTGACTGCGGACTGGTTATTATAGCTATTGGTGTACGACCAAGAATTGACCTGGTGAAAGATTCCCCGGTAAAGCTGAATCGCGGAATTGTGGTTAATAAGCACATGGAGACCAATATACCCAATGTCTACGCATGTGGAGACTGCGCCGAAGTATATGACTTTTTATCCGATAATTTCCGACTTACTCCCCTTTGGCCTACGGCTTATGTAGGTGGAAATATAGCGGGTCACAACATGGCCGGTAATGCTAAAGAATATGTATGGGGTACAGGTATGAACGCGGTGGATTTCTTCGGTTTTCCGGTTATATCCGCTGGTTATATCAACCCGCCGGAAGGTCAGGAAATGGAAGTGCTGACCAAGATAGAGCCAGAGAACATGACATACAAGAAATTCTTGATTCAGGACAACCGCATCATGGGTATGATCTTTGTCAACGAAGTAGATCGGGCTGGTGTTATACTTGGTTTAATGCGGGATAAAGTGGATGTAAGTTCTTTCAAGGATGACCTGCTGCGTATAGACTTTGGTGCTGTTCATCTTCCAATAAAACTGCGGGAAGAGATCAATACTGCGGCTGTTTAATGGAGAATTGACAAAATGGAAAATCTGAGTAGAAAGCAAAATCCGTATAATGACGGAAAAGTAATAGATAGCTGTGGTCTCTTTGGCATGATGAGTCTTAAAGGAAATACCTTCAGCGGCGAAGATGCCATGACGGCAATAGCCAATATGAATATCAGAGGTAATGGCTTGGGCGGGGGGCTTGCCGCTTACGGTATATATCCTGATCGCCCAGACCAATATGCCCTTCACATAATGTATGAAAACGGCCGGGGTCGTGAAGAGACGGAAGCTTTCCTGAAGGAATCCTTTGAGATCGTCTTTAACGAGGAAGTGCCTCATAGAGATTCAGCCACTGGCGTAGTTAATCCTCCCCTTGTATGGAGATATTTTGTCAACACGCTGGGATCAATAAAAGAAGAAGACCAGGATGACTATGTTGTAGAAAAAGTAATGTTTATAAATACCAAAATACATGATACCTTTGTCTTTTCCAGCGGGAAAAACATGGGGGTATTTAAAGGAGTTGGTTTTCCAGAGAATATAGGTCATTACTTTTGCCTGGAGGACTACCAGGGATATTTATGGACAGCCCATGCAAGATTCCCCACAAATACCCAGGCCTGGTGGGGTGGTGCTCACCCTTTCAGTATTCTGGACTGGACAGTAGTGCATAACGGCGAAATCTCATCTTATGGAACAAATAAAAACTTCCTTGAGATGTATGGATATTTCTGCACCATGTTTACGGATACGGAAGTTATGGCTTATGCAGTAGACTTGCTTATACGTCAGCATCATTTACCCATAGAGCTTATGGCGAAGGTTCTGGCTGCTCCTTTGTGGAGTGAAATTGACCGTATGCCGGAGGATGAGAAAGAGGTATATACGGCTTTGCGACAGGTATATGCCGGTCTGCTTCTTAACGGCCCATTCACTGTTATTATAGCCCACCAGGGTGAAATGATCGGCCTGGGTGACAGGATCAGGTTAAGACCCCTGGTTGCTGGATTACATAAAGACATGCTCTATCTATCTTCAGAGGAAGCTCCTATGAGGCTGGTATGTCGAGACCTGGAATATTCATGGATTCCCAAAGGTGGAGAGCCTATTATTGGTAGATTGGAAACTAACGAAGTTATATATCAGGATAAACCCGTTGTAGTAGGGATGGATAAAAATGCTAACACATCTTCTGCCTGAATTTAAAATAATACGTGACGATGAACGGTGTATAAGGTGCGAAGTCTGTGTCCGGCAGTGTGGATTTGATGTTCACAGCTATGATGCAGAAGAAGACATGTTATACGCCGATGAAAATAAATGTGTGGGATGCCAGCGGTGCGCGGTAATGTGCCCGACCAATGCGCTAACCATAAAACCCCATGATTATGAATATCGTCCTAATGCTAACTGGAGCAAGGAACATATTCGAGACCTTAACAAACAAGCCGAAACCGGCGGCGTTATATTAACAGGCTCTGGTAACGACAAACCATACAGGATATACTGGGATCACCTGGTGCTGAACGCATCACAGGTTACAAATCCATCAATCGATCCCCTGCGTGAGCCTATGGAACTGCGGACATATCTGGGGCGCAAGCCTGATAAGGTGGAATTCGATAACAACCAGGTTAAGGTTGATATGCCGGCCCAGGTGATGATCGAGACTCCTATAATCTTTTCCGCTTTGTCTTATGGCGCTATCAGCTATCAGGCCTGGAAGGCCCTGCTGGAAGCAGCGGATGAAGGTGGAACGCTTTGCAATACCGGTGAAGGCGGCTGGCCCCATGAACTAAGACCGGGAAAGACAAGGGTTATCGCTCAATGCGCATCGGGAAGGTTTGGCGTTGACCTGGATTATCTGAACTCGGCATCCATCGTGGAGATTAAGATCGGTCAGGGGGCAAAACCCGGTATTGGTGGACATTTACCGGGTGAAAAGGTCAGCGCGGATGTATCCCGTACCCGTATGATCCCGGAAGGTACAGACGCTATATCACCGGCTCCACAGCATGACATATATTCCATCGAAGACCTTTCCATGCTTATATATGCGTTGAAGGAAGCTACCCATTACGAAAAGCCCATCAGCGTTAAAATTTCTGCTGTTCACAACGCTCCGGCCATCGCTTCGGGTATGGTAAGGGCAGGGGCGGATATAATAGCTCTGGACGGTTTGCGGGGTGGAACTGGCGCTGCTCCCAAGATCATAAGGGATAACGTGGGTATTCCAATTGAGTTGGCTCTGGCAGCCGTTGATCAAAGGTTGAGAAACGAAGGTATCAGAAATCAGGCATCAATACTGGTTGCTGGTGGTTTTAGAAACAGTGGTGACATTACTAAAGCAATCGCCCTGGGCGCTGATGCGGTATACGTGGGTACGGCTGCCCTGGTAGCAATGGGCTGCACTCTATGCCAGAAGTGCTATACCGGAATTTGCAACTGGGGAATTTGCACACAAGACCCATATCTTTCTAAACGTCTGAATCCTGAGATAGCAAAAAGAAGGCTGGTGAATCTGATAAGGGGATGGAGTCTTGAAATAAAGGAAATGCTCGGAGGTATGGGTATAAATGCCCTGGAAAGCCTTCGAGGTAACAGACTTCACCTTCGAGCCATAGGATTAGACCAGTGGGAATTGGACGTTCTGGGGGTAAGAGGTGCAGGAGACTAAAAATGGGACGCATAACACTTATTAATACCAGTAGACCCGAAAATGATATGAATCGAGTGAAGTTTGAAAATGGACGCATAAGATTTGATGCCGACCGTCTGTTCTACAAAGATTTGAATTTTCTCTTGCGTGATGTATTGAAAGAACATAAGCCTGAGATAATTTCCATACATAACGTATATGGTCAGCGTTATATCGGTACAAATCTCCGTCAGAACGTGAAGATCGAAATATATGGAACACCCGGAAACGATCTGGGTGCTTTTATGGATGGGCCTACTATCGAAGTCTTTGGCAACGCCCAGGATGGATGCGGCAATACCATGAACAGCGGGGAAATTGTTGTTCATGGTAGTGCCGGTGATATAACCGGATTTGCTGCACGAGGTGGGGAAATTTTCGTCAAGGATGATGTAGGCTACCGGGTGGGTATCCACATGAAAGAATATCAGGGCAAGAAACCTACCCTTGTTATTGGCGGAACGGCCCAGGACTTCCTTGGTGAGTATATGGCCGGGGGGACTTTAATAGTTTTTGGGCTTTATATGTCTGAAGAACAGCGGCACAGGGCTGACTTCATCGGTACAGGTATGCACGGTGGAACAATATACATCCGGGGTAAAGTCGAAGAGCATCAGTTGGGCAAGGAACTGGGAAAAGTCGAGATGAAAGATGATGACTGGGCTTTAATGGAAGAATATGCCTATAAATATGCGGAACACTTCGGCTATAATCATAAGCAGATACTCAACCGGGATTTTGTGAAACTTGTTCCCTTATCTCTTCGTCCTTACGGTAAGTTATATGCTTATTAATTTGGAAATGTTAGATTATTCTACATTTAACTGGCAAATACAGAATTAAATGAACTTAAGAATAGCCCAGGCCCAGATAAATCCAACAGTTGGTGACCTGGAAGGTAATAAGAAAAAGATTATAAACTATATCAAACAGGCTCAGGAAGCAGGTGCAGATATTGTAACCTTTCCTGAGCTTGCTGTTTGTGGTTATCCTCCCGAAGACCTGCTTTTAAAACCCGGATTTTTACGGGATACTGATAATGCCCTTAAATCCATAATAACTGCATCTAAAGGTGTGACTTCGGTAATTGGTTTTGCTGATACAGATGATAGTAAAGTTTTTAACGCCGCGGCTGTTGTTGATGATGGAAAACTTACAGGGATATATCACAAAGACGAACTCCCTAACTACGGAGTTTTTGACGAGAAAAGATATTTTTTTGCTGACACCAGGTGCTTTGTCTTTGAAAAGAACGATTTTCGTATAGCCATCAATATATGCGAGGATATATGGATTTCCGGTTCATTGGCAGAACGCTATGCGGCTATGAATAATGTAAATATAGCTTTAAATATCTCCGCATCGCCTTTTCATGCCGATAAGCTTTCAGTCCGTAGACAGATTGTGGCCAGCTTTGCAGAGCGAACAGGCGCTTATGTATGTTACAATAACCTGGTAGGCGCTCAGGATGAGCTTGTGTTTGACGGCGGTAGTCTAGTTGTTAGTCCTGAAGGGAAATTGGTGGGATGTGCAAAACGTTTTGAGGAAGACCTGCTTATAACTGATTTTCGGGTTGATGAATCCAACACAATATCAGTAAGTTCCCCATGCGCTTCAGAGCTAGACCGTCTGGAGGAGACATATAAAGCCTTGGTGCTGGGAACCAGGGATTATGTGCATAAAAACGGCTTTAGCAATGTAGTCATAGGTTTAAGTGGTGGCATAGATTCCTCCCTTACTGCTGCTGTGGCTGTGGATGCCCTTGGTAAGGATCATGTGATGGGCGTAACCATGCCATCCCAATATACGTCCAATGAAACCCATACCGATGCTGAAATTCTGGCTGAAAACCTGGGTTTACGATTGATTACAGTACCGCTTCAATCCATATTTGCAGAATACCTGAAAGCCCTTGAAGAACCTTTTAAGGAAGGTAAACAGGGCCTGGAAAATGAAAACCTGCAAGCCCGGATCCGGGGTAATATACTTATGGCCTTATCCAACAGGTTCGGATGGCTTGTCCTGACAACCGGAAACAAAAGCGAAATGGCAGTAGGTTACTGCACCCTCTACGGCGATATGGCTGGCGGCTTTGCTGTTATCAAGGACGTTCCAAAGATGCTGGTCTATGAGTTATCGGAATATGTGAATTCCAAAAATATAATAATACCTGAAAGTGTTATAGAACGCCCACCATCGGCGGAATTGAAACCAGATCAAAAGGACGAAGATTCCCTACCCCCATACGCTGTCCTGGATCCCATCCTTCAGGCCTATGTGGAGGAAGATAAATCTCCTGCTGAAATAATAGAAATGGGCTTTGACCCCCAGATAGTCAACGAAATAACAAAGCTGGTTGATCGTAATGAATATAAACGTCGCCAGGCCCCGCCGGGGGTAAAGATTACCCCCAAGGCTTTTGGTCGTGACCGGCGTTTACCTATAACCAATAAATACCTTATTAATGCCAGAACTTGATTCGAATCAAATCTCCTTAACTTTGCATTGTTGTAATGCAATTGTTAGATAGCCTGAATATCTTTCAGGGAATCCAGAGCCCTGAAAGTCCTGCTTCCTATCCCCCCAGAAGCATCAATATCTCCTGAAAATCCCTCAAAAATCTTACCTGAAGCAACACAGTTTGGCAAAACTGGCAAGACATAATTTTTACTTGAGTATTGGATATGAAAGTTTTATAATAGGTCATACTATTTTCCAAAACATTGTGCATTACTTTAAATGCCCAGCAGGAACTTCATCCCCCAAACAGGATCTAATGCACGATGATTTTTGGAAAATGATATTATGCAAACCGGATAGGTTTTCCGCAAGTTTGACTTTATTTAACAAACTTTTAATTAAATACCTTAAAAATAACATTTATGTTGATGAAGGAGAGATTAAGATGCTAAATTTTATCAGTAAATATTCTATACCATATTTGACATTCGCTCTGATCGTTTCTTTAATATGCGGCTGTAAATTTATTAACCCAATAGTACCTGGCTATCCATCGTTGCAGAAATATATTTTTTCTTTCGAAGATGACATGGAAGGTTGGACATCAAGCGGTGTCGATCTGGACGATCCTCCTGTGGAATGGTCTGTTGAACTTTCTAAAGATATGGCGGCTGATGGAAATACTTCCGCTAAATTTTATCTGGATAATGTAAACGACGCGGGAAAAATCTGGATAGAGAGGGCATTTTATGTCAAACCTCACAGTTTTTATGAGGTAAAAGTAGAATATGATTTTGCCAGTAGTGACTGGGGAGATTTCAATCTCTTCAGAATTATTACCGGTGTCTTACCAGAGAGACCTGAGTCAAGAGAAAGCCTCGTTTATCAGGATGATACAGGTAATGATGCTGAGCCAGAATCCGGTTATGTGTGGTTGAATAAGAGCTATGACTTTACCATTAAATCTGACTATGACGGCGAAGTTTATGTGATTATAGGTGTTTGGGGGACATGGGAGACTTCCCGGACTTATTATGTCGATAATATTAATATTACCCTGAATGAAGTGAAAGGGGATACTGCTTATGATCTCCAGGGAGTTTGGGAGGTATCGGATATAGGCTTTGATAATTCCGTAGTTCGCACCTACCAGATTACAATAGAGCAAACAGGTAGTTCAGTGAAATTTATCAGGGATGGAGAGACCATAAGCACAGGAATTATTTCCGGTGAAACACTGGTATGCGGTGATTGGAATGGATATGGAATATCTAAGATTTACATAGATGATGAGACATCCATGCATTCTGAAGTGCCGCAAAATGAATTCCTTAATCGCCTGGACTTCAAAAAGCTTCAATAGATATATCCCAATCTCAAAAAAAGAGCATTCATCAACCGGGTGGTGGAATGCCGAATGGTACTTACTTTAGGAAATATGGAGATAATTTGAAAATTTTCTAAGCATGTCATTCCTGCAAAAGCAGGAATGACAGCATATGAAGTTTCTCATTATTACTACACTTAATGCTGAAGATCCAGAAAATTTCGATAAGAGATTAATTGAAGGAAGGATCATTATGGATAACTTATCATGGACATTGACTGTTCTAGCTGTTGGGATTTATCTTATTATGGGTGTGGCTGAAGTATCAGAATCCAATTTTAAGCCGTGGAATCATTGGCATAATTCTTTAAAGCCAAGGGGCCAAGCTGGCCCGGAGATCACTCTATCCGTATCAGAGGAAACAGACTATTTAATTGTAATTCCTGATGAATCAACAACTCAGGAAAAGAAGGCCGCGGCGGATCTTGCCCACTGGCT
Organism: Candidatus Poribacteria bacterium; assembly: GCA_014730235.1. Classification (GTDB taxonomy): domain Bacteria; phylum Poribacteria; class DTPJ01; order DTPJ01; family WJIO01; genus WJIO01. The sequence continues at coordinate 14,648 of WJIO01000393.1, forward strand.
TCAGGAAATAACAGGCGCTACATTTCCCATTATTCATGATTCACAGACCAAGGATGATGAAAAGATCATAAGCATTGGTTGCACCAGTCAATTTATGAATGCGGATATTAAGAAGTCTAAAATAGAGCTGAAGGATGAGGGATATGGTATAACCGTGAGGAAACATCAACTCTTTCTTTGGGGAGGACGTACTGGTGGCATTATTAATGCTGTTTATGCCCTTCTTGAAGAAGATTTGGGTTGTCGCTGGTATACCGACGAACATACCCGTATCCCAGAAATGCAAAGTCTGGTTTTCAGTCCTGTATCACGAACTTATGTCCCCCGTTTGAGACTGCGAGATCCATATTATAAAGTAGCCTTCAACGGAACATGGTCATTGCATAATCGAACCAATGCACCTTCTGCCAAAGTTCCCGAAGAATGGGGTGGACACATGGACTATGATGGATTGTTTGTCCACACTTTCCATCGTCTTTTGCCGCCTGAAAAGTATTTTGCAGATCATCCTGAATATTTCATGCTGGATGAAAAGGGTAAGCGGATTACCCATCAGCTTTGCACAACCAATCCGGATGTTATTCAACTGGTAATTGAATCCGTTCGCGAATTCCTGAAGAATAATCCTCATACAGAGATTATAAGCGTCTCTAAAACTGATGGTGGAAGGACTTGTCAATGTGAAAACTGCCGCGGCCTGGACGAAGCAGAAGGTTCAGAAATGGCCAGTTTGCTTTATCTGGTCAATAAGGTCGGTGAAGCTATTGAAGATGAATATCCAGATTTAGTTATATCCACCCTGGCATATCTTGAAACTGTCAAACCACCAAAGACCATGCGTCCAGGCAAAAATATCGCTATCCGTCTTTGTAATGATAGTGTAGGTTCCTGGGTGCATCCGTTTACACCTGCTGAGCAGTGCCAATTTGGTAAACTGCTGAAGGCCTGGTCTGCGATTCATGATCGGATTCACATCTGGGATTATGTGGTAAATTTCAGCCATTATCTGGCTCCTATGCCAAATATGCATGTTATTGCAAAAAATATCCGATTCTTTGTGGAAAATAACGCAGAGGGGATTATGACCCAGGGGGCGTATCAATCTCCTGGTGCTGAACGTGATTGGATGAGGTCTTGGGTTATTGCAAAGCTGACGTGGGATCCTTCACGGAATATTTCTCAGCTTATGCAGGACTTTATCTGGGGTCATTACGGTAATGCTGCCCAGGCCATAGCTGAATATAACGATCTGCTTCAGAAGACAGGTCAGGAGCATAAAGAACAACTATCCAGTCCCGAAGGTGGTATAAGATACAGGATGGATCATCCGTTTCTTTCGAAAAGGTTTTTGGACCGCTCCGATGAAATATTTGATCGGGCCGAGAATGTGGCTGAGGATGATGCGATTTTGCGACGGGTGGAACTTGCCCGACTTCCCATAATGTATGTAAGATTAGTGCGTGGTCCTGAATTCACCGGTGAGAGATATGGGGATATAATCCAGCGTTTTGAAGAGATAGCTAAACGTGAGGGAGTTTTGCATCTGCGAGAGGGAAGCCCTGATCTTGATGAAAAGTTGCAAACCTGGTACGAAGCATGGCATAAATCGGACATTTCTGATTAAACTGTTCTGGTTATTCTTGTCCCATTTTCCAAAAATCATTAAAACCTATTCGGGAGGGCCAAGCTGCTGTTGAACCTTTTATAGACTCAAGACATTGGACTCTGGACTCCAGACAATGAATCTTGAATTTTACGGCTCTTCCGGGTTTAGTGTGTTAAAGATAAGAAACTTCTTTATGCTGTCATTCCTGATTTAGCAGGAATGACAAGCTGAGAGGATTTTCAATTATAAGCACACTAAATACAGAAAAGCCAAACTATATAGCAGATCTGGCAGCTTTGTCTTGAATTTTTCACTTTTTTCTTTACAAATTAACAATTTTGAGGTTAAGTTATAATACTAATATTTTGTGTACTATAAAATACTAAAAGGAAATTGATAGAGGTATACCAAATGATTTATAGTGAGCGAATGCAGGCGATAATTCGCTTTTCCGGTCAGGAAGCAGCGAGGCTGAATCACGATCATATAAGTACAGGACATTTGCTTCTGGCTTTGATTAGAGAAGGACGAGGAACAGCTATTGCTTTTCTTGAAAATAATGGAATTAACCTGGAAAGCATGAAATTAGAATTAGAAAAAATGATGGATAACAGGAGTCGGGGATCTATAATAGGAAAAATGCAGTTTACCTCAAGGGCAAACAGTGCTTTGGAAATGGCTTCTGAAGAAAGTCGGAAACTGGGTCAGGAATGCACAGGTACAGAACATCTGTTGATAGGTTTAATTCGGGAGCGCGAAGGTGTTGCAGCCAAGGTTCTGGAAAAATATGGAATAAATATTGAGGACAGTCGAGCTGCAGCCAGAGCTGTATTGAGTGAATCAAAGGAAATGATGGAAACGTCAACATTTAAAGATGTGGATGTAAATCTGTCATCTGAAGAAACTGACAATATTAAAAATGAAAAAGTTTCCACCGAATTATCGCCGAATTATGAAGTATTGAATATAGAAGAAGCAAGCCAATTGCTCAGGATATCCGAAGATGATATGAGTAAGTTATTGGAGGATGATGATATACCGGGCAGAAACATAAATGGGGAATGGCGTTTCAGCAAAAAAGCCTTGATTAAATGGCTTGGTGAAGGTAGTTCTAAAAACTATACTGAAAATTAGGATGAAGACCGACAGAATATTATATATAATTATCATTTTGACTATTATTCCATTTCCAACCTTTTCAAATGTTGATATGGAAATGCAGGCTGGATTTGGAAATTATCATAAGCCCGGTCACTGGATTTTTCTGCGAAATATCCTGACGAATTCAGGTTCAAAAATTGACGGTGAATTAATGGTTAATACAAGGGAAAGCTCTGTAAATGCCCGAAAAAATTTTACTTTGCCATTAGTTATTCCCAGTTATGATATAGAAATAGAGGATATTTATCTAAAACCTGAGGGATTCAGACATAACTTAAAGGTTTATTTAAATAACAAAGATAAAGAGGAAATAATAAGCCGTGAAGCAGCTTTAAAGGTGATTCCTGAGGATGATATTCTGATACTGGTTTTGGGAAATGACCCGGATAATCTTGATTTTTTAACAAAAACGGACACAAGTAACCAGGAAAATCCTGATATACATATCGTTTATTCTGCTTTCATAAATGATAGAATTTCTGAAATTCTGCCGGGAATTTGGAAGGGATATGATTCTGTTGATGTGGTAATTATAGGCGATGTTTTATTACAAGAAGTTTCCCTAAACCAACAACAGGCTTTGATAGACTGGGTTTCGGCAGGTGGAAATCTCATAATATCCGGAGGGATAAATTCCAGAAACCTTATGGGAGAACATATAGAAAAGATTTTGCCTGTAAAACTTAATGGTGAAACATTTTTATTGGACCAAGATGCTTTGCAAGAGGCATTTGATTCTGAATCTATTATGGGTCAATTAATACTTGCAGAATCAACACCTGTTACCGAAGCCAGGATAATTATTTCGGATGCAAAGAC
>WJIO01000394.1 GCA_014730235.1 Candidatus Poribacteria bacterium
GACAAATGGAGGATGTTTTTTCTTAATTGGACAATGTTTTTTATACTTCCACACTCAAACTGGATGAGCCAAAACTTCTGATACAGACTAAAAACTTTATTTGTTACTCCGTTCTTCGCAATAACATAGGGATGTAAAATTATGCTTGGTATCAAGCTTATTCTCTTCCAAATATCACCAATATTTGTTATAATAAGAACCTGATATGCTAAAAATATTGGTTCTTCCGGGTTCAGTGTAGTAATAATTGAAAATTCTCTCAGTTTGTCATTCCTGCTTTCGCAGGAATGACAGCATAAAAGGTTTTTTATCTTTACCACATTGAATCCGGAAGAACCAAAATATTAAAGAAAACAAAGTCAGAAAGGAAGACATCAATGTCTCACGTAATATCTATAGCCCATCGTGGGGCGTCTGGCAAAGACCATTCTCCGGAAAACACCCTGGCAGCCTTTCAGGAAGCTATAGACATTGGTGTTGACGGCATAGAATGCGACGTTCACCGCACTGCCGATGCCCATATTATTACTATTCACGATGCAACACTGAACCGCACTACGGATATGAAGGGCGATATAAAAGCCCTTACCTTGGATGATATAAAAAAAGCCGATGCAGGATCATGGCTTCATACCAGTTTCAGAGGCCAGAGAGTTCCAACTCTAAACGAAATGCTGGAACTAACAAAGGGTAAAGCTGTCAACATAATAGAAATCAAAGCAGAAGGTATAACCCAGGAAGTAATAAAAGTTATTGAAGAGACAGGAGCAGTTGATGAATGTATAATTATATCCTTCCATCCAAATGCTATAGCAGATGCTTTCAGGATTAACCCATCAATACCCAGAGCGCTTTTAATAGGTGGTTCAATAGCTATAAGAAGAACTGCGCCGATACTCAAACTCATCCAGCAGGCTGTTGAACTTGGCGCAGGTACTCTAAACCTGGCCTACAAAATTATCTCCCCGAAGCTGATTAAAGAAGCTCATAAAAGGGGTATAGGCGTATGGGCCTGGACTGTAGATGATGAGGAGGAAATCAAAAGATTAATTGATATAGGTATAGATGGAATAACGTCTAATTATCCCAAAATGCTCAAGACCACCGTTGACAGATAAATACAGGAGTCATTAATTGCCCGAAAGAAAATACTTGGGGAAAATAATCCTGTTAATATTACTTAGTCTCCTGGTTTGGACTTTTATAATTTGCTTTCCTAATCCCTACGTCTTTGTAAGAAATATATATAGGTATTTTAGACCACCGATTGATCCATCAATCATAAAAATCATTCAAACAGAAATACCTGATAACCCCTCAGAAATTCACAGGTTTGTCCTGAAAACCATTAAGTATAAATATGATTGGGAAAATTATGGTGTACCCGATTATGTATCCACAGCCCGGCAGGCAGTGGAAAAGAGAAGCGGCGACTGTGAAGATCGGGCAGTTGTTCTGGCAAGCTTACTGGATGCTAAAAATATACAATACGAATTCAAAGCTTCTCTCACCCATTACTGGGTAGATTATCCCGGCAAAAAAGTTAGCAGGATAGAAAACAGGGATGTCCAGATTTTCAGCAAAAAAGACGGAAAATATCGTATCAAGCTCCCGGATATGGCCAAATGGAAACACTATATTCAAGCAACTAAAAAAGGAATATGGGATGTTATGCCAAAAATTCGTAAAATACTCATGCTTTCAGGCTGGCTTTTAATCCCATCTATTTTCATCGTGTTGGAAATAATCAAAAGGCGAAAAACTGTCAATTGACTTAAACATATAAATTATGGTAAACTATTTGAGCATTTCAAATGCGGTAATTGGATTAATTACTAAGTAGTTTTCAATAAATCTTTTCAACTTTCTCCTAACGGGCAAAGCCCGTTATTCTCCCTTTATAAGGGAACGAGGGGGATTTTTAACGCGACTGAAAACTGAAAATTCATTATTGAAAATCACTTAAAATAAAACCCAAAAAATATATTAAAGGAAAAGAATATATGCCATCTGAAAGACTGAGAGTATCTATTAAGAAAAATGAATTCTTCTATATATCCAATATCCTCTCCCTTTCACGAATCGTGCTCCTGCCTTTTATTGTATTTGGTTTAACAAAAAAAACTGATTCCTACAAGATATTTACCCTATCATTAATGGCTGTAGCTATGATAACCGATAGTCTCGATGGCATATTGGCCAGGAGACTAAAAGAAGTATCAGCCCTGGGTAAAATCCTGGATCCTGTAGGGGATAAATTGAGTATAGGTGTTATTGCCATTGCAGTAACAATCCTGAGGGATTTTCCCTGGTGGGCTATGGGTTTTATAATTCTTCGAGATGTATGTATCATCATAGGCGGGTTGTTTATAGTGAGTCACTGGACAATAATAACATCATCCAACATCTGGGGCAAGGCTACTTCTATATTTCAATCCTTATCAATCATTGCCTATGCCTTTGAAGTTCCCTATAAAAGTCACACTTTGACTGTTGCAATAGTTTTTACCGGCGTATCTTTTATAAGTTATTCAATGGAATTCATAAATCTTCTGCGGGACAGAAAACTCCAGGTTCCATCAGACCAAGTGCCATCAAATAAGGCTGAAGACGTTTCCCTTTAACCATCCCATTTTTCCATCGTACCTTTTAACCTGATTCCATTGACCCTGAGACTTCATTATCTGTATCACCGATCCCTCTCGCACCTTGAAATGCACTGTTGCATCATCGTTAGGTTCAAAGCGCACATCCGCAGAATCTACCATAATTACTGCTTTATCCTGAAATTCCGTCTCGTATATACTGCCTATAAATGAAGGTAATATAATCACCAGTAAAATACAAAAAACACCAGCTACGTAAAAAAACAATTTCTTACGACTTCTAATAAATATACCTGAAATAACAGCTATTATACCCATAAAGTAAAGAACAGAGACCATATAAGCCATTTCATCAGAGGACAGAAATCCCTTGAGAAAAAGGAAAAATTTGCTGTACCAGGGCCTTATGTATTGGTTTTCATTTCCCTCCACAAGGGCTTTGGCGAAATTCAGATTTGCCCTCACATCTGCATCCCGGGGACGCAGCCTGAAGGCTTTTTCATAATAAAGAACAGCTTTGCCTTTTTCACCTATCTTCAGATAGGCATTGCCCAGATTATAATAGAGGTTCGCGCCTTTATATCCCAGATCAACAAGGCTTTGGTATTCATTAACCGCCTCATCATATTTCTCCTGCTTGTAGAGGTCATTGGCTCTGAAAAACGTAGCTTCATAATCCTGAGCAATTGAGTTAAAACAGTTGAATATTGATATAAATAATAATAGAATTGTTATTATCTTCCACATAAGCAAAGTCAAATTACAGATAACAGATCACTGATTACTGATTATTTATTACTTTCCAGATATTCAATAACTTCCTTAGCCGTATTCAGCATCTCCCTCGCTTTTTCCATATCTATATCAGATTGGGCAAAGCGCATAACATCGCAGGACTGGAAAAAGAAACTGAGTTTATCCAGAATATCCTCAGATATTCCCTGCTGTCTCAGTTCATCCACGATTTCAATAGTTATTCCGGCAAAAGGAAGGTTAAACCGATCCCCCAGGTATTCCTGCATCGTCCTGAATATTCTTGAGCAAAAATCCTGGTATTTCCCCAATTCCATAAACTTCTGAGCCTGTTCCAAACCCTTACGGGCCTTTTTGGGTGCATGATATTGACGTGCATAGGCCTTATCCGATGTAAATCGCTCCCGTCGTTTCTGGTAGAATAAAGCAAATCCAAGACCCAGTAGTGGTATTAATTGAACGAGTATAAATCCTGTGTTATTATATAGATAACCTTCCCTGTGACTGATTGTTCCCGGTTTATCTTTTATATAGACTATATCTTTACCCAATACTTCCCTTTTAACGGCTTTTCCCTGGGTGAATTCAATGATCTCAAATGGCTGGTCTTCCTCAGAAGGGGCCACATCAATGGCAATAGGTCCTTTAATCAGCGTCTTATATATACCCGGACTGGGGTCAAAGTAGCTGAACTTTACCGCGGGTATTTCTGAAACCCTGGCCGTTCTGGGTATCAATACTTGTTCAAAGATTTTCTCCCCCTTGTTCCCGGATTTCTGGGTATTTACCTGGGGATCATAAACCTTGAAATCCGTCAGATCACCCATAACTGGCATCTTAACCGTATCAATATTCCCAACCCCCTTAACCGTCATGGTAAGGGTTATAGGTTCGCCAACCTTCAAACTTACCGGTTTGGCCACCAGATTAAATTCAAACTGCCCCACCGCACCGTTAAAGCTGTCAGGCTTCCCAGCCTCAGGGAGGGGTTTAACGGTAATGTTATACGCCTCGGATTTAACCGTTAGTGAATATCTAGCCCTTCGGTCAAAAAAGCTGTCAAAAAACGGGTCTCGACTCTGGGAAGAATTAACCACAAGGTCGCAGTCTATACCCGCCGGCCCCAATGTTAATTCGCCCGAATTCACCGGTGATATTATAGTGGGGAAATCATATACCATATAAAGTATACCATCAACGCTGGCCCGACGGCGCACAGCATCCTCAAAAGGGATAACAGAGAATCCCACCGATGGAAAAGTAGGATAGCGTATATTTTCAACTTCCACCCCTCTTCTTATGTAGAGGGATATTTTCAAAGGTATAGATTCATTAACATAAGCAGTTTTACTTTCTGTATTAATAACAAGCCTTATATACCTTTTCAGTTCCTCCGCTGTAGTGGCCTTATCCTGGGGAGCAGATCCCGCTGTAACCTGGACATTAATAGCCCTGGTACGGTAAGTTTTGCCTTCGTGCTGAATAGAAAGGGATGGTATAGTATAAGTTCCTGTCTTTACTGCCACCATACGATATACATGGGATACAGAAAGCGAAGATTTATTATTAATTATGGATATTTGAGTCCTGGGCCCTACATACTTGGTTTGAAGTCCCTCTATATCAGGCAGATCAGGGACAGATGCTGACTGAGAACCCAGTATACGAATAGTAAAGGTTATTACATCAGCAACCCTTACAACTTTTCTATCCACGCTGGCAATAACCTGAATATCTTCAGCCAAAGCCAAATAATTTATCGTTGTTAAAAGCACTAAAAAGCCGATAAATAATTTTATATACATAATTAATTACCAATCCTTCAAAATCCTACCTGAATTACCGCTGCTTTTCTTGTCCATAAGTTCCGAAAGTTCCTCATCCTTAAGGGAATCCAACAGCATCTTGGCTTCCTCAGCAGTCATACCTTCTTTCTGTTCCGACTGCTGGCCTTCATCCTGTTGCGATTCTTGAGCCTGGACAGCCGGAGTGTTTTCTTCCCCATCCTTATTTCCCTGTGGTTTATCTTCCTCCTGCTGATTTGATTCCCCTTGTTGATTCTCCTGCTCCTGTTGTTCTCCTTGATTTTGTTCTTGCTGCTGTTCTTGCACCTGTTGTTTCTGTTTGTCAAGGAGTTCTTTTATCTTTCTTTCTACAAATTCATGATTATACTTGGCCTTTGTGTTTTCAGGATTTCTATCCAGGGCCTGTTTATAATAGTCCAGTGACTCCCGGTAAAGGGATATAGCATCCCCTAATTTGGTGTTTTCTTTGAGTTTCCCCTGTTTATACTTGCTGTTGCCCAGGTTATAATAGGCCTTGCTTTCAAGAACAGGATCAGAAGCCAGGGAAGCAGCTTTGGAAAATGATTTCACAGCTTCGTCATAATTCTCTTTTTTATAATGGGAACTGCCTATATTAAAATGTGCATAGGGGGAATTGGGAGAATCTATCATAACTTCAGTATACTTAGTCAAAGCCTCATCATATTGACCTTCCTTAAAAAGACGATTCCCGTCTTCAATCTTGTCAGCCAGAGGATTTATCCATGCCACAAAAAACATACAGAGAAAAATTATTAATACATCAGCTTTCCCACTTTTCCAAAGGAAGATAATAGGGGGACTTACAGCACGATTAAAGACCTTAATCAATCTATTCATACCCGCCGCCTCCTGTCACTAACAAAAATCTCCATGCAGATAAGACCCAGGGCAATAATCACAGGTATCTGGTAGCGCTCTTCATATCTTTTTTGCAGTTTGCTCTCCAGATCCCGTTTTTCCATATTAGCTATCTTTTCGTTATAAATAAGATCTAAACCATATTCTGCCCCCGAAGCCCGAACATATCCGCCGCCGGTTTTCAGAGCTATCTTTTGCAAACTGCTTTCGTCCAGGCTGGATTTAACCACCTGGCCCTTATTGTCTTTTAAAAATATAACATTTCCCATCTCGTCCATTACAGGGATTAATTCACCGTCTTTAGTACCAACACCAACACAGAATATCTTTATCCCCTGTTCTGATGCCTCTTCCGCTGCCTTTTCGGGATCGCCTTCATGGTCTTCACCGTCTGTTATAAGTATAAGTGCTTTGTATTTCTTGGCTTTGCCCTCAAAGGCTTTAATGGCTGTCCTGATGGCCCCGTTTATGGAAGTTCCACCGCGCGGGATAAGTTCCGTATCTACTGCACTCAAAGCTATGGATAAAGCACCGTAGTCCAGCGTCAGGGGGCACTGTAAAAAACTCCCACCGGCAAAAGCCACTAAACCGATCCTGTCTCCCTGTAGCAGGTCAAGTAATTCTTCAACAGCCAGTTTGGATCGTTCAAGACGATTTGGTTTAACATCCTGGGCCAGCATACTCCGAGATGTATCAATGGCCACAATAATATCAATCCCCTGGCGTTTAACTTCATGCCACTTGAAACCCCATTTGGGTCCCATGAGGGCGAAAATTAAGAAGCAAAGAACCAGCAGTAATAAAATGGCTTTCAGCTTTTTCATCCTCCAATTTACACTGGTAGTAAGCATAGGCAGTAAATGCGAGTCAGAAAAAGACTCCAGTGCCTTTCGCCGACTTCTGAAAGCCCATACAAAAAAGAGTATTAATACCGGGATAAGCCAGAAAAAATACACAAATCTCATCTCACGAAATATCACGGCAGCCTCCGGAATACGGTGTTTGACAGAATAATAAACAATACAAAGCTGATAATTGCCCCAAAGATCAAATGGGGATAAAATTCCCGGTAATCAAGGTATTCTGTAGTTTCAATCTCAGTCTTTTCCATCTCATCAATTTCTTCGTATATATTTCTCAGGGATTCTGTATCAGTAGCCCTGAAATACTTACCGGAAGTTTTGTCTGCGATCATGCGTAGTGAGTCCTCGTCAATTTCAATCTTAACCTGCCTGTAGACTTTGTTGCCAAAGAAATCTCTGCTGGGGAAAGGAGCAAGGCCTTTGGTTCCTGCACCTATAGTATAAATTTTAATATTCAGTGCTGAAGCCGCTTCTGCCGCTGTAACAGGATCAACGCGTCCTGCGTTGTTACGACCATCTGTAAGCAAGATTATGATTTTACTCTTGGCATCCGAAGCCCTGAGTCGGTTTGTGGATATGGCCACAGCCGATCCAATAGCTGTACCGTCCTCGATCATACCGATCTCAGCTCTGTCCAACTGCTGTATAAGCCATCCATAATCCAGGGTCAAAGGGCAGAGGGTATATGGACGCTTGGCGAAAGTAACAATCCCGATCCTGTCGTTCTGCCTGCCTTTTATAAAATCCCTTACGACTTCTTTAACCGCATAAAGACGGTTATAATGTTTATTGCCTATCTGGAAATCTTCAGCCAGCATACTGCCGGATATATCCACAGCCAGAACAATGTCAATACCTTCAGTGGTAATTCTGGTTTCAGTCCTGCCCTTCTGAGGACGGGCCAGGGCAAATACCAGCAATATAACTGTAAAGCATTGCAGAAATATCAGCACATGCCGGGCCCACAATGACCATGTGGACTTTATATCTTTTAAGTTATTTATTGAGGAAAATCTCACCGTACCCCTCTGATTTCTCAAGTATCTGAAAATCAGAACGGGAACGATCAGCAAGAATAATAAAAACCAGGGATCTCTAAACTCAATCATTTATAATAAATATTGATTCCGCTTTTGCTGTTCTAAATATACTTCTGCAATTTTTTAGAAAAAGTAAGTCCTTATATGCTTTTATAAGTGCATGTTGACGCGTGCCCAATCTTCCATAAAAATGCATAAAATCGCATTAAGTTGTAAGAAGATTGGATTTTATAGATTCAGTCCAACCTAAAATTTTGTTTCAGCCCATGATATTATATGTTTATTTATAACACTTACAGCTTTTTCTACCTCTATTTCCTTATCTTCAAAGAATTTGAAATCATCAATCCAGAAATCCACATCTGACTGGGCTATGCACAAACCGACCCGGACTTCTTCAAGCCAATTTTTATATTCCAGAACAAACGAATGCTTGTATTCCTTCCATTCTAGGCTGTCAAGGATTATGGTTTCGGTATAAAATCCAGGCCATTCTTCATCCGGGGATTGTATGCTTATATCTACCTTCCGGCTTTGCCCTTGATTACTATCAATTTTTGCCCAGAAGGATACAGTATAAGTCTTGTCATTTTCTGCTGGCACAAATTCATGTCTTAGTTTGGTATGGCATGGAATACCTGTGGATACCAAGCTGATAACTTTCAGACTATTACCACCTGTATGAGCTATGGAATCATCTGCTTCAAAGCGATACTCGCTTTCGTCGCATCCTCAGCCACCTTTTTCCAATGCCCATTCCTTCGCCTCCTGACCGACTTCATCATCTTCAAAATTGCTGTTTAACAGACGATTTTCCCCTAATTCCCATGTATAGCCTGAATTAGTCAGGTATAATGGGATAAGGATAAATGTCAATATCAATACAATATACTTTTTCATTCTATATTCCTGATCTTACACAATCTCAGTTGCTGGTAAGTAAATATTAAACGTCGTGCCTTTGTTTACCTGGGATTCAACTTCCATATATCCTTTATGGTTTTTTATGATTGAATAACATACGGCCAATCCCAGACCACTTCCGGTTTGTTTTGTGGTGAAATATGGCTCAAATATCTTATCAATATACTGCTCAGGTATACCTATGCCTTCATCTTGTAGAGATATTTTAATATACCTGTCATTCTCCAGAGGAAGATCGTGATCACCTTTTAATTCAATATTTTCTGTAAATACTTTAAATATCCCACCATCGGGCATGGCCTGTTTTGCATTTATGGTCAGATTGCTCATAACCTGCTGAATTTGTCCCGGATCAGCTTCTATGGACCATATATCATCAGTCAGATAATAAACAGGTGAGACATTAGAACCGCTTAAAGCCAGATTTACCGATTCTTCAAGTAAATCATTTATGTATATATTTTGCTTAATGGGAAGTCCGCCCTTAGAAAATGTCAACAGTCTTTTGGTTAAAGATTGAGCACTTATGGATGCTCTTTCTGCTTTGGTAAGTCTGTCCAGAGCCTTTTCTGTAGATTTATTTGATTCAATATAGTAACTGGCCAGGGATATATTTCCCAGTATCCCGGCCAAGTAATTATTGAAATCATGGGCGATTCCACCGGCAAGAACACCGATGGATTCCAGCCTTTCGACTTTCTGTATCTCTTTCTCCAATTTCAGCTTTTCTGTTACATCCCGAAAAACCAGAACAACACCGACTAGACTTCCATCATTGTGGAATATTGGGGCGCCGCTATCGGCAACTATTCTTTCTGTACCATCTTTTGAAATGAGGATCGTATTTTCAAAAACATTAACGATCTTACCTGTCTCTATAACTTCATATACCGGATTATCACAGACATCCCTCTGATTTTCGCTTTTAATATGAAATATATCATCCAGTTCTTTTCCGACAGCCTCTTCAGTTTTCCATCCGGTTAATTTTTCCGCAATACCATTCATCAAAACCACTTTGCAGTCTAAATCTGTTGCAATTACACCATCACCGATGGATCTGAGTGTTACAGCTAACCTTTCCCGCTCATCCAGAATTTCATCTTCCATTTGTTTTCGCTCTATGGCTGAAGCCAGGACATTGGCAACGGATTGGAGAAAATTAAGGTCATTTCTGGTAAATTCTCGCTTTTGAGTATAGTATAACCCAAGTATGCCGTAAATTTTCGCGTGGTCTTTAACTACTATATTCACACCGCTCGATATATCATATTCAGCAAAAGGATCGGGTATATCCATATTGTGTAAAATATTATCCCCGAAATTAAATGACAAAGGTGTATACAAAAGGAAATCATAACCTTTTCCTTTTGCTTCATCTATATTAATTTCCAGATTATCAGACTCCCAACCCATGCCATATTCAAGTGAAAATACTGATTTATGCTTTATAAATTTGAAAAAGCCCAAATATTCAGCTTTCATTGTCTGAGAAATAAGCTCAATTATATGACGGGTTAAGGTAGGAATATCAGTTCCTGATAAAGCTAACTGACCTGATTCGGCAATGGCTTCATTCTGTTGTGATCTGATTTTTACCTCTGTTTGAGCGGCTTTTAATCTCAACATGGCATCCACCCTGGCCAGAAGTTCCTTATTGGAAATTGGCCTGGCAATATAGCCATCTGCACCTATTTCCAAACCATTGGCCTGGGCTTCAGAGGATGTTCTCAGGCTGGAAAGAAGTATTACATAGGTTTCTGAAAAGCGGGGAGCAGATTTAATTTGTTTACATAGCTCAAAGCCATCTTCATCAGGTAAAATAACGTCCAAAAGTATGAGGTCTGGTTCATATTCTTCAAGTATTTTCATACATCCCTGACCATTTTTCGCTCCCAAAACCTCATGGCCAGCATTTTTCAATATTCTCAACATACCGTTAAGCAAATGATTATCATCGTCAACAGCAAGTATTTTAGCTTTGTGGCTCATATTCCTTGCCTCATTCAGAATCACTTTGATTGACAATTATTGAAGACCACTTCTCAATAACTTCCTTTAGGTCTTCCTTATTAACTGGTTTACTGACAAAATCCTGCATTCCTGCTTCGAAACATTGATTGTTATCTTCTGCTGCAATACTGGCGGTCATGGCCAATATCACCGGTTGTTTTTCCTCAGGACAATTACTGCGTATATGTCTTGTAGCTTCCAGACCATTCATTTCTGGCATGTGAATATCCATGAGTATCAGGTTATATTCTTTTTTTTCTATTAAATCCAGGACTTCTTTTCCGTTACTCGCTGCATCTGCCTGATAACCCAGCTTTTCCAGAAGTCTTAATCCCAGTTTCTGGTTGATTTTACTATCGTCAGCAAGGAGTATTTTTATGTCTTGTATTTGTTGTTTAATAATATCCTGGTTTTGCGGTTGTTTTACCGGTTGCTGATAATTTTCAGGTAATGGTAATGTAAAATGAAACGTGGAACCTTTACCAACTTCGCTTTCCACCCATATTCTGCCTTTATGGCCCTCAACTATTCTTGCAGCAATTACAAGTCCCAAACCTGTGCTTTTTTCTCCTGCTGTACTCTTTACGCTTGTTTTTACAAAGGGTTTAAACAGCTTTTCAATATCTTCATCAGGTATCCCCTGCCCTTGGTCCTTAACGGATATAATAATTTCTTCTTCTTTTTTATCTATTTTAACTAATACTCTGGTCTCCGGGTGTGAGTATTTGATGGCGTTGCTTATCAGGTTATTAAGAACCTGTTCAATTTTACCCGGATCAATCTCCATCTCAGGTATTTCCTCAGCACTTTGAAAATCAAGCTCTATCTGTTTTCTGGAGGCCAGAATTTTATTGAGAGATATGTTTTTAGATATTAGTTCAACGATATTTGTTGGCTTTGTATTAAGCTGTAAATTCCCGGATTCTATCTTGGTGATATCCAGAAGTTCTTCCACCATTTGCAGCATAAACTGGCTTGAGGACTTAATGGTTGATAAGAATTCCGAATGTTCATCACTTAAAACATTAGATGCTTCGTCCAGAACAAAATCGCTATACATCATTATAACGCCAAGGGGATTACGAAGGTCGTGGGCAGCCATACCCAGGAACTGGTTTTTCAACTCATTAAGCCGTTCAAGTTGTATGTTCTTTTTTGTTAATTCCCGCTGCATATTGACAAGTTCGTTATTCAAGCGGCTAATCTCATCAAATAGAGGATTTTCATCTTTTGCTTCCGACTGGGAAGTCCTGATCTGGTCTTTCACTGCGACACGAAGGGCATTTACCTGTTCATTGCTAATCTTCATAAGCTCTTCATATAGGGTAAGAACTTCGGTGCTGTTTCTTGCGCCTACAATCAAAATACTATCATTAACAACAACTCCGGCAAAATGAAGGGCTGTAATCTGTCCCGCAATATTAACATTTAGTTCCCAGTCAAACACCGCTTCACTTTGTCTTATCTCTTCAAGAAATTTGAGACATTTACCAAGGCTGTCCTGACTGACCATGAAGGTAATGGATTTACCATATATGGATTCATCGGTTATACCAAATTTATCCATTATAATCTTTTGAACTTCACCATCATGGGTGCAAAGAATAGCAATTCCGGGGGTTTTCTTATCTTCATTCATTTTAATTCTGTTCTGATACTAATGCGCTTGCGGTTGCTATGGCTTCCTGAGCATCTCTGGCATATCCGTCTGCGCCGACTTGCTTCCATAGATCTGATGCTGCGTTGAAGGGATAACCACCAACCATAATCTTTACATTGCTTCCTATATCCGAAGCCCGAACAGCCTCTATAATATTATTTAGCATATTCATATGAAAGGTAATTGTAACCGATAGCCCCAGTATATCTGCTTCCTGATCCCTTGTAGTCTGTAGTATGCTTTGAATAGGGGTATTAGCTCCCAGGTAATATGTATCCCAACCCTCCATCTCGAAGAAATCGGCTACCATTCGGATGCCAATTTCGTGAAGTTCCTCACCAACGCATGCCCCGACAAATTTAAGCCCGTTTTTATCTGTGGAAAATATATAGGGATAAAGCTGAGACATAATAAGCTGAGTCGCCGCTGTGCAGTAGTGTTCCTGGGCAACGGTTATCTTATTCGTCTGCCATAGCCTTCCTATTTCATGTTGAGACCTCTGGAAAACATACATATATATGTTTTTAATGCTGGTTCCATTTTCGACAGCTTTAATTATCATCTGGCTTGCGTCATTGCGATCACCTTTTAGCAGAGCATCAAGGTATTTTTTTGCCAGATCGGATAAGGGCATTTCATCCTCTATAAAGGATGGGATTGATGATGGTAATTTTGATATTTGTTGAATACCTGAATCCAGGTAAGGTAAACTTATGGATTTATATTCATCTGGCAAAAATTTATTGAGGGTATCCCGGATACACTTAAAAGTCATGGGTAATCCTTCATCAGGGAATTTCAATTCCGTAAAAAGCACTTTTAACCATGCGATATAATCCATCAGGAGTGACTGGTTTGAATTGGATATTGCCTCGTTGATATAGGAAAGATGATATTTAACGTCCTTTATGCTTCTGCGATATCCCGCTTCACCGTATTTTTCCCATATTTCCGGCTGCAATTCATACTGATGCTTAACTGATTCTTCCGCTATTTCATCACTTCGTTCTTCTATAAAATCAACACAATCCTTTACGACTTTATTCATGAGAGTACCTCCAAAAATATTATAAAACAATTGTTTATTTATCGCACTCTCCCTATATATAATCGTTAAAAAATGAGGCTCTTCCGAATTGAGTGTGGAAATAATTTAAAAAATTTCTAAGCATGTCATTACTGCGAAAGCAGGAATGACAACTAAATTATATCCATTTTTTAACGATTACTTATATATGAATTTTATCAGACTTTCGTTTAATTATCAATAAGCAAGTTTAACCGGAACCTGTCCCAAATTAGTAGGTTAAGATTTTTGGTTATTTTGGCTTAAGTTTGGAAATATTAAAACGGAAAGGCTCAGCAGGAGCTTCGCTCTCCCGAATTGTGAATAACCTACTAATTTGGAACAGATTCCTTGGTTACTTCTTTATATACTTGTTTCGGAGTTTGTGTTATAATTTGGTAGATTATCGGATAAGAGTATAATTTCAAATTTCTAACTGGAGCTAAAATCATGGAAAATCACATGAAATCAAAGCTTAAGGCAGGAAAAACTGTTATAGGTTCGTTTTTAAAGATTACAGATCCAGCGGTTATAGAGATAATGGGAAGGGCTGGTTTTGATTTCGGAATAATTGATATGGAACACGGCCCTATTGGCTATGAAACTGCTCAAAATCTTATCCGGGCGGCTGAAGTTGCGGGTATATGTCCTATTATCCGGGTTAGTGAAAACGATCCGGTATGTATTTTGCGCGCCCTTGATATAGGTGCTCAGGGAGTGGAAGTTCCCCAGATACGCAGCGCGAAGGATGCAAAGAAAACCGCTGAATCAGCCAGGTATTTCCCGGAGGGTAAAAGAGGGGTTTGTAGATACGTCAGAGCAGCCAGGTATTCTTCAATGGAACGTCAGGAATATTTCAGGAAGGCCAACGAAAGTGTTTTAACTATAGTACATCTTGAAGGTATTGAAGCCATTGAAAACCTGGACAGCATAATGTCAGTTGATGGTGTAGATATCCTGTTTATCGGGCCTTATGATTTATCTCAATCGGTAGGAGTTCCCGGTCAGGTTTCCCATCCCTCAGTTATCGAGCAAATGGAAAAAGTAATAACCAGGGCCAAAGACGCAGATAAAATTGTTGGTACATTTGCTGATGATATATCAGCGGCTAAACGATGGCTGGATGTCGGGGTTATGTATGTGGCAATTTCTGTTGATGTGGGTATACTTTATGACGCTTGCAGGAATATGGTAACTGGTCTAGGATTGGAATAAATCAGGTTGCAAAATGTCCTGCATATCTTTTGCATTTTTAGCGGCATGACCGGCATGACAGTTATTAAACATTAAATATGTATCCCGGGTTGATACAGCCAGTTCCTTGATTTTAGGAACCCACTGTTGGATTTCTTCTTCTGAATAAAGGTAATTATATCTTTCAGATGAATCACCTTCCCACCATTTTTCAGCATTTCTGCCATGAAACCTTACATAACCAATGCTGGATGTAACAGCTAATTCTGGTGGGATCAGACCGGGCAAATCCGGTTCATCTACAGCACAGTAAGACATATCCAGACTTTTTAGAAAATCAAAGATAGGTTCTGAAATCCACGAATTATGTCTGAATTCCACTATTAAAGGATAATTTGTCAACCGATCTTTACAATTACTTAAATACCTTCTGTTATTTTCGGTATTTTTAAAAGACCAGGGAAATTGCAGGAGTAGCCCACCAAATTTCTTTGCTTCTATCAGGGGATTTATGGCTTTTTCAAACTCATCAAAGACTGATTTATTATCCTCTCTTTCATGAGTCATATTTTTGTTGGCTTTTACCGTAAAAAGGAAATCTTTGGGAGTTTTTCCCGCCATTCGGGCAAAGGATTCAGGTTTAGGGATGCCATAATAGGTAGAGTTAATTTCTACTACTTTGAAAAACTGTGCATAATATTCCAACATCTGATTGTTAGAGATATCATCAGGATAAAAATTTCCCTTCCAATCTCTAAAGCTGTATCCTGATGTACCTATATGGATCATGATTTTGACTTGAAAAATGGTGGGGCGTACTGGATTTGAACCAGTGACATCCACCGTGTGAGGATGGCGCTCTACCGCTGAGCTAACGCCCCCTGGAACGGAATGTTTTAAAAATAAATTGGTGGGCCTAGTAGGATTTGAACCTACGACCTGCCGGTTATGAGCCGGAGGCTCTACCAACTGAGCTATAGGCCCACCACTAACCATTAATTATATTACGAAATTATTACTTAGTCAACGCTTTTTTTGAATTTAAAATACTGGTTTCGACAGTATTTAGAGTATCTGTAAGGATATTATCCAGATATTTATATACTCTATCTACAATTTCCCTGGCTTCAGGATTTTTGACATCCCAGTGCGAAACACTTACTCCCCGACGCATAACTCCTACTTCTGTTCCCGATGGTCTGAACCATAACCAGCCTATATGTTCTCTCCTGTTATTTTTGGTTTTTACATAAAACTCAATCTTATAACCACCGGAATTAGTGATACGATTTCCTTTTCCCCGAAGTTCATTAATACCCTCATAATAAACGTATTCAGCTTCAGATTCCCCGCCATATTCTTTACTTAGTTTTTGTGAAACCCGGGGCCAGATTTTCGAATCAAAAAATGAGTCGAACGCGGATTTAAATTTATCCGGCGGAATGCTGACTTTGCCTTTCCTTATACCTTCATCTGTGAAAAAATCAGTTGTGCGGGAAGGTGGTATTGAATTGATTATATTGACAAATAATTTACCGATTTTCTCCGGGCTGTGCCAGTTATCATAATTATCTTCATTACCTAAATGTTTCAACAGCTTTTTGGTTAAATCAGGTTTTGTTATAAAATCAATTAATGTCCTTACGGAATGTATAGGCTCACGAACCAGCAAATCCAGGCTAAGGACACTGCCATTACTACCTTCACCCATTAATGGCATATAATATCCCTGTTCATGAAGTTCTTTACCGGCTGTTGCTACATTGGCTTCACCCACTTCTACCCGTCTGATCCTAAAACCCAGGTACCGGGCAAACTGGTCCATAAGGCTTGTAGTGGGACCGTTTATGGCAATGGCTATATCTTTTTCATTATCGAGGGAATTTAATATACTGCTAAGAATATCCAGAGCAAAGATCATCTGGACACCGGGAATAATCGCTCCACCTTTTCCATCGGAAAGAACAATATTTTTTCGGTCTCCATCGGTATCATACACAAAGAAAGCGATAACATTTTTGCCCTCTTTTTGAGCTTTAATCAGATCATCCCTGGCCTGTTGACATGCTTCCGGTATTGGTGCTAATTCATGCACCATATCAAGCCTGGGACACGAATTTATTTCCAACACGTTGAAACCCCAGCTTTCCAGGTATTCCTTATCTTTCCTTGCGCCGCCGTTGGGATCAATTCCTATCCATAAGTTCATATCCTGTATCCGGGATTTTAATTTTTCCTTTATTTCTGATGTTTTATCTTGATTTTCTATGCCTGTGATAATTGAATCCAGCAGTTTTGAATAAACCTGCCGGGATTCATCCCTGAATTTTTTGATTCCCTCGAATACCTCTTTAATCTTGCTTATATCCGCTTTATTGACGGCTTCTATCATGGATTTAGCATTGTCTATACACTTTAGCTTTGCCTGATATTCCTTGATAAACGGTAAAGCCAGGTCTCCAGGAAGTATGCGTCCATCAATTCCAAGCTTTATACCGTTATATCCCATAGGATTATGGCTGGATGATATATATATGAATCCATCGGCGTATTCTTTTGAATATACAGCGACTTCTGTAACAGGTGTTATAAATGTATATTTGATATTAAGACCATGATAAGCCAGAACTCTTGCCACAATATCCGCTATGGTCGGACCCGTAGGACGACTGTCAATAGCAAGAACCAGGGTTAAGTTATTTTTGTCTTTCAATTTTTTTAAAAGCTTTACAAAGCTGTCAGTTATAGTCGCGACATGGATTTTAGCCGCATCAGTAATTACCGAGCCGTCGCCATCCACAAAATCGGTTTTTTCGTCTCCGTATGTATTATCAAAAATCTGCCTTATCCCTGATGCCGAAGCTATACCATATTCCAAACGTTTTTCCACATTCTTTTGAAGTTCCAACAATTCAGCCTGTTTATATTCACTTTTAAAGGGAATTTCAGCAGGATTACCTATATATAATTCAGTTTCAAAGTCTTTCATTAATTATATTCTCCCATAAACTGAGAAAAAATTATGTTGATTTAGCAAGTTGTAATTATAAGAAATGAATATAATTTATTTTCATTCCTGCCTTCGCAGGAATGACATGCTTTGAAAATTTAAAACTATCCCAACACAAATAAAAAATTAAAAATGTCTTGAATCTATTATCTACATTCCACTAACAGTATCTATAATTATTGAATTAAATTCATCTTCTGAAAGATGTTTCCTCAACGCAAACTCAATACGCTGCTTTCCTATATAATCTGAAAATATCAGCAGACATGTCTTTCGTGGATCATCCCATTGTTTATCAAAATCCGAATAGCTAATATTGGCTTTACTGGCCTGTTTTAGATTAAGCACGTCTATCAGAGTAATTCGGCTGTTATTGTCATCATAGCCAATAATCGCCCTGATATGTTTTCTCCCGGTAGGTGTTCTTATTATAACCACAGGAACCCAATCTTTTGCCAGAAGTATCTTAACTGCATTAATGTTACAACCGGATAATGCCAAGGGTTTAAAATTTGTTGAACCTGTTATAGCTTTTAATTCTGAAAGGGTAAAGCGATTGGCATTTCGTACAGCCTGTATATCCCTGAATACAGCTTCAATTGGTCTTAAGGCTCTGTGGGTGCGTTCTAAAGGTCCATATACTTCAGTAAGTTCATGACTTTCTTTCTCAACTGGTGCTGATTCAACGCCGTAAGTCTTTTCCTGGTATGTTTGATGAGCACATGCTGAAAGCATAATAAATACAAAGAGCCATAATATTATTGTCAGATATTTCATATAAACCACCCCCAATTGTATATATTTAACGCTCAAAATCAATTAATCAATAGAATTTCGGACAATTCTATCAAACATCCTATCACCAAGCAACCATCGGAAGAAAATGAATGTTTTAGCCATTTTACCTACTGCATACCTTGTTTTTGGTTTCCCCGCTTTAACGGCTTTTAATACTGTTTCCGCCACCTCTGAAGCCGGTGAACCGTCTTTATATGAATCCAGAGTAGCGGCTTTTATTTTTTCGGCCAATTCCGAATAGGCTGTATTACCCGAACGCTCCATCATTGGATCAACCATGACATCAGCAAATTCCGTTTCAATAATTCCCGGTTCGATAATTATAACATCAATTCCAAAAGGTGAAACCTCAAATCTCAGACAGTCTGACCAGGCTTCCAGGGCGTGTTTTGTGGCATGATACCAGGCTCCCAGGGGAGTATAGATTTTACCTCCCATAGAGGATATATTGGCAATTTTACCTCTTTTTTGCTCTCGCATATAGGGTAAAACAGCCTTTGTTATCCCGGCCAGACCAAAGAGGTTTACTTCAAATTGATATCTGGCATCGTCAATTGTCGTATCCTCAACAGCCCCATATGTGGCAAAGCCGGCGTTATTGATCAATATATCCACACCCTCATTTTGCTCCTGGATAGTATTAACTACATTGGCGACATCTTCTTCTTTTGTTATATCCATCCTGATGATATTTGCGCCTTTTTCCTCCAAATCACGCATTTTCTCAACCCTACGAGCGGAGCCGTAAACAATATATCCATCAGCCAGAAGATGCTTTGCTATCTCTTTTCCCATGCCGGAAGACGCACCAGTAACCAGGGCAACGGCTTTTTTATTCATTTTTCATGTCCTTATTTGTCCAGTATTAGTATATCCGGTCTTTTCCATGTTTCGTCTTTATATGAAACAGAGATCATGGGCCAATCTGGAGTGGATGTAATAATTTCAGGTTTATCGTCAGTGGTGATAATAGTATCCTCAGATTTTGTGCCTTTAATGGATGGATTCCATGCTACAGCCTGGGATTTTACCAGCTTTGATGTCAATCCGGGAATAGCTCTGTAATCTCTGGCCCCATATCCCGCTGGCCCTCCCTGGTGATGAAAAGTCCATTCATCGGGATAACCATTATCTGCGTATACCTTCTGCGATGCTGCAAGTATTTCACCTGTAATCGCTCCCGGGCGGCTTTCAGCGATAAAGGCTGTATCGACTTCCACCGCAGCCTGATGTTTCTTTTTCAATTCATCGGACAAAGGGCCAAAGTGGAATAACCTGGTTACAGATGCTATCAGACCGTATTTGCGACCGCAGACAACGATCATACCATATTCATTAACCTTTTTATCCGTAGGCAGAGGATGACGATAAAGGCTGACCCTTTCGTCCACAGCAATAAGCAGAACTATAGGATTAATGCTTCGGCTGTAAAGCTCCGATGACATGATTCCGGCGATCTCAAATTCCGACATCCCCGGTTTTATCATCTTACAGACTTTACCGATAGCTTCGCCGCAGTGTTTACCTAATTCTTTGTATCTTACCACTTCCTCAGGAGTGAGAGTATAGCGCAATTCAGCGATTTTGCCGGATATGTTTTCCATTCCATCTATAGCTGAATCGCATCCGACTTTTTTATCTCTGCATAGATCCTGAATTATCTTATCTTTTTTGTCATCGTCATACCAGGGATGTATCTTTACTTTTACACCGCTGATATTAAGTTCCTCATCCTGAATTCTCTGGGCTTCAATATTATCTGTGATAAGGAAAACATCGCTATCGGTAACAAAAAACCATGCGGCGCTTCCCTCTGAAGCTACAGAAACATGCCCTCTTCCGCCGTCAGAAAGCCATGAATAGTTGGGTTGAATAGTAAGTAAAACTGCATCCAGATTTTCTGATTCCAATAAACTACGAATTTTATTTAGCTTTACATCTGCTGATCCCATATCTTTTATCTCTCCTGTTTGTTATTTTTTAATACCTGCATATCAAAGCTCTTCGCGCCAATATCAGAATAATATTCAGGATGACATGTGAGTATAATAATTTGTAAGTTACGGGCGTAATTGTCCAGTATCCTGAGCATAGAATCCTGCCGCTCTGAATCCGTATGAGCCAGAGGATCGTCCAGAACTACCATTTGCCGCTGTTCCTCTTTTTCTGCCAGTATCTGACCCAGAGTTAATCTTATCAGTATATTCAACTGCTCTTTCGTTCCGTATGAAAGGGCATCTGGATTTGCGTTTTCCTCGCGATTTCTGATATTGATATATTCAGGTGCGAAATTATCATTAAAGGTTACATTATCGTAACTTTCACCAGCTATTCGTTGAAAAATCTGCGTTACCCTTTGACTAATAGGCTCAACAAGATTTGCCATAGCTTCTTGACGACATTCTGAAAGGGTATCCTTCAGCAGCTTTACTGAATTTGCCTGAACTTTAGCTGAATGTTGTTTTTGTCTCAATAATTCCAGTTCTTCCTCGGCCTCAGCTAATCTGGAATACAGGCCGTCACCCTCCTGACCTTTAAGCTGTCCCTTATTCGTATCCAGTTTTTCTTTAATAGACTTCAGGTTTTCATTCAGTTCCTGAACCTGATTATCCAGCCTTTTGACATAATTCTCCAGTTGGTTCATGTTCTCCACCGGGGGAAGATCATCTAACCTTTGCTTTGCCTTATCCATTTCATCCAGAGCCGTTTTCAGCTTATCCTGCCTTTCAGCATCGGTCAGTCTGTCTGAAGTTAGTTTTGATTGTCGCTCTTTCTGACTTTCGATTCTGGTCTGGATTCTGGTAAGTTCCTGTTGAGTGTTGCTAATATTGCTTTCAATCTTACGCTGTTGGGTGTTTAACAATGCCAGATTTTTTTGAATTTTCCTGATCTGGTTTGTTATTTCTGTTTGATTCAGCTCCAGTTTCTTTAGCTTGTTTTTAGCTTCTTCATTTGATAAATCTTCGTCAGCTAGTTCAGGATATTCTTCTCTAATAACACCCAGTTCGGATTCAGTTTTTTTCAATTGCTTTGTCAAAGCATTTAATCCCTTTGGAATCAGAGCTTTTATCTGTATATTCAGTTGATTAATTTCATTTTCAAGATCTTCTGCGTCTTTATTCCTCTGGATTAATTCCTTTATATCCATCACACCGAATTTGTCCAGAGCTGATTGATAATTTTTTTCGTGATTATCCAGCACCTTTTTAAGATTTACAGCTTCATCGGAACCACTGGTAATTGAAAGTCTGCCCAATCCGGATATATTCATATCAAAGGACTGTACTGCCCGCCATTCCAGGACTTTCTGGTCGGACTGAGACATTTCAAAGGGTTCTTTCTGGCCGTCTTTTAACACAAATCCCTGTATATTGAAACTGGGCTTGAATTCAATATGAAGGGCGGAAGCTTCCAGACGAGTTTGGACTTCTGTGACTTTGCCATAGAGCTTTTGCAATAATTCCAATTCCTTGTTGGAAGGGGCTTTAATGCTGTCCAGTTCATTTTTTAGCTTCTTTTGCTGGTTTATAAGCTCTTCTATCTGATTTACCCGTTCTTCCAGTTCCTGTTTTTCCCTTTTAAACCTTACCAATTCTATTCGGGATCGGGCGGTTTTTATCTCTGATTCTATAATATCCCTTTGCTTTTCTGTTTCATCCAGCTTATTATTGATGTTTTTTGTTTCCTCTTCTATTTTCTGAAATTCAATACTGTAATCTTTAATCTTTTTTTCGATATTCATCCTTTGTTTATCTAATTCTATCAGGGATTCCTTTACATCTTTTAATTCCCTTATAGTATCGTTAATATTCTTCCAGTCCGATTCCCTGATTTTATATTCCTGCTCCTGTTTTTCCCTTTTACTGGCCTGTTCTTTAGCTTTGGATAATATATCCTGTGACTTTTTTAATTCAGTCTTAGCTTGGTTAAGCTCTTTCTGTGACAGGGCAAATGTCTTTTCAAGGTTTACAATTTCATTGTTAAGTTCATCAAGACTATCCCATCGTTCTTTGAGTTCAAGATAGCGTTCCTGAGCCTTTTCGACCTGGTTATCCAACTCTTTTGGTTCACTTCCTGATTTAAATTCTCCCCGCACGCGGGTAAAGAATTTTTCATAACGACCCTGTATTTCATTTTCAACGCAGTGAAAGACATCTGTAAGGATTACCTCGCCTAGAACTGACTGCAATTTTCCCCTTGAGTTTTCGTTTATACCGCCATCAGGCATCCATATCTGCCCCTGTGGAAGCCATAGAACCTGAGCCAGACCCCAGTTCTCCGACTTGGTTAACCCCCTGCTTGAGCGGCTGCTTTCCAGTATTTCCAGCAATCTCTCCTCGGCGTTATCGCCATCGGCTATCAATCCCCATTTTTCATCCATATATCGCCGCAATTCACATCGGGAGGTATAAACAAACCTTTTATCTACTTGGTATCGGTTTCCATTATTATAAAAATCTATAGTAACCTCAGGCCCTAAATCCGTTCCCCAGGGAATTCTCTGTCTTATATCTTCACCTTTGAGTTTATGCCGATCAAAAAATCCCCGGATCATCGCATCCATCAGTGTGCTTTTCCCCGACTCATTGGGGCCATGTATTACATTGATACTGGAATCAAAATTCTCTAAGCGCACACCATCAACCAGAACAGCCCAATTTTTGACCGCGATAGAATTCAGAATCATCCCCGGGCCTCCTTTATCATACGATACAGGCAAGATAAAGCCCATTTGGCCACTTCCGGGGTCACATCTTTAGGAAGATTTGTATCATCTTCAGAATTTGCCATAACATAGAGACGATCCATCGTTTCTCTCAGCGGGCCGGTTCTGGCAACCTGCCTGAGTTCTTCTTCAGTGGGATGAGGGATAAGTTTTTCAATATTGAAGCGGTGATAGAGAAAACGGCTTTGAAGTAATGGTGTAAATTCTTCATTTATAAAGTCAAAGCCGCCTATATCCAGAGTTCCCTCAAGAACTACATCCAGCAGAACCGAATCAGGTGCATCAAGTTTATCCAGTTCCTGCATCATATTCTGGATATCCTTTTTGCTGTTTACTTCCCTTCGCCACTGGGTCCAGCGCAGTATACCTGTTGGTATCTCCCGAAGCAAGGGTTCTGTACCTGGTTCTTCGATCTCCACATACAGTATCTGTCCGCTTTGAGGTTCACTGAATTTGGTTTGCTCGTGAGTGCCTGAATAGGCTGTCCGCTCTGCACCATCCCTGGTTTTGTGTCTTAATAGCGAATGCCAGTGTCCCAGAGCCAGGTAATCCAGCTTGTGCTGTAAGGCCGAATCAGGAGGAATGGGGAAAGCATCGTCTTCAATATGTTCGCCCAGCATTAAGGTTCCATGAGCTACGCCAATCCGAATCCTGTTTGGTTCTTCCACCGGTATCCATGCGGTGGGATCTTCGCGGGAGGATTTTTCCGTAAGGGGACAGGGATATAAAATAACCTCTCCAATTTCTATTGGTTCCTGTGTTGTAATAATATGAACGTTAGAGCCAACCCGTTCCCATATTGGACGACGGTAAATGCTGTTAGGCGTAAGGGGATCATGATTTCCGGGAATTATGTAAACAGGACAACTGGCTTTGGATAGCAGATCAATAACGCTCTGGACAAGCACATTATCCATTGCGTTATCCTCAAACACATCACCGGCTATGAGTATAAACTCCGCCCGTTCTGAACGGGCGGAGTTTATAACATTTTCTGCGGCTCTTATCCGGACTTCCCGAACCCTATCGGCATTTTCACTTACATGCCTTGCCTTCATTCCCATCTGCCAATCAGATGTATGGACAAATTTTACCAACGTACATCATCCCCTTTCAGAGCCTTCTAATTCCGGCATACGCTGCAAGGTTTTTTCCATTAGTTTAACGGTGTTCTGGAAATCCTTTAGATTAAGCATTCCCACTGGCGAATGTATATACCTGATTGGCACAGCCACTGTAACCGATGGCACGCCGCTCCTTGCCCGATGAATAGCCCCGGAATCTGTTCCACCTGTAACAGTGCGCTTAAATTGATAAGGGATGCCCTCTTTTTCAGCCGTATTCACCAGCAATTTCACCAGGCGTTTGTCACTGATAACTGATCTATCCATAACGGTTATGGCCGGGCCTCCACCCATATTGGTTGATGGGCTTACATCCCGCTTTGTAGGCATGTCACCAGCAGTTGTGCCTTCTAGGGCAAATGCAAAGTCGGGATTAAGCGCATAAGCCGCTACCCCGGCCCCGCGCAGTCCCAGTTCCTCCTGAACGGTGAAAACACCATGAAGCGTGAAGGGATAGCTGCCTTTAAGCAGTTCTATCAATACAGCACATCCCGCCCGATCGTCAAAGGCCTTTCCGGTTGCTATGTCACCACTTTGTGAAAATTTAGTAGCAAAGATAGCCGTATATCCTTCTTTTGCCGTCTTTTTTGCATCGTCTTTGGAACTAGCGCCCACATCAATTCCCATGTCGTCGGATTTAACTACTTTTCCCCTGTCACCGGAGCTTTTAAGGTGTATGGGTTTCAAACCGATCACACCGGGTGATTTCTTTTCTCCCACCATTACCCTCTTGGACAGCAGAACCCTGTCATCAATGCCACCGATCTTTTTAAATTTCAGAAAACCCTTTGAGTCAATAGAATCTATGAAGAAACCCACCTCATCCATATGCGCTGCCACCATAACCTTAAGGTTATTTTCTGTGCCCTTTTTAGTAGCAAAGAGATTGCCTATGGTATCGGTATATACTTTATCCACATGGGGTTTTAGTTCATCTCTGATAATATTTCTTATTTCGGTTTCGTAGCCCGAAATACCGGCTGCATTGGATAGTTTCTCTAAAAGCATTTCAAATCCTCCAGAAAAGCGGAGTCCAGTTCAGAAATAAATACGCTCAGAAGTTCCGCCAGATTCTTTATATCCACCAGCTTAAGTAGTTCCACTGTAGAGTGCATATTCCGCAGGGGTATTGATAATAATCCCGAAGGTATACCCACTTGGCTGACCTGAAGGGAATAAGCGTCTGTTCCGCCGGGATATGGAGCATATTCTGATTGGTTAGGTATGCTGTATTCGCTGGCCAGATCGCATAATTTCTTACTGATTTTGGGATGAAAGTTAGGGCCTATGCCAATGGCCGGACCCTTACCCAGTTCATATGATCTTTGCTCTGGTATTCCAGGTCCGTCACCAAAGGTAACATCTATAGCAATGGCCAAATCCGGCTCGATCCTGAAAGCCGTACTCATAGCCCCCAGTCCTGAAACTTCCTCCTGTGCTGTGGCCACAGCGTAAACATCCCACTGATGCCGTCGTATCTGCAATCTTCTCAGCGTTTCCACTAGGGAGGCTACACCAGCCCTATCATCCATGGCCTGCATGGCCAGACATCCATTGGACAGTTCGATAAATTCGCTCTCGATTTTCGCCAGTGTTCCCACTTCGACCATCTTTTCCAATTCTTCTTTAGACCTGCCGGTGTCAATATACATGTCCGAAATGCTGATGACTTTATTACTTTCACCGGATTCCTGGAGGTGCGGCGGCTTCGCGCCTATAACCCCATCAATAATCTCTTTACCCATTATATGCACCCGTTGACCCGGTAATATGGATTCGTCTATACCACCGATCTTTGTCATGTGCATAAATCCGCCATCTTCTATTTTTGTGATCATCAACCCGATTTGATCCAGATGAGCGGCTAAAAGTATTTTATAACGTCTGCCATCGGTCTGTTCACCACGTTTTAAAGCTACAACACTTCCAAGACCGTCAGCTTTTATTTCATCGGAATAGGTACTAAGATGTTTTACCGTCACATCCTCAGCCTTTTCCTCGAAACCTGAGATACCCCAGGCTTCTGTCAGTTCCTGCAATACATCTTTAAGTTCCAACTAGCACTGCCTCCTTTCTGAGGATTCTAGCCTTGTTATTGTCCAGTAATAAATCTGTGCCAAGATAACCGGAAAGCTTTATTAATTCATGGAGTATTGATTCTGCCTCTGCACCAAAAGCTATCGCAGGACGATATTCAGCAGGATCAATAATTACAGGTATAAATTCAGCTTCTTTTACTCCCTCTTTATGCAGTTTACATCTAAGCATAAGACCCCGACGCACCCGATTACCCCGCTGGTCAAATACAAAATTTCCCATGCTGTAACAAATGATACTGTTTTTATATAATTCCACGCCCTGAATAACGTGGGGATGATGGCCGATGACCAGATCTGCCCCTGATTCCACTGTCATATGAGCCAGATGTCTTGTCATATAGTCAGGATGATCAGAATACTCCCAACCCCAATGGAATGATACTATAACAATATCGGAGTTTTCTTTTGCCTTTTGCAGGTCAATAAGTATATCATGACTTCGGGATATTGCTACTCCCGGTTGATTTTCCTGGGCTTCTACAACCTTATGAAATTTATATGTATAAGCTAAAAACGCGA
The DNA here is from genome assembly GCA_014730235.1 of Candidatus Poribacteria bacterium. Taxonomy (GTDB): domain Bacteria; phylum Poribacteria; class DTPJ01; order DTPJ01; family WJIO01; genus WJIO01. Next base: position 27,080 of record WJIO01000394.1, read on the forward strand.
CATTAACACCGTTGATATTAAAATTAGCGGAACGTCTTGCATTAATGGAATTTGAACCTGCGCCAGCATATCGGATACCGTTATGTGAAAGTATATCCAGGGTTTCCAGCAATGCGACGCTTCCATAATCCATAGCGTGATTATTTGCCAGGGAAACCACGTCAATTCCAGCGGATTTAAGGCTTTTTATAACTTCTGTCTCTGCTCGAAAAGTTACTTCCTTTTCCTTATCAGCAGTGCCTGATGAAGATATAGGGCATTCCAGGTTACCGAAAGTTAGATCAGCAGATTTCATAATTTCAGCCACATTTTTAAAGGGAAATTCGTATCCTGATGCTAATATTCTTTTCCCCACACCACGAGAGAGCATTATATCACCGGCTGCAACAAAGATTATATCTGATGTCTTTTCTTCTTTGTTGCCTTCCGCTTTTACCTGCACAATCGGCACTGGGGCTTGATAAACTACTGGTTCATGCTCAACAGAATTTCTGTTGAAGATTATAATTACACCTGAGCTAATAAAAAATAATGTAAAAAGTAATATATTCGTTAAGTGTTTCATAGTATTTTTGTCATTTGAATAATCCTATTTTTTATTCAGCAAATTGAGTTTATATCTGTGACCAAGAGTCTATCATAAAGATGATGGCATGTCAACTGAGTACCTGAAGTTCCAAGCATAAATTTTACATCCCTGTGTTATTGCGAAGAACTGGGGTAATAAATAAAGTTTGGTTCCTTCGGGTTCAATGTGTTAAAGATAAGAGACTTCTATATGCTGTCATTCCTGCGGAAGCAGGAATCCAGTCTTCTAAAATAGTGTTTTTCTGTATTCCTGCTTCCGCAGGAATGACAGGCTGAGAAAATTTTCAAATTATTACCATACTCAAGCCGGAAGAGCCAAAGTTTTCATGGACATAAATTTTATGCTTGAATTTAATTGTTATCCCTTGACAAAAACATTGTAATTATGCCAAAATAATACTGATGTATAGCTGGATATTGATAATTGGATAACTCTTTTCCTTTTTCTGACTACTTTTGTCACGCCTCATAACCATTGCAATTCTTACCAATCTTAAGGACAATGGATTTAACTAAAAATTAATCGATTTATAAACTTAAATTGAGGCAAAAGCGAGAATTTTTAAGGCCAGATTATGAAATTATGAGGGAAAACAAATAAATGATAGATATTGGTATAGACATCGGCTCAGTGAGTGTTAAAGTTGCTGCCGTTAGTGATAAAGAAGATAAAGAATTATTGAAGAAATTTGCCGCTGAAAGTGAGTCTTTTTTCACTATTGAAAGCGAGAATAATTCCTCTTTGCTTGATGGTATGTCTGTTGTGGTATCAAACTATAAACGTATAAGAGGTATGCCTGTTCAATCAACCTATGAACTTCTGGATGAACTTTATAAATATATACCGGAGGATACAATCCGAAGTATAAGGGTTACCGGGGCAGGTGGCAGATTAATCAGTCAGATATTGAGTATACCTTTTGAAAATGATTTCCGGACTGTAGCTCAAGGAGCAGGAATACTGTATCCTGAAGTTAAAAATGTTTTTGAGATGGGTGGGGAAAATTCCAAATATATAAGCATAGAAGTGGATGAAGATGACAGAATCGTTGGCATCCAGGATTATGAAAAGAATGGCGAATGTGCAGCAGGTACAGGCTCTTTTATGGATCAGCAGGCGACAAGGCTTATGTGTGAAATAGAAGAAGTGGGCGATATTGTTATGAATGCAGGTAAAGCCGCCAATATCGCCGGTAGATGTTCTGTTTTCGCCAAGTCGGATATGATCCACGCCCAACAAGAAGGCGTGCAGACTCCCGAAATTCTCAAAGGTCTTTGCGATGCTGTGGTAAGGAACTTCAAGGGAACTATATTTAAAAATAGAAAACTCCAGCCCAAAGTAGCTTTTATTGGTGGTGTAGCAGCTAACAAAGGGGTTGTCCAGGCCATGCAGTCGCTTTTTGAATTAAGCGACGAAGAATTTTTCGTTCCGGGATATTACGCCTGGGTAAGCGCTATAGGTGCTGCCCTTCTAAGTAAGGACACCAAAGAAAATTCAAAACCTGAAAGCATCAATGTTATGGCCGATTATTCGGAATCAAAAGAGCAGGATTTTCCATCTCTTTCACCCCTGGATACCAGCAAGATAACACTTCTGCGGGACAGGATAAAGCCATATTCCTTTGATGATAAGGATTTACCCGTAGATGCATATATAGGAATAGACGTGGGATCAGTCAGCACCAATCTTGTAGCTGTAGACGACAACGGCGATGTTATCATGGAAATATACGTGGCTACAGAGGGTAATCCCATCGGTGTTGTAACCAGAAACCTCAGAAAGATGGGAGAGGAAATCGGTGATAAAGTCACCGTTAAAGGCGTTGGAACAACTGGTTCGGGTAGAGAGCTAGCCGGGGTTCTTGTAGGTGCTGATACCATAAACGACGAAATAACAGCTCATAAAACCGGAGCTACTCACATTGCCGACAAACTCACCGGCAAGCGACCTGATACTATATTTGAAATCGGTGGGCAGGATTCCAAATACATAAGCATACAGGATGATGTGGTGGTGGACTTTACCATGAACGAAGCCTGCGCCGCCGGTACGGGATCATTTCTGGAAGAACAGGCTGAAAAGCTTGGCCTGAATATCAAGGGTGAATTTGCTGAGTTAGCCCTTAGCTCTAAAAATCCTATCAGGTTGGGTGAAAGATGCACCGTCTTTATGGAAAAAGACCTGAATCCCTATTTACAGAAAGGCGCAAAGGTAGAAGACCTGGTGGCAGGACTGGCTTATTCCATTGCCACAAACTACCTTAACAGAGTCGTAAGGGGAAGATACGTCGGTAAATCCATATTCTTCCAGGGTGGAACTGCATATAACGACTCAGTAGTAGCAGCTTTTTCCACTATACTGGAACAGGAGATAATAGTTCCGCCGCATAATGGTGTTATGGGTGCTATTGGTGCAGCCCTGCTGGTGCGGGAAAAAAAGCTGGCTTCAGATGATAAAGAAACTACTTTTAACGGTTACGATCTGGACAAAGTTGATTATAATATAAGGTCTTTTACATGCCCCGGATGCTCCAACCACTGCGATATACAGGAAGTAAGGGTTGGTGATGAAAGAACCTACTGGGGGGACAAATGCTCTGACCGATACCGAAAACGCTCAAAAACAGATAAAGAACCGGTTATCCCTGACTTTGTAACTATCAGGGAAGAGCTTTTACTTCAGGGATATGATGAGGACAAAGCTGATTCAGGTAAAACAAAAATTGGTATTCCCAGGGCCATGTATACATATGACCTGTTCCCTTTCTGGAATACTTTCCTCTCAGAACTGGGTTTTGATGTGGTGCTTTCTGACAAAAGCAGCAAGAAAGTCATCAACTACGGCATAGACAGTGTGGTAGCTGAACCATGTTTCCCTATCAAGCTTATCCACGGGCATGTTATGGACTTGCTCGATAAAAATGTTGATTACATCTTTATCCCTAACATGCTGAATATGGAAACAGAGTTTATGGATGTAAACTCCCACGTTTGCCCATGGGGTCAGACCATGACATTTGTAATCGGTCATACACCCATGATGGAAGGCCGTAAGGATATGCTCCTTCAGCCTACTATTGAATTCAGGAAAGGTAGGGATGAAGTAGCTAATTCCCTGCAGGATTTGGGAAAGAAATTTGATATTAACAAAAGGCAAATAAATCAAGCCCTGGATAGTGCCTATGAAAGCCAGAAGGAATTTCAGGATAACCTATTAGAGATGGGTCAGGAAGCTATCAGAAAGCTGGATGAAGATAATGAACTGGGTATAGTTATCGTGGGTCGCAGTTATAACATATACGATCCGGGGGTAAATCTTGGCATACCCAGGAAACTTCGTAGTTACTACGGTGTAAATGTTATACCCATGGATTTCCTGCCTATCAAGGGCGTTGATATAAAAGATATAAACAAGAATATGTACTGGAATTATGGTAAAAAGATACTCCAGTCAGCCAAAATAGTTGATCAACACCCTAACTTACATATTATATACATAACCAACTTCAAGTGTGGTCCTGATTCTTATATTAAACACTTTATTCGGGAAGCGTCAGGGGGTAAGCCCTTCCTTTCACTTCAGTTTGATGGTCACAGCAACGATGCCGGTTTTATGACCCGGTGTGAGGCATACTTGGACAGCAAAGGATTTTTAAGATGGTGGAAACGACAGGAAGCAGCAGCGTTAGTGTAGAAGAAAAAACTATCGAAGGAAGAACACTATATGTACCACCTATGGCATATGACGGGGCCAAATTGATCTCCGCAGCCATGAGGTCTATAGGTATAGATGCCAGAATCTTCCCCCCAGCAGACGAAAGAACCCTGGAATTAGGTGCTAAGTATACCTCCGGGGATGAATGTTACCCGGAAAAGGTGACATTGGGTGATTTCATGAAAGTTGTGGAACAACCCGGATTTAAACCTGAAAAAACGGCTTTCTTTATGCCGTCAGCCGGAGGCCCCTGCCGATTTGGTCAATATGCAAGCTTGGCTGAAAAAGTTCTGGTAGAGCTTGGTTACGATGATGTGCTTATTCTATCGCCTACCAGCACCAACAGTTATGATGAATTAGGAGAAAACTCCAGTGAAGTCATCAGAACTGCATGGCGTGCTGTGGTATCTTCGGATATAGTGCGAAAACTTCTGTTGAAAACCCGTCCTTATGAAGTTAATCAGGGAGATACAGAAGAAGCCTATGAAACAAGCCTTAATGAGCTAGAAGTAATTTTTGAGAAAAAAGGTATCTCTGACAGGCAGAGAATGAGCCAGTTGCACGATGCTCATCTGATTATAAGAGACAGATTCAGAAAGATCCCCGCAAAATATGATCCCGAATTTCCCCTGATCGGGCTTGTAGGTGAAATCTTCTGCCGCCTGAATAATTTTAGCAACGAAAATCTTTCCAAAGTTATGGAAAAACACGGTGCAGAAACCTGGTTGGCTGGTATTGCCGAATGGATATGGTATACAAACTATGATCAGTTAGAAAGACTCAGGAAAGCCGGTAAACGTTTTTCAACCCAGATGGCCTGGGCAAAAATTAAAAACCAGTTCCAGAGGGCAGACGAACATCATTTGATGGATATTTACAAAGAAGATTTCAAGGGATATGAAGAGGTGGATGACATAAAGGAAGTTCTAGAAAACAGCCGACCTTATTTACCCCATTACGGATGTCTGGGTGAAATGGTATTAAGTGTCGGTGGATCTATATACCTCTATGAAAAAGGCGTTGACGGTATAGCCGACATAAGTCCCTTTACCTGTATGAACGGTATAGCTTCCGAAGCTGTTTTTCCCCATGTGTCCAGAGATCATGAAAATATACCTATAAGGA
>WJIO01000395.1 GCA_014730235.1 Candidatus Poribacteria bacterium
GGATCTACAGAGTCAATTTGCACCCTTTGCAGTAAACCGCTGGGCCGTATACCACCGGCCAGTTCTATCAGATCCAGAAGTTTTTCATCATCTTTTAATTCATATACGGCTGGTCTTTTAACTTCACCAGAAATCATGGCCGTCTTGCCTACCCGGGGGATAAAAATAGTATCCCCGGCATACAGGCTGAAATCCTGACTGGAATCACCGTGCATCAGGTATTTATAAAAATCTACGGCCATAGTTTCTCCATTTCTTAATAATTTTATATCCCTCAAAGACCCATTATCGTTGGGACCGCCACACATATAAAGGGCGTTGAAAAGGCTTGTAACATTACTCACAGCGTAGCGACCCGGTCTGAAGGCCTCTCCCGATATAAATATTTGTATGCTTTTCAATGTTTCCAGAGTTACCACCAAGCCCAAATTTTTATACATCACCCTGGAGAGTAAGCTTCTGGCTGCCTCTTCAAATTGGGCAAGCGTCATTCCCCTTGCGGATATATTACCTATTTTAGGTATTATCACCTCACCTTTGGAATCAACCATAAGGGGTATGGATTGTATATCCACCTCCATATCACTCCAGAAATGTAAAGTTAACCTATCACCAGGACTCAGTATATATTTAGATGGTATATTTGCAGAAACATTGGAATCCATCATGTCAATAGGGCCAACAAATCCCGATATAGCATCTTTTACTGTGGGTGAAGTAATATCAATATCTTTACCATCCTTAACCTTATCCTCGATTTTAAGTATACGGTTTCTTGCACCTGTAAAAAAATCAAAACCAAACCTGTCGGGAGTTTTTGTAGTTTTTCCCCATATTTGATCCTTTTTTGGTATAATTTTATTTGAACCTCTAACCTCAAGGATAATTTCTGGATTCATTATATATTGGGATAAGCCCTCAGTGATGCTTTGATTTAATTGAGAAAGATTTTGACCTGAAGCCTTTATTTTTCCGAGAGGTGAATAATCTATATTTCCGTTTGGCTGCACCACATTGGTTCTGTTATAATTATTATGTTTTTTTACCTCTATATAGACTAAATCACCAGTTTTTAATATGTATTCATCGGTTTTTAAATCTCCGGTTTCATATATTGCAGCGATATTAACTTTTGGATTGACCGTATAGCTTGATAGCCCTTTTGTAATTATCCCGGCAAGCTGTTTTTCCGTAATACCTGTTACATATAATTTTCCCAGGGGAGGATATGATATTCCACCATCTGGTTGAACTAATACAGCAAAATCATATTCAGGATGTTCAGCAACACGAATATCAATAATATCACCGGGATTGATATAATAATCAACGGGTTCAGGTTTAGCCATTTCAGCTTCCATTTTTTTAATTTTTTCAATTTCCAACTCTTCTTTCGGCTCAGGTTCGGTTTCTTCTATTTCAGCCTTTTCATCCGGTATATTTTCCATTAATACAGCAGACTCATTTTGTATATCTTCCGATACCTGAGCGGTTAAATAACCTGTAAACATAAATATAATTGTGAAAATAAAGCAGAACAACCCTCTATTCATTACTATATTTACCTCCAGAAATATAAAAAGATTGCTTTAAGCGCGAACAGCAGAACCCTTAAACTCTTTGTAGAAAGCCTGAAAAATAGCTATAAAAATTGATGCGACAGGCACAGCTATTATCATCCCCAGTAAACCAAAAAGCTGTCCACCTACAAAAACAACAAATATGGTGACAACAGGATGGAGATCAACGCTTTTACCAACTACAAGGGGAACTAAAATGGCATTGTCCACTATCTGAAGAGCTCCCAGAACCGCACCTGCTATAATCATCCTTATTAAACCGTAATCATAAGCTACTAATAATAATGGTGGTATTGCAATCATCACAGGTCCTATATATGGTATAAGGTTTGCGAATCCAGCTATTCCACCAATTACCAGATAATACCTTACACCCAATATCCTTAGAATTATTATTGTTAAGAAGGAAAGTATAAGAGATTGTGCAATTCGTCCCCTGATATAGCGTCCTATTTGCCTGTCGATTTTTTGTAAAAGCTCAAGGGTTGTATCAGAATACCTTGCAGGTACTAATCGCATAGCTGAACGTTTAATTGTTCCAGCATCTTTTAGCATAAAGAAAGTTACAAAAGGTATAAGAATTATTACGATTATTACCCAGATAATCTTTCCACTGTATGTTGTAATTGTTCTTACAAGCTGACCCACATAATCCAGAAACCATGATGCTGCGCCGCTCAGACCTTTTTCCATATCAAATTGAGCACCTATATCAATATCTTTTAAAGCAGGGAATGTTCTTGATAATCTATCCTGTATGTCCTCAATCCTTGCCAGTAATTCCCTGCTGAAATCAGGATCGCTAAGAGTGCTCTGGATTCCTGTCTGCAAATCTTTAAGTTCTCCCCATATCATAGGCAAAATAATTACCACACTAATAACAACAGCCGCTACAAAGACTGCGTAAAAAATACATACAGTAAGCAGTCTATTCATATTTCTGCGCTCAAAAAATTTAATTGCAGGGCTGAGTATATAGGAAGCTAAAAAGGCAAGGGCAAAAATAACCACAATACTACGTATATAATAGAGCAAGAGTCCGAATATGGCCAATACTATAATTGATGTTGTTATGGCTGTGATTTTTGCATATGCTTCTAAACGATGGTAATAAGCATGATCATTACCAACGGGGTTACTTTCATCTATTAAACTGTCATCTTTTTGATTAGCTGTTTTACTCATTTGGGCTTCAACAACCAACGTTTTGTCATTTATGAACGTACCAGGCCATACATTTTTCTGATAGAGACAATTTCATCAATGACGCTGTCCGGGGCAATATCATAAGAGGAAAACTCCATAGAATAAAATCCACGACCTTGTGTCAGGGAGCGTATCTGGGTGGCATAGTTAAACATTTCAGCCAGCGGAACATCCAAAATTATCGCCTCACCGTTGATTCTGTTTTCCACCTCATGTATCTGGGCCCTTCTGGCATTCAAATCACCCAGAACTTTACCAAGATATTCAGATGGTACAACGATCTGAGCTTCCATTATTGGCTCAAGTAATGTAGGTTTGCATTGTTTTACTGCATCAGTAAAAGCTATAGAGCCAGCTATTTCAAATGCTATCTTGGAAGAATCAACCTCGTGAAATGATCCTCCCAAGAGTATAACCTTTATATCGGTCACAGGATAGCCGGATAAAGGGCCGTTTTCGCTTGCTCCTCTTGCTCCAGATTGCACAGATGACACAAATTCTTCCGGAACCTGATCTGCCGGGGCTTTATTTTCAAACTGAAAACCTTCTCCCCTGGGCAAAGGTTCCAGCTTAAGCAGCGCGTCACCATATTGACCCTTGCCGCCTGATTGGCGTATATATTTACCTCTTGCTCTTCCGTTACGGGTTATAGTCTCTTTGTATGCTACCATGGGTTTACCAACGTTAGCTTCTACGCCATATTCCCTCATCATCCGATCAATAATCACCTCAAGATGGAGTTCGCCCATACCAGATATTATGCGTTGACCGGTTTCTTCGTTGGAGGTAACCTGAATTGTGGGATCTTCCTCCTCCATTCTCTTTAGTGTATCCGTTAACTTTTCCCGTTCTTCTTCTGTCTTTGGTTCTATGGCCACGGAAATAACTGGTTCGGGGAAATCCATAGACTCAAGAAGTATAGATGATTTTTTATCGCACAGCGTATCCCCGGTAAAAGTTTCTTTTGGCCCTATAACTGCGACTATATCACCGGAATATATTTCCTGTATCTGCTTGCGTTTGTTCGCGTGCATCTGGAGAATACGGGATATTCTTTCATTTACCTGTCTGGTAGCATTATATATGCTGTCGCTGGTTTTCAATGATCCTGAATAAACTCGTATAAAGATTACTTTGCCCACGTCAGAATCTGAAACAACCTTAAAGGCCAGGGCAGAAAAAGGGCCTTTATCATCGGCTTTGCGTTTTTCCTTCTTGCCGGATTTCGGATTTTCACCTTCAATGGGAGGAACGTCAATAGGTGATGGAAGATAATCCACAATAGCATCCAGCAGGGGTTGAACGCCTTTATTCTTTGCGGATGAACCACATAATACTGGAAACATAGAAACATTAAGAACAGCTTTTCTTATGCCATATTTTATTTCATCTACAGTAAGTTCTTCTCCTTCCAGATATTTTTCCAGGAGTTTTTCATCTTCGCTGGCTACAGCTTCCAGCAATTCCAGCCGATGGATCCTGGCTTCCTCAAGTATCTCCTCCGGTATATCCTGAATTTCATATTTTGCGCCCATATCCTCTTCATTCCAGATGTAGGCTTTCATGGTTATAAGATCAACCACACCTTTGAAGTTCTCTTCAGAACCGACAGGGATTTGTATAGGAACGGCGTTGGCCTGGAGTCTGTCCTTCATCATTTCCACGGTTCGAAACATATCAGCGGCGTTTCTGTCCATCTTGTTTACATAGGCAATTCTGGGTATTCGATATCTGTCAGCCTGATGCCAGACTGTTTCAGACTGGGGTTCCACACCACCTACACCACAGAATATAGCCACAGATCCGTCCAGAACTCTCAGAGATCTTTCCACCTCGGCAGTAAAATCCACATGCCCCGGTGTATCTATAATATTAATGCAGTGCTCTCGCCAGAAACATGTGGTAGCGGCAGAGGTTATAGTTATACCACGCTCTTTTTCCTGATCCATCCAGTCCATCTCCGTTGTTCCCTCATCCACTTCACCAATCCTATGTTTTCTTCCAGTGTAAAAGAGTATTCGTTCTGTGGTCGTCGTCTTGCCTGCATCTATATGGGCCATAATGCCAATGTTTCTCGTTACTTCCAGCGGATAAGACCTGGGCATAAAATCCCTCTTCCTCTCTTATTCTACGTGGTTTTAGACTAATTAACCAATCCATAGTAAGATACACTAACATATATATATTGTCAAGAGTTTCTTATTTGCAGAACATTCTAAATTACCATCATACAATGGATACAACGACGAAGCCAGAAATCTGGCTTCGTCGTTGAAGATTTTTATGCAATACCCCATTTTTTGAGGTTTTCAAGGCTGATCCGGGCGCTTTCAATTGAAGGCCTTTCCCAGCGATCTTGCTCTACGATATACCACTCTACACCAGCTTTCTCAGAAACTGCAAAGATGGATTCAAAATCAACTTCACCCTCACCTATTTCGGTTAAAGTTCCGTCGGCTTTAATATCTTTCAGGTGAAGCAGTGGGCATCTTTTCGGATATTTTTTCATATATTCAGCAGGATCAACGCCTGCATGATAGATCCAGCATACATCATACTGGGCTTTCACAAGATCAGGATCGGTGTTTTCGTAGAACCAGTCAAGTATTGCCTTTGCGTTTATCTTTTCAAATTCCCCACTGTGGTTATGGTAATAAAGTGTAAGACTTTTTTCTTTGTAGGCTGCTCCACATTCATTTAGTTTCTTTATTGCAGCTTTCAGTTCTTCCTCTGTCTTGGGCAGACCACCGGGAAATACAGGCCAGCCTATATAATTGCAGTCAAGGGTTGTGTGAAACTTCACTGCTTCTGACAATTCCCGGTCTCCGGTATGACTTCCCACGCAGGGAAGGTTAAGCTCATCAAGCATATCCTTGATTTCTTCGGCGCTCTTGCCATAAGTTCCAGCCAGTTCAACACCGGTATAACCCATATCTGCAACTTTTTGCAGTGTTCCCTCAAAATCCTTTTCACAGGCATCTCTTACGGTATATAGCTGTAATGCTACTGGTATTTTATCCATTTAAGGTAACTCCTTTCCTAGATTTTACGAGTATAACCCTACACAATAACTCCCCTCAATATATGGAAAACGCTCTTCAATATCACTTGCCAATTCCACGCCAAGTCCCGGCTTGTCAGGGAGTATCAACCATCCGCTTTCAATAAGCGGCTTTTCTTCCAGAATATCCCACTGCAAAGGCCCTTGAATCATACATAATTCAAGAACCCTGGGGTTAGGCAAAGCGGCTACCAGATGTCCGTTAGCCATGGCCATAAGGCCATTATGCCAGCTATGGGGGCATGTATCCACACCAAAGCGATATGCGGTTTTTGCAATGCGCATGGCTTCAGTAATACCACATAACCCGGCATCCTGCTGAACTATGCCGTATGCGTTTTTATCCAGATACGGTCTGAATCGTTCCAAAGTGGTAAAGCTTTCTCCACCGGTTATTGGCATTTCAACGGCATCATTGAGTCTCGAGTAAGCATCTATATCGCGCCAGGGAATAGGTTCTTCAAACCATGTAAAACCCAGCTTATCCAATTCCAGGGCTATTTCCATAGCCTCATCTTCATTCAATCGGCAGTTGCCATCCAGCATAAGCTCCATGCGACCATTTACCGCATCTGTTAGTTTATGTACCAGATCCAGAAAATCCTTTACTGATATATTGTTATGAGACCAATCTGTTCCAATACGGAACTTCATGGCTGTATATCCCATATCAATATATTCCAGGGCCTCTTCAATTAACTGTTCCGGTTTATCCCCCCAATCGTATCTGCAACCGCTGGAAGCATAAAGGCGGACACGTTTCAAAGGTTCTTCTGTCAATAATTCGGATACACGCTTTCCGGCTATTTTGCCTTTTAAATCCCATAGTGCTGAGTCAATACCTGCGACCGCACTGTCATAGGAACGAGAGTGTCCGTTAGGGTGGGGTAAACTAAATGGATCTTCAGGGTCTTTACCAATGATATCCGGCGCCATCCAATCTACCCAATCCCGAATATTTGTGGGAACGCCATAAGCACTGGCTTCAGCAATGCCGTTAATGCCACCGTCTGTATGGATTATAACAATGGCACAATCTGCCTTTATAGTACGATAAGCGGCAGTAACCCATTGACATTCAGACTCATGAAGCCTGGAAAGGCATAAGGTTTGTAATTTTGTTATTTTCATATCACATACTCCTGTTTCTTTGCCTTATCCAAGGGTTTATTCTAAACACATAATAAAAACTTTAAAAGGATAACTAGAGAGATTTTATCAAAAATATCTGACATAAGAAAGTAAAAAGATGAAATCCAAGCATAAAATTTATCTGTGAAAACTTTGGCTCTTGTGGTTTGAGTATGGTTATAATTTGAAAATTTTCTCAGCTTGTCATTCCTGCTTCAAGCTTTTTGAAAAAGCTTGAGCAAAAAGGAATAAGAGTTTCGCAGGAATGACAGCATATAGAAGTTTCTTATTTTTAACACATTGAA
>WJIO01000396.1 GCA_014730235.1 Candidatus Poribacteria bacterium
CAGTAAAATATAATGAATATTTAATATAATATTTGGTTTTCGCTATATACTATAAAATGGATTGAGAAATAAGGGAATGGCATTATGAATATAGTAATAAGAAAAGAAAAAGAGAAAGATTATAAGAATATTTTTAAGGTAAATAAGTTAGCTTTTGGTCAAGAAGACGAAAGTAGATTGGTTGAACAAATAAGGAGCACTGATAATTTTATTCCCGATTTATCTCTTGTAGCCGAAGTAGATAATAATATTGTCGGTTATATTCTTTTCTCAAAGATTAAAATACTTGGAAGTTCAATTTTCGATACTTTAGCCTTAGCCCCTATGGCTGTTCTTCCTAAATTCCAGGGACTAGGTATTGGGTCTGAATTAATCAAAGAAGGAATGGAAAAAGCAAAAGAACTTGGGTTTAACTCAATAATTGTTCTGGGTCACAAAGACTATTACCCAAAATATGGATTTAAAAAAGCTTCTGGGTGGAAGATAAAATGTCCTTTTGAAGTCCCAGATGAAGCCTTTATGGCAATTGAACTATCTGACAAGGCACTTGAAGATAAAGCTGGTATTGTCGTATACCCAGATGAGTTTATGGAAACTGATTAAAAAATCCTATGTTTATAAATTCATATGCAAAGATATTTACGACACAGTTATCTTAAATGGCTGGCCACTATACGCAATGTTAGAACCGCAATAATGACTTCAAATGGGGATATTTTTGTACCGGAATTGATTATATAACCAAAAAACCACTACTTGGAGTTTCTATTATTAGAAAAGAGTCCAGAGTCTTCTTTTGTTTAATTATGTCTGTTTTTTATATTGTTTGAAAATTCAGACTAGATTGTAAAAGAATTAAATATTATCTATAAATTATCCTCTATAAAAAGTTTGGGTAAATGAATCTGAGCAACCGCTGGAATTATTAATATTAAGGGTGATATCAAAACTACCACTTTCCCCGTATACATCCCATAATATAAAATTTCCATAACTCTCAACTATGTATCCACTTGGTGGAAGCCATTGGTAATCTAAACCAGATTTATCGCCACTTATATTAGCTTTGACCCAGACCCAATCATCGCCTGGATTTTGATATTCAGAAGGATCTATTGAACTTGATGGTGGTTCATAGAAATTATATATATCCATACTTGTTATTTCTGGACAATTCATTGAATCGTTTGATTCTTCCTCTTCAGGTTCATCATTGTTTTCATCTTTGGGCACCTCACATCCCCAGGAAAGTAGGAGGGAATCTGTTGCAGAGCCTACAGCGTTGGCAGCTGTAGCTGTTAAGGTAAAACTGTCATTGGGGTTTGTAAGATTTACCTGGGCTACACCGGCACCCCACGCTCCATTTGAGTCATCGCGGTTAAATGTTATATTGGGTGCTGGAGTTCCTCCTGTGTTGGCAGCTACCCTATAGTAGCATACACCTTCTTCTGATATCGGTCCCTCTATAACCTCCAGTCCTATGGTGGGCTTAGTAACCTGGGGGCCTTCTGTCTCCTCTTCTACATATTCTTCTACGGTTTTTTCTTCTATTACCAGGCGTTCTTCTATGATGGTATTTACGAGGATGTCACTCCAGGGATCGTAGCAGTGGTCTATAGCAGATACACCATGCATGAAGGTATAGCCATTTATCTCTGTAAATCTGTACTGGACCCACCATTTGTTCCCGCCGGGTTCCTGCCAAATTATAATAAATACCTCCTCATCTATATTGTCATATTGGAGTACCTCAATTTCAGAATCCGTCCACATTGGAGAAGAGTACCAACTATCAACAACCTCTTTGTATGGCAAAGAGGAATACTCTTCATTTAGTATTATTACCCTCTCATCAATAAGTGGTTGTTCCCAGGGTTCATAGCCACCTATTTCGATTTCTACAAAGTCGGGGCTGATAAATAATACCGGGTAGCCGATTTTCAGTAAGAAGGGTTCTTCCTGTGCCTCCCAGCCATCAGGATAGATAAATTTGAAATTGGGATATCCCTGGTCAAGTCCTTCATTGCTTATCTCAAAGGTATTTTCCTCATAAAAGCTTATCTCACATTCTGGGTGGTAATCTAATTGTATTTCTTCTGGTTCCTCCTGGGCTGGCTCTTGGGTTTCTTCTTGGGGTTCCTCCTGTACGGTTGTATCCTGTGTTTCACTGTCCCCGGTAGCTATTTTGAGCTCTTCTGCGCTATCAGTTTCAGTCCTTTCCTGGTCAAGCAGGGGAAAAGGAATGATATCGGTAAAGATGAGTGCCACAATAGTAAGTACTACAACAACTGGTATTGTTATGCCCAACACTACTGGCAGTTTTCTTCTTTTTTTATCTTCCCGTGTTTTTTTATCCTCTGCAGGTGCAGGTGTTTTATCCTTTTCTTCCAGGCTTTTTCCGCATTTCTTGCAGAAGGCAGAATCATCTGGTATCTGAGAACCGCAGTACTTGCAGAACATGTGACCCTCCAATTTGATTAATCAGTAATATTATAATTACCGTAAAAAACTTTCAAACATTTTAATTGAACAGAGATTCGAAGTCAAAATATAAAAGAGATTTAGACTTATGATTAGATAATAATGAGAGTTTATCCTGTTATTAGTGGAGAGCCGAGAGCCGAGCCTTGAAATAAAGGAGAGGTGGCTGGCCAAACTGTGCGAGGTTCGAACCAGTATCTTACTTAAAAATGAGAATATTTCTATAATTGAAATGAACTTCTAATCTATTTATTCTGATAAATCCTTACTATCATTTTATTTATAAGTTAAAATATTTTCACATTATCAATAAAAGGAGATTAAGACTAAAACACCTCATGGAGGAAGCTCGTGAGCCAAACTATAACAAAAGCTATTTGTGCAATAATTATCATCCTTACCTTGCTGGTGCTTGCAAGCTGTGGTCCCTCAAAAGAGGATCTAAATTCAGTGGACTATACACCTTTAGTCAGAGAAGACTGGCCTGTGTCCACACCAGAGGAACAGGGGCTAGATTCCAGGCTTGTGTCGGAGATGTATCTCAATGCTGCCGAACTGGAGACCCTTTACAGCTTGCTCGTTGTTAAGAACGGCTATTTAGTAGCTGAAGATTATTTTAACGAAGGTTCAGTCGATCAAAAGGACCGGCTTCAGTCAGTGACGAAGAGTTTTACTTCAGCTCTAGTCGGGATTGCTCTAGAGCAAGACTGTCTGTCCAGTGTTGATCAGAAGATGCTTGATTTCTTTCCGGAAATAGCCGACAAGATAACCGATCAAAAAAAATACCAGATAACAATACGAAATTTGTTGGAAATGCGAGCCGGATACCCAAATGAGGAGGATGACCAAGCCCTTTGGGATGGCCTTTTATCGGGTTACTATCCGCCTCTCATAGAAGATTTTCCCCTTGTCAGTGATCCGGGAACCAGGTTTCATTATAGCAATCTGTCGTCAAACTGGCTGGGGATCATCGTTGATAGGTCCTGTGGAATGAATCTGAAAGCTTTTGCTGAGAAACATATATTTTCTCCGCTTGATGTGAAGCCAGGTGAATGGGGGCAGGACGCAGAAGGCCACAATAACGGGTGTGGCGATCTTCACCTTGCTGCGCGAGATGCGGCTAAGTTCGGACTGGTTTCTCTCAAAGATGGTATTTACGAGGGGAAGCAGGTCATTCCAGCAGATTGGGTGGATGTTTCGCTTCAAACCTATTCAGTGAATGAAGCCTTTACAAAAAGGATAGGTGATTTTCGTGATATAGGATATGGCTATCAGTGGTGGTCCGCAAACGCAGACGATTATCATGTCAATTTTGCCTGGGGACACGGAGGGCAGCTTATCGTACTTGTGGATGAGCTAGATATTGTTATCGTCACAACCTCTTATCCGTTTTGGTTGGAACATAATGACCAGTCATGGAAACATGAAAAGGCGATTATTACCATGGTGAGTAAGTTCATCACCTCTATACCGAATAAGTAAGAAACAAACAAGTCTGATCGTACAAAATGGTTCGGTTACATGGGGGTCATGGGAGGCCTCTATTTCTACGAAAGGTGCATAGCCCTATTTTAAAAGCTTAATTAAGGAACAAAAAGAAGCTATTTTGAGTGGTCAGGCAACTTTGGCTGGGGAGAGAGGATTCGAACCTCTACCCTACGGTCCAGAGCCGCATGTCCTACCCTTAGACGACTCCCCAGAGATGAGCATTAATATGCTACCAAAAAATGGTTTAAGTGGCAAAGATAAAAAG
>WJIO01000397.1 GCA_014730235.1 Candidatus Poribacteria bacterium
CCACAGCCGGTTTTACCAGTGATCAGGATGTTTTCAGCACGTTCAATAAAACCGCCATCGGCTAGCATCAATAGCTTATTCTGAGTCAGATTTCTTTCTGCATTACAGTAGACCTGTTCCAGAACCGCATCATATCTGAGCTTGCTCTGTCGAAGATAGAGAGCGGTTTTTCTTGCGGCTCTTTCCTGCATCTCTGCTTCAGCAAGTCTGGCCATAAATTCATTTAACGATGGTTGATTTTGTACCGGCATTTCAAGCAGGGCCTTGTAGGCTTTGGACATACCATCCAGCTTAAGCTCTGCCAGATGATCTAGGGTGATTTGAGTATTCATTCTCTTGCGATTAATTGATTAATAGATATTTGATTATTTATAGGATTCTTTGCCTCGTATGTTGTTATGTCTGGGTATGCTGAAAAGTTCTTCCTGGATATCCTCCTGCTGGTCCAGGTTCTTCTCCAGGATATTCTTGATCATATTGTAGTTTACCCTGGTACCCTTTAAAGCCCGGCGACAGGCCGCTTCAAAACGATCCGGACTATAACGCTCGGTGAGTCTTTTTAATCCCTTGCAGGACAGGTAGGATTGTTCAACAAATTCCCTTGAAGCAAGAACCCTTTTAAAAACTTCAACAGCATTTTGGCCGATCTTTTCTGCCTGGGATAAAAAGTAATCCGCATCCCAGCCAAGGGTTTCCTGGTACTTGCGGTGCTTATCCGGCATGTGTTCTTCTAGGGTGGTATATCCCCCAGATTGGTAATTGTGCCTGTGAAGAGCGATACGGCTGAAGCCGATGAAGATCTCCACATAATCTGTATCATAAACGATCCTGGTTTTTTGGCCGATGTACTTGTATGGGACACTGTACCGGTGATTATCTTCACCCAGGACAACATGATAGTTCATATGCACCTTACCTGTTGTGGTGTGCTTGACAACGAACGGAGTGGCAGGCAAAGGCTTTAGGCATGACTGTTCCTGCTCCACAAACAAATCAAATCTGCTGCCGTTTTGTTTTTGGAAAGGGATTCTCACATGAGCTTCGGTTAACTCACGGATTCTCTGATTCAACTCCCGTAAATCATGAAAAATTTCATTTCGCAACCGGGCATGGATACGCAGATAGGATATATACACGCCCCCTTCAACAGATGGTTTGTCCTTGGGCGCATTGATACGAGTGGCTTCCAGATTGGTATTATAATGAACACTCCATTGATTAACCAACTCAGAGAACGTAAACTCATACCTTTCGTTCTTTTTAATATACTGCTTCATGTTGTCGCTGAGTATATTGCGGGGAACACCGCCCAAGTATTCCATACATCGATTCAGAGCAGCAAACAGATATTCCTGCTTGGTCGATGGCAAGGCTTCGATATAGGGATAGTTGCTGAAGGGCAAGACACACACCAGAATCGGACAGGCGACAATTTCTCCCGTGTATCGATCAACGATATGCAATGGCTTTCCAGCAAAATCAACCTGGAGATACTCACCTGCACGGTGGTCAAAGTGCATCGTCGCCTTATTCCTTCTGTTATACCTGGCAAAGTGCTCGCAAAACTGAGTGTAACCATAGCCGTCAGGATGGGACTGTTTGTATTCCTCCCACAGGATTCTCCTGGTCACCCCGGGTAGTCGCAGCTGTTCTGTGTAATACGTAAACTGCTTTTGTAAATATTGTAACCGGTTGTCAGGTTTCTGAGTGTTCTGCTCGGTATAAACAATCGATGCAAGATCCGCATCTTCCAGCAGTAACAGCTCCGGATAACTCTTACCGGTCATCTCAAGCCGTAATAAATACTTATCCAGGATACTGCGGTGGATACCCGCTGCCTTGGAGATCTTTAACTTGCTGGTCCCTTCGGATCGTAATTGAACAATGCGTCTGATTCTATCCATACTGATTGGTGTATTTGCCATGGTGCCTCAATTTTGTGAGGCACAAAAATCACAAATCAATCAGTATTTATCCCTTTCGAATTGTACACTTTACTCCGGATCGGAGTGTACACTATATGACGGATTGTCACCCGTGGTGAGCGCTTCGCCGCCGCCAAAAATTATTAAAAAAAGAAAAATACGAGCCAAAAAAGTTGTACACTTTACTCCGGATTGTATTGTACATATTAGTCCGGATTCGGTTGTACACTATACTCCGGAATATTCAATATCGAGATCTTATAGGTCATCACGATCCTTTTCAATCTCCCGTACAGCCTGGTCAAAGGGTATCACTTCATCGTCCTGGGCTTTGGCCGTGTCATATGCCAGGATATCCTCAATTTCTTCCAGTTGCTCCAGCATCTTGTTATACTGGTCAATGGGCATCAGAACGGCTATCCTGTTGCCCTGACTGTCTTCTATGAATTGTTGCCTTATTGCCCCCATCACTTATTGATTAGTGCCAGGCTGTCATGATTACAGCGCAGCTATGTTTTTAAGTTTAATCTTCTGAATCATTGCATCGAGTGTGAAGAGTACATGATTCTTTTCTTCCGGGTTCATGCCTTCAATATCATTCAGCCGCTTAAGCATATCAGGATCTTTGAAAATGTTTTCCTGGTCCGACTCTCCCAGCAGGTATCCCACCGTCGTGTCCAATATCCCTGCCAGTTTTTTGGCAACGTCGATCGATGGTGTCATCTCGTCTCTTTCATAACGACTGATTACCGAGACAGAAGTAGAAAGTTGTTTGGCCAGATCCGACTGGGACATCTTCAGTTCTTTGCGCAACGCAGCTATTTTTTTACCAAAAGAAGCCATAGTTATTAACCTTAAAAGAGTACATTTAGCCCTGTAATACAGGCGTTATGCAAATATACGAACCTTATAGGGAAAAATAAAATTTCAAAAGACTTGCCTCTTTAACATGATAAGACTAATTTTGACCGAAAAGGGTTCAAAATTATTTTTTACGATGGAAATCTCCGAGATCAAACAACGCCTTCCGATCAGCACCGTTTTAAAGCACTACCACCTGCAGAGCGATCGCAACCACCGCCTGCGCTGCCCTTTTCATAATGACAAGACACCGAGCATGCAGGTTTACCCTGAGACCGGCACCTGGACCTGTTTTTCGAGCAATTGTGAAGCCGGCAGCGGCGACCAGGTGGATTTTATCATGCGAATAGAAGAAATCACCAGGCACGAGGCCATCATGAAAGCCAAGGATCTGGCCGGGCATGTAGAGCCTGCACCCCAGACGAAGGAATCTCCTCCCATCAACTCCAACATAACTCCTGAGCAAAGGGCCGAGATCCTCACGGAATCTTTCTCCTATTTTGTCCGCAGCCTGGCGACCAAACCCAAACAAGCTACTGATTACCTTGAAGCCCGCTCATTGGACTATAAAAACCTCTCGGTAGGCTACGATGCCGGAACGCTTCATAAACGCAAAGGAATCACACAGGATCAGAAGCAGGCACTGCTTCAGGTCGGGCTGATCAAGCCGGATAAGTTCCAAAGAGCGGGACAGTACTACACCCGGTTTAATGGATGCATCGTGTTCCCACTATTGGACAGAAACGGAAATATCTCCAGTCTGTACGGCCGTCATACTACAAAGCAGGAGCACCATTACCTGGAGGGCGACCAGCGGGGGCTGTATCCCGGTTACCCGGATCAAGGCATCTCAAAGCTGATTGTAACGGAAGCCATTATTGATGCGGCTACCCTTGAGCAATTGCCGGAGATAAGAACACAATACGGGATCCTGGCCCTGTACGGTACGAATGGTTTTACCGCAGAACACCGAACAGCGATCGCAGAGCTGAAGGATCTTAAAGAGATAATCCTGTTTTTTGATGGGGATGCTGCAGGCAGGCAAGCGGTAAGGCGCATCTCAGCGCATTTTTTTATGATCAACAAGGATATAAAAGTCAGTGTGGTGGATACCCCTGGAGCAGAAGATGTCAACAGCCTGCTTCAGCTGCATGACCCGGAAATCTTCACTCACCTTTTAGAGAACCGCAGAACCTACCATCCGGAATCTGAACCTTCTTTTTTTTGGTTCATCCGGTTAATGCGTAGTTTTTCTCATGTAGAGTATAGATCTTCAGCTTGAAAAATTCATTATCACGAAATCCATACGCTTGTCTTTTCATCGTTTTTATCTTGTTGTTGATACCCTCTAAAGAACCTGTAGATATTGGGTAATCATACCAGGCAAATATCCCTGTTCGATGAGCCAATAATGTATTGGCAAATTTCTTAAGACGAGGCAGTTTTGAAGCCATTGCTTTTGCTACCCATTTACCCAGGAATTTCTTTGCTTCTTGTTTGGAGTATTGTTCCCAGATTAATTTCATTTCCTCCTTCAGATAATATGCAATCGCTAAGGGTTCATTGATAGCCAGAGCTTCTTCTAATCGTTTACGTTCTTCCCTCTCATCATCCAGATTATCACTGTTTTTAAGCAATAGCCACCGTGTTCCTTTCAGCAACTTTTTCTTATTCAGTTCTGTTTCCTGCCTGTACAGATCTCGTCGAAGTTTGGATAACTCATCATTGAGAAGCTTAACCACATGAA
>WJIO01000398.1 GCA_014730235.1 Candidatus Poribacteria bacterium
CTCAACCGCTGTATATTCAGTTTCAGCATTTGACCTGACTGTATTGTGTATATATAAGCCCAAGAATAACACAAGGATCAGGACTACAGCAGAACCTGGTTTTCTGATTAAATTTTTCATCTTCTTTATATTCATTACGCGCTTTTCAGTTAAGCGTAAAGAACATATTATGGAATTCATTTTTGTAATGGATTATCCGAAATTGTTCGGATAAATAGCCATCCTCCTCTCGATTTTTTAAATCGCTTTATTTTCATATAATTAACCAGTCTGAGTATATTTTGCAATATATGTGCCATACTGGATTGCAAATTCCTTTTTGATTCTCCTGATACCAGAGACAAATAACCTATGCAACTTTATACAAAAACAATCATATTTACTTATCTATTCCTAGCATGAGTTTTGCAACGTAAATATTGTATGAACTTTATGTCCCTGGTTAGATTTAATATGGTGTGGGTTTTAATCTTATATAATGCTTTTTCTGTTTATCTGCGGAAGTTCAAAATGTGTCGGATTTTTGTCTTTAGTGTCAGGTTTTTGTCTCTTATCTTTTCTTGACAAAGAGGTATTAGCATGTTAGAATCATCAAGCCTTTTAACTAACAAACCGACCTTTGAATGTCCTTCCAGCCGGGGGGACAGACTTATTCATCATCTATCCAGCATCAATCTAACTTGTGCAATGTGCTGGTGTGTCTTTTTAAGCAGCTTTTGAAAAAGTTGTTTGAGTCCTCAAATATCTGAAAGCCTTAAGCAAAATCCCTTATATCCCCATCAAAATTATTCTGGAATAGATCATAAGCCACCAAATGGTCAAAGGAAATAATTATCCCATCTGCCTGTGGGTATATGTCATTTTGGTTGCGCTGATAATTGATTTTCCGGGGTAAATAGAAAACCACGGGGGGTGGTCAACATGTCCAGTTTTAACCCTGATTTCTGGGAAATACCTGTTGAATTTCATAAACTTGAGGAGTTTGATACCAGATGTGCTTTGTATTATGAGACTAATGACGAGAGAGAATCCCGGTGGCTGCGTGAAGAAAAACAAAAACAGATAATGCCAAGACTAATGGATATTATAGAAAATGAGCTTACCGCAAAGCAGCGTCAGGCGGTAATTCTCTATTTCTTTGGTTGTAAAACCCAGGAGGAAATAGGTGAGATCATGGGTATACCCCATCAGGTCGTTAGTCAGCATATATACGGCATCAAGCGCAACGGAAAAAAAATCGGCGGGGCCATGTCAAAAATCCGTAAAGCCTGTAAAGAACAGGGTATATACCTTCAGGAGGCATCTTGAAATGATGATTGCTTATATTTCTAAAATTAACTAAAACCAGATGTTGCAGTGCTTAAAGAGACACTAGCAAATGAAAATGCTATCAGGCTGTCATTCCTGCGAAACTCTTATTCCTTTTTGCTCAAGCTTTTTCAAAAAGTTTGAAGCAGGAATGACAGCCTGATAGCATTTTCAATTATAGCCACACTAAAGCCGGAAGAACCTTTAGCTATAATGTCTTACTGTAATATAGCGACATCAAAATTATACTGAAAATTCAAATATAATATATTATCCCCCAGATCAGGAAAGCCAGCCTCCTCAGTTTCTTTTATCATATAATTTAGCTGTAACCGCATGTTTTTCATAGGGATAACATTAATGCCAAAGGTGGTGTTGCGCTGGTGGGTGGATATGCCGTTTTCGTGGAGTCTGAATGTGTAGGTGTCGTATCTTGCGCCTGCCTGTAGCAGTTCTTTTACCAGCCAGCAGAGGATTCTGACTTCGTATCCCTGATAATAGAGGGATGTTTCGGTGCTGTAAAAGTAATCGTCTTTTACCTTGCCTTCTCCGTACATAAACCCCGCCTGAAAACGTGATATGTTGGTATGGAAATCAGCCGACCATGACTGGCGTTCCAAATCGAAAACGGTTTTGCCGTCGTTGAATAGCACGTTGTTGTGGGTGTTCCGGGAATAATGTCCGCCTATACCCATCCAACTTATGGGTGTAATGTTAATCCTTCCGCCGTAAAAGTAATCGCCAAAGCTGTTGCTGTATAGAAATTCCTTGCTTTCAGGCCCGCCTATAAATAGGTTTGCACCAAGTCCATTTCCCACCATGAGAAAATATGAGAACATCTGTTTGTTTTTGTCAGGGCCTGCCTTTCCCTTTAACCCGATTCCCAGATCCCGGCTGTAGGATCGGTTGCCGTAAAATGCGCTGTAATATGGCGTTCTGGACAAAGACCAGTCAGTTATATAGCCTGATAAGGTGGATCGGGAGATAAAATCCAGTTCTGAATCGCTGATGAGAGCTTCATATAACGAGGGTATTTTCATCTGTCCTGCGTATATATTTATTAGTTCATGGGGATGCCATTTAGCATAAGCGTCCAGAACTGCAACCCTTTCTTCCAGCCGAATCTGTATTCTCCCGTCTAATTTTGTGTCCGGATTTTTGTAGTTAAACGCTACGCGTCCTTGTTTGAGGTTAAATCCGCTGGTTGTATCGGCTGCCAGTATTCCTGTGGTGGCCTGCCTGACCTGGTTTTCGTTTTCCTCGTATATATCATACCAGAGGCTTAAATTTCCCTCTATGTCCAGTTGCTGCGAATATGAAAGTGAAGCTGAAAAGATTATAATGATTGCTGCAAAGATAATCGTTCGCTGCATAGGTTATACTACCCTTTAAAATGATAACTGGTCGGGTGATCACCCGACCAGTTATCGCTATTGGTCTATATTTATTGTACGTTATGTCCGTATATTATAAGCTGACCCGCGTCTATATAGGCCCAGCCGCCGTTCATGTAGTCAAATTCCTCGACGCCCGCGGGCATAGGGTCAATTCTTATGGCGATTACGCCTCGAACCATCGCACCGGCGTTATGGTCAGCGTCTTCATTGAAGTCGTAACCGTCGTCACAACCGGAAGGTGAATATTTCAAACCTCTGTCCGGCTGTCCGGGATCTGTTTGGGGAACTACTATACGGAGAGGGCCTTCTCCATTGATCCTTCCGCTGGATGCTTCCAGGTATGATGTATCAAGGGGGATACCGTCTTTCTCATAGGCCATTATAAGGTAATGTTCTCCGGATATGGGTTCACCATCCACCAGTCCGGCTGGCATATCTTCCGGGTAAATAACAAAACCGCAGTCAGGGCCCTGGGTATCTACATCGAGACCTGAGTAGAATAAAGGCTGTGGAAACTTCTTATCTACATACTCTATAGGCAGGGATTTCATATATCCATCCGGGGCTATTATTGTTATTCCTGTTGCACCACTAAGGTCTATTCCCTGGCTGTCAAGCAGATCTTTGATCTTTACGCCTTTGTAGGTAACATAATCATCAAATTGCTGTTTTGTGGTGTTTGACAGCATGAACTGGCTGTGGGAAGGCATAGCCTTTAACTCATCCAGTGTGACTATTTTCAGTGTTGCCACCTGCTGTCCCGGTTGACTCATTTCACTGCCCGGATATCTTTCGGCCATAAGTTCTTCGTCGTTGGGATAGCCATCTCTGTCTGAGTCTTTGTCCTTGATTTCCTTTAGTGCGTTCATGTCACGACCCGCATCGTAATAATCAATACCAAAGGCGTTCAGGGTTTCTATAGGTGTATGGCCTGTTTCATCCAACAGCAGCTTGTGGCAATAATCACATGCACTGCTAACCAGTTGACCATCTTCTATTTCTCCTGTATGGCATGTCTGGCAGTCGTCCAGACGGGTACCTACCAGGGATGGATAGACGCTGACCAGGTTATTGCTGTCTATGTCGTTTTCGTGACCTTTATAAGCCCTGGAAGAAACCATTGCTTCCATTTCTTCTTCATCATCCGATTCATCGCAACCCGGAAATGCGCACAAAAACAGCACAAGTACAGATACAAGCAAGCTAAACCCAAAAAGTCTTTTCTTCATTTGATTCTCCTGTTAAATTACTAAAACAAATGGACATCTGAATCCTTGAAAGATACATAAATATTTTTCTCAAAGATGTCCGAATCCCTGAACTGGAATTCTTCACGCTTTATCAAAGCTACCAGTTCAATACCAATGTCTACTACTGCTCTTACTTTTTCATTTTCTAAAGCCACTGAGGTGATCTTCCCATCAAAGCAGTTTTGGTCTTCCGGTGATTTTTTAGAAGATATGCTTATATTTTGGGGGTTGATGTAGATTCCTGATTCACCTTTTTTATTTTCAGCCGTTTTTAGCTGAATCCCCTCCTTAATCTCTATAATACAGCCGCTTTTACCTGGCTTGCAGCAGCCAAAGAAGATGTTTTCAGGACTGCTGCCAATAATTTTTCCATCCAGAA
The DNA here is from genome assembly GCA_014730235.1 of Candidatus Poribacteria bacterium. Classification (GTDB taxonomy): domain Bacteria; phylum Poribacteria; class DTPJ01; order DTPJ01; family WJIO01; genus WJIO01. The sequence goes on from WJIO01000398.1 coordinate 4,335, forward strand.
GTGATACAATTTTATCTGTAATCCTGTGAGCTTGAGACAGATCGTGGGTTGTAAAAACTACGGTAGTTCCTTTTTGCGTGTTTATTTCATGGATCAGGGATTCAATAGCTTTTACGTTTCGCCTGTCCACGTTAGCTGTGGGTTCGTCCATAAACAACAGCCTGGGTTCCAGCGCCAATGCCCGGGCCAGAGCCACCCGTTGGGTCTCACCCGCCGACAAGTTCCTGGCCTTGCGTTCCTCAAATCCATAAAGACCAACCTGTTCCAGAGAATTTTTTATCAAATCTCTGATCTGTTCTTTTCCGTAATCCCTGACCCGAAGGCCGTAAGCCACGTTTTTATATACGCTGGTATTAAAAAGCACAGGTGACTGCATAACCAGGGTCATCTGCCGTCGTATGTCCAGAGCTTTCCTGGAATTCGGATTAATTTCTGATCCGTCGAAATATATATGACCTGAAGTAGAGGCTTCAAGCAGATTGAGTATCTTAAGTAAAGTTGTTTTCCCGGAACCGTTGGGACCTACCAGCGCATAAATAGAACCTGTTTTAAACTCCAGTTCCGGTATATCCAGCACCCTTTTACCATCATAATCTTTCTTTAATTTTTCAACCCGGATGATAGCCGAATCCATACTTTTATCTCCGTTGAAAGTGGGGAAAAATCGTGTTAAGCAGTAATGCTACGATTACCAGGTGTATCAGCATAAGGATAATACCCAGAGCGATGCCTACAGCAAATTCTCCCATACTTGTCTGTAGGGCTATAGCTGTGCTTATGGTTCTGGTAACGCCCCGAATATTCCCACCCAGCATCATGGCTGCCCCTACTTCGCCAATGATCCTGCCAAATCCTGTTATTACTGCCACCAGTAATCCCAGCTTTGCCTCGAAGATTACCGCCGATGCTGCCTGTCGACTGCTTGCGCCCAGGGTTAAAGCTGTTTCCTTTACCTTTGCATCAACGCTTTGTACTGCTGATATGGTCAAAGCCGTTATTATGGGAACAGCCAGGATAAACTGGCCTATTATCATGGCCGTAGGAGTATATAGAATATCCATAAAACCAAAGGGCCCGCGACGGGATATAAACGAATATACCATCAAACCCACCACCACAGTAGGCAGGGCCATCAGCGTATTTAATATGGTAACCAGAAACCTTTTACCCCTGAAATTCTTTACAGCTATTAAAAATCCCAGAGGCAAACCCACAATTGAGGCAAATATTATAGCCGTGAATGAAACCCGCAGGGATATAAAAACTGCGTTAAAGACTTCTCCATCAAAGGTAAATATCAGGTATAAGGCCTGCCTGAAGCCATCGAGAATATAGTCCATTATTACCTAACAGCCATAGGGTGAAAAAGTCTCTCACCGTCTTTCTTAAAATCCGCTATGATCTTCTGGCCATCCACAGATGTTACCCATCCTATCAATGCCATTGCATGAACATATTTCACGTGCTGATGTTTGGCGGGGTTTACAGCTATTATACCGTAGGGATTAGCCAGCCTTTCTGTATCTCCCTCCAACTGGATTACCAGATCAATTTTATCTTTGTAGGCCAGATATGTTCCCCGGTCGGAGATGGTATAAGCCTGCTTTTCATCGGCTATCTGTAGGGTTGCTCCCATTCCCTGGCCTGTTTCCATGTACCAGCTTCCCGATGGCTCGATGCCTGATTTTTCCCACAATAGTTTTTCCCGCTTATGCGTGCCGGAGTCGTCACCTCTGGATACAAAGGATATTTTCTTTTCGCTGATCATCTTCATAGCCTTAAGAGCGTCTTCAGCTTCTTTTAATCCCGCAGGATCATCAGCCGGGCCCAGGATTACAAAGTCGTTATACATTACATCTCTGCGATTGGCACCGTATCCTTCTGAAACAAATTTATCCTCCGCGCTCCGGGCATGCACCAGAACCACGTCCACATCACCATTTTCACCCAATGCCAGAGCCTTGCCTGTTCCCACAGCGATAACGTCCACCCGTATATCAAACTGCTTTTCAAAGGGTGGCAGTAGTTCCATCAAAAGGCCCGAATTGTCTGTGCTTGTAGTCGTTGCCATCTTCAAACGCGTTTCTGCAAAAGCGAAAGAGGAAGTGGTTAAAGTAAGTACTAAGATCAAAAATACCAGTTTCTTCATGCTCTTCTCCCGTGAATATTTAATTAATTACCGATTCGCTGATCACAGATTACGGATCACGATAAAAAACCAATAAAAAAAGACCAGTTTCCGTGCAGATCAGGACACTGGTCTTAATATTCCTTAATCTCCTTTCCAAACACGGGAGGCAAAGCCGTTTCCAGCCATACCCTATCGTCCATCCGTCATGAGCTTTAAGAAGCTTTTAGAGCGGGATGGATCGGAGAAATATATCTTTGTTTATGTCAGAATATAATAGGATAACTTACCTTTTATGTCAAGTTTTTTCTCTTTTTCTAATCAAAAACAAATGCATTTGTATCAAGATTTATCTGTCAATAAAATAATTCGGTGCTTCCTCGGTAATGGTAACATCATGGGGATGACTTTCCTTCAGGCCTGCTATTGTTGTTCTTATAAACCGGGCTTTTTTCCGCAGTTCCTCGATATTTCTTGCCCCGCAGTAGCCCATACCGTGTCTGAGTCCGCCTATCAACTGGAACACATAGTCCCCTAGGTTTCCTTTATATGGAACCCGACCTTCTATTCCCTCGGGAACCATTTTTTCCACAGCCGCTTCGCTGAACTGGAAGTACCTTTCCCTGCCTCCGCGTTTTTTCATGGCCCCTACCGAACCCATGCCCCGGTAGGTCTTATAGCTTCTACCCTGGTATATTATCGTTTCGCCCGGGCTTTCCTGTGTGCCGGCAAAAAGACTGCCTATCATGACAGAGCTTGCACCGGACCCGATTGCCTTTGCTATGTCACCGGAATACCGGATTCCACCGTCGGCTATCACCGGAACGTCATGTTTATCCGCCACTTCCACACATTCATAGATGGCTGTAATCTGAGGTAAACCTACCCCTGCCACAACCCTTGTGGTACATATGGCGCTGGGGCCTATTCCTACTTTGACCGCATCAACACCGGCTGAAATAAGGTCTTGTGTGGCTTCCATTGTAACCACATTACCGGCTACAAGGTCCATTTCACTGTATTGAGACTTCAGCTTTTCCACTGCCTTTAATACTGCTGTAGAATGACCATGAGCCGTATCCACCACCAGGACGTCAACGTTAGCTTCTACCAGTGCGGCTGCCCTTTCCATTATATCCGAACCGGGTCCCAGGGCAGCGGCTACCCGAAGCCTGCCTTTTTCGTCTTTACATGCGTTGGGATATTGTATGATCTTGTCAATATCCTTGATGGTTATAAGACCTTTAAGCATAAAGTCCTTGTCCACCACCGGGAGTTTCTCGATCCTGTTTTGATGGAGTATTTTCTTTGCCTCTTCAAGTGTAATACCTTCGTGGGCGGTAATCAGGTTGTCTTTAGTCATGACATCCCCGATCATTTGAGTCAGGTCTTCTTCATATTTTAAATCCCGGTTGGTAAGTATCCCCACGAGTTTTCCATTTTTTGTTACAGGTATACCGGAGATATGGAAGCGGGTCATAAGGGCCAGGGCTTCGCTTATGGGTTTGTCGGGAGGAAGGTGTATAGGTTTTACGATCATACCGCTCTCTGAACGCTTTACCCTGTCAACTTCGTTAGCCTGTTCCTCAACGGTAAAATTTCTGTGAATTACGCCGATCCCGCCTTCCCGGGCCAGGGCAATGGCCAGGGTTGCCTCGGTTACTGTGTCCATAGCTGCGCTGCAAACTGGTAGATTTAGGAGTATATTCTTGGTGAATTTTGTTTTTACATCTACTTCGTTGGGCAGTACTTCAGACTTTGCCGGTATCAACAGCACATCATCAAAAGTCAGGCCTGCCTTGCTGAATTTGGGATTGGTAAATTTACCGTCCATTTCGTCTTCTGCTGACTTGGTGGTATGATCCATACTTTTATTCACCCTCCTGGTGTTGCTCTATTGAGCGTTTCCTACTGGTACAAAGAATGTTTCACTTCCTAAGTCTAATAACTCATTATCAAGCTTTCCTGTCATTCCTGTTAATATGGTTATCACGTTGCCTGCAAAATCATCGTCTATATCTATGACTATGGTCTCTGTATTAGTATTGCCGTCCCTTATTCTACCATAATCTATAGTTGTATCTTCAATATCAATGTTATCATTTAATGGAATAAAATTAACTTCTACATCGTCAACATCCTCATCAGATATATTTATGAGGGTTACGTTTACGGATATAGTCTCACCGGGTTCAGGCATACCGTTGGCGTTGTTATCTGAATCCAGTGTTTTTGAATCGCTGATTCTACTCATTAAAGCGTTATATCCCTGGGGTGGTAAGTATCTGATCATACCTCCCACAGTAATAGATAACTCCTCTATTCCCATTGATTTATTGTCTTCTTCCACTTGTAATAGCATTTCTATTGGATATCCTGTAGATACAATTATATTAAATGGATCGTCATCTGAGGCCACATCAGTCATGGGATCTTTGCCTGTAGTATCAACAATAATATTGGTTTCATCATTACCAATTATGTAATAAACAACAGATTGGTCGGTGTTGGGATTGAGGTATTGTCCTATAAGGGCATCAGGTGTCCAGTCGGCGTCAGGTACTGTTAAACTTACATCAGTAATAAGACTTCCGCTGGGGGAGTTATAAGACAGGTCACCTACATCATCAATACTGAGTTCATATTCATTATTGGCTATTTCAACATCATTGGCTGATATATCGTTATATCTGCCTCGTTTTTCTTCCAGGCTTATAAATTCGGGAGCCATAAATTCATAAACATCAGCCTCAACATCCGGCACCGTTTCATCTGTGACATTCCATCGGGCTACTGAAAGCTTTACGTCTTCGCCTAATTCGGGAATGCCGTTGTCGTCATCTTCCAGCCAGTAGGCCACAATGTGGGTTCTCTTGCCGAAGTATTTCCTGAAGGTTAATGTATCAACTGTATCACCATCTACTTCGATCTCCAGGAAGAAGTTAATATATCCTGTAAAGAATCCATCATCTATGGAAACCTCAAATTCTATATTTTCGGTTTCCCCTGCTTCTATTTCGTCTATTTCGATTCTATCCTCTGTAGCTGTGACCACATTTGGAGACCAGTCCAGGTTTATCTCAATATCCGTAAGGTCAACGGATGATATGTTTTCCAGATCAATATCAATATCCCCTAAACCCCCGCCAGGTTCAAGATCATCGTCTACGACTATACTCTTGACTATTAAGTCAGACCCGATTTCTATGGAGAATTCGTCTGAGCCAATGAATACATCGTTCTGGTAAATTTCGAGGCTAAAGTTTACTAGATCTCCCACAGGTGCAAAGTCATCGTCTATCTCCACAAACTGGAAGGAAGACATCCTGTTGCTGTTTGCCGATATAGTACCGTAATTAATGGATATACCGGTGGTTGCCATATTGACTGTATCCCAATCTGTTATTTGAGTTCCAGTGTATGTAGGCACTTTACCCTGTATCCGGGTGTCATTGGATTTGAGTTTAGCCACGATATTTTGGATGGCATTATCCGAATTATTTGCCAGGTATATATCCAGTTTCATAAGTTCACCCGGTTCCGGTGCTGAGTCTTCGTCGTTTTCTTCCAGATCATCGTCCATTACCACAGCTATCCTCTTGTTGCCGCTGTTATCCAGGGCTATAGTTATAGGAGTTCCGCCCATAAGGATGCTGAATGTTTCTATGGCGGTGCTGTTATCCTCCGAGTTAGTTATGGTAAGTTCGAATATAACCGGGTTCCCCAGGTCTGAAGCAGCATCCAGCTCCACATAAAATCCGAATATTCCCGCTGCTGTTGCACCTGGCTGGATATTACCCAGGTTTGATGTATCCTGACCTATTCCCTGTTGTCCGTTAATTGATTTCCGTATATATTGATTTTCTGTGCCAAGTTTCGCTAATACATTTTCCACTGTTACTGAGCCAGTATTCTTTACCAGAATCCTGAAGTTTGAAATTTCCTGTCCCGGGCTTAGTTCACCTTCGTATTTTTCGTAAACTATGTTATCCGATCTACCCTTCAGGTAAACTTCCAATTTTGTCCGGGTGATTTCAGAATTAAGCATGGTAAAATGTCTAGTTCCTGATGCAAATTCCAGTCCACTTGTGTTGGTTATCGTTACTGGAATCTGTTCAAAGACTTCAGTTTCGGGTGTTTCCAGATATGGAAATGCGCTGTTACTGCTGAAGTCTGCGCTGGTGGTTGTCACCAGATCATCATCACTTGCATTGACTGAAAGCCCATAATAATGTGTGTCAACATTTTGATTGGGCTGATTGTTTAAAGCCATAATTGTGGTAGAATTTTCCAATACTTCCTGCCATGCGCTGTTATAGTATGTCATGGCGGCGGAGCTTTGGGTCTTGTTCAGGAATTTTTCAAATTCCCTCTTAAGCAGTTCGTCGTTTACCCCTCCGTGAGGAGTTCCCAGCATTGTCAGGCTTCCGATGTAAATATCAGCGCCGTCGTTTAAAGCATCTCTTACTATCAGACCACCTGTGCCGTGAGCAATTACATCAATCTTGCCGTCGTAATTACCCTGAAGCAGAGCATCCAGATTATCCAGCAGTATACTGCTGTTATATCCTATAGTTCGCTCTACGTCATAGTTAAATACAAGTACGTGATCGTAATACGTCTCGTTATTATGGTCTTCAAGCTCTCTAAGCGAATCCAGTATATTATCTAAATCGTCAGAAGTGCTTGTTATTCCATGAACTGCCAGAGCTATTCTCCGGTCATTTTCGTCAATCACCGGAGTGCTGTTTGATAAGGGATCCCTGATACCGTTGGCAAGTCCCGAAGCAAAACTGTCAAACCTTGTAATCAGCACATAAAATACTGTATCAGTAGGATCCAGAACCTGATCGAACTGGTGATTGCTGTCGCTGAAATTTTGTATATCATCCGGTGATATATTTATCGTTATATTTTGTTTATTTAATGATATGGTTCTGTCTACAAAAGCGTAGTCAGTTCCGTCATACAGGAATGTCATTATGGATTCATTTGATACGTTTCTGGATATTTCGTCGGGCCAGTCCATAGAAAGCTCTATGTCGTTTATAATTCTACCTTTAAAGCCCATTCCTATAGCTTTACCAAGGGTTACTCTTGGGTTATTCAATCTTGTTGGTTCGCCGCCGCTGGAACCTAATGCCACAGTGCTGTTCTGGGTAAAGGTATTCCTGGGTATACTGAGTCTATATTCTTTGGAATTGGCATCTATATATTCTATAGTATTATCCTGGTTAGCAAGAACTTGCTCAACCTGATAGGGATAAAGAGTTACATCATTATTGGCGGAAGTTTCACCTGATGTTACTGTTATGTCTTTTAGTGATTCATCCCTTCCATAACCAGGGGCTGTTATAACCAGATCATAGCTCCCGGGATTAAGTTTTGTGATTATGTAATTTCCGTTATTCGAGTTAGCCATTTCGGTTTTTACATCAACCCCGTTTTGTTGAGCTTTTACTATTATACCATTCACCGCAGGGCTAACCGTTCCGGCGATAGTTCCAGTTGTTGTGTCTATGAGTTCCGAGTATTCATCGCTTTCCGCTGTGTTTCCGGCTGTGTCCGTTGCTTTTACTCTGTAAATTAGACTTCTGCCGGCGTAGGTACTCCAGTTTGGTGATGGTGGAATATCATAGAACCATGTATCAGCTTTTGCTGTGTCTTTAATCATAGTTCTGTAACCCATATACCCGCTTGGTTCGATTTTATAATCCAGTTCCACTTTTGAACTGCTTACGCCGCTGCCCTGATCCGTAATCTGCACTTCAACTCTGAATAGTCCTGTTGTATCTTCTTTTAAATCTGTCGCTTCCCATTCCACGAACTGCGGGGGAATATTGTCTATTCCTATACCCCGGTCTGTGGCGGCATATGCTTTCGCTTCATCGTCATCAGTAATAGCTGCTCTGAGCCATACTGCTGCGTCTGCGTCAATAACAGTTGTATCCCATGAAGCTATATATGGTGTGTTGGCCAGCGGTGATCCAATATTAATCCAGTTTACATTATCAAGGCTGTATTGGAACTGCACGCTTTCCACGTCACCGTCATCATCTGTTGCATCTGCCATTATGTTAATTGTGCCTTTTTCCCAAAGCTTATATGATGAGCTTATCATTCCTCTGGGTGGATCGTTGATGTCGTCTATAAGTTCCTGTTGTTCCTGGGTTTCCGGGGTTTCATTTCCTACCATATCAAAGGCCCTGGCTTTATAGTAGATTATCTGACCCCTGTATGCGTTCCATGTTCCGTTTGGTTCGGGTATATCGTAATACCAGTTATTGCCCGATCCCTCTACCATTGAGTTGAAGCCCATATTTATTGAGCCTACTTTATAGGACAATTCAACCCGGTCAACACCGCTTCCGATCAGGTCATCAACCTCAACCTGTATGCGGAAGTTTCCTCTGGTTTTTTCATCAAGATCCTGTGGGTTTTGTGTCCATTCACCGAATTCTGAAGGTTGGTTATCTACGCCAAAGGGCTGGGGGATTATATATTCCGTTGTTATGCCGCTTTCATCAAAATCAATGGCTACGGCCTTTATCCATACGTTTTGTTCTACTTCCGTTATTGATGCTGTCGTATCCCATTCCACTGTATAAGGCGGTTCGTTTATGGCTATTGGCGTTATAGGTATCCATTCCACTGCGTCAGTGCTGTAATCAAAGCGAACACCTGGTGTTGATTCATCCATATCCGAGGCCTGGGCTTCTATAGTTATTTCCCCGCCTTTCCATTCTTCAAATGTGGAGGTAATATTTACCACTGGCGCATCGTTTATACTGTCAATAGGTTCTTGCTGTTCAGGGCTTTCAGCGGTGTTTCCCGCTACGTCGCCGATCCTGACTTTGTAATAGACATTTTCACCTCGACGGGAGTTCCAGCTATCCAATGGCTCTGGTATGTCAAAATGCCAGGTCAGACCATCTCCTGTTTCCATGTTTTCATATCCATCGTATTGACTGGCTGAACCTATATGATAATCTATCAGGGGTGTTTTATCCTGTAATCCACTTCCGCCTGAATCAACTATATTTAGAGATATACGGAATCTTCCTTCTGTATCTTCCGTCAGATCCTCAGGATCTTGTAGCCAGTTGGCGAATTCAGGAGGTGTCTTGTCCAGCTTTATATTGGACAGGGTTATGTGGGCGCTTTCGTTGCCGAGAATGTCAACGCCCCAGTATTCCAGTATATTGGCCGGCCCTTCGGTTGTTATTTCTACATTTACACTTGTTCGACCGTCCATAGGAACATCGGTTTTTTCACCGTTGAGCACATATGATATACTTGACATACCAATGCCGCTCATATCGTTGGCCGTTAGTTTGATAATGAAATCCTCTCTATGCCACTGCTTATCATAGTTATCAGTTACAACAGGAGGTAGATTGTCAACCCTGAAGCTGTTCAATATGGTGTATTCTGCTATATGTCCGTCATCATCTGTTGCCCTTGCTCTTATCCAGACAGCTTCCCTTACTTCCGGTATGGCTTTCTGGGTATTCCATTGTATGGAATAGGGTGGTTCTGTCAGTGGTGCGTCAATAGATATCCAGGTTACTTTATTAAAGCTGTAGTCAAACTGGACGCTGACGATTGTGCCGTCAACATCCGAACTTTCAGCTTCGATGTTGACAAATCCGTTTTCCCATGTGTTAAACGTGCTTGTTATAGCCACGCTGGGTGCATCGTTTATGTCGTTTATAAGCTCTTCCTGTTCCTGGCTTATTGATGTGTTTCCCGCTACATCTGTTACGCTTATTTTATATTGTATATATTTCCCCCGATGTCCGTTCCATGTCTCTGCCGGTTCAGGTATTTCATAATACCATATGCCATCGGTTTCTCCGTTAATCATGCTCAAAAATTCGCTGTATTGAGAACTTCTGCCGATACGATAGCTGAATGTAGGTATCATACCTACCAGACCGCTTCCTGTATCTGCAACTCTTACTGTTATTCTGAAAGAACCTGTGCTGTCCTCTGTTAGATCCAATGGATCCGTTGTCCAGTCTGCAAATATTGGTGGGGTTTTGTCCAGCTTTATATCCGTAGTTTTTCGGTGACTTTCCACGTTGCCCAGTTTATCTGTTCCCCAATATTCGATCTGGCTGGTTCCCTCTGCTGTTATCAGGGGTTGTCCGTCGGTAAATATGTTCTGTTCTTCTCCGGAGTTTATGATATACTTTATATCCTGTATTTCTATACCTATCCCGTTACCGTCAGTACCTGAAAGATTTACATAAAAATCTTCATTATGCCACAGACCATCATAATCATCGCTGGTTACCGGGGGTTCATTATCCACGCCTATGGCGTTGGGATATATGTCAGTAGCTGTTGCGCCGCCGTCGTCAGTGGCTATAACCTGAAGCCATATTGTCTGAGCTTC
>WJIO01000033.1 GCA_014730235.1 Candidatus Poribacteria bacterium
TGCTACATCCATCCAGCAAACCAGGGATGGTGGTTATGTTGTGGCTGGACATACTCAATCTTTTGGCGCAGGTCGTTATGATCCCTGGATACTAAAGCTTGATAAAAACGGTAAAGTATTGTGGCAAAAGAGTTATGGAGGCGGTTATGATGACTATGCTTATTCTATTCAACAAACCAGCGATGGTGGCTATGTGATAGCTGGGAATACTTACTCCTTTGGCGCAGGTAGTCGTAATTTCTGGGTTCTAAAGCTTAACAGCATTGGTAATATAGTGTGGCAAAAGACTTATGGTGGCAGTAAATTTGATCATGCCGAATCCATCTATCAAACCAATGACGGTGGCTATGTGGTGGCCGGAAGGACTGACTCTTTTGGCGCAGGTAATTATGATTTCTGGGTTCTAAAGCTTGACAGCATTGGTAATATAGTGTGGCAAAAGACTTATGGAGGTAGTAGTTTTGATCATGCTAGTTCCATCCAACAAACCAGTGACGGTGGCTATGTGGTGGCTGGATGGTCTTTCTTTCTCGGCGCAGGTAATTATGATTTCTGGGTTTTAAAACTTGACAATAATGGTAACATGTTGTGGCAGAAAGCTTACGATAGCAGTGATTCTGATTCTGATCATGATTATGCCGAATCCATCCAACAAACAAGTGATGGTGGTTATGTAGTAGCTGGATGGACTGATCCTCCTGGTGCAGGTAATCCTTTTAGTTTTGATATCTTGGTGCTAAAACTTGATAGAAGAGGCAATATACCTGGATGTAATCTTATGCGGAACACCGAATGTTTTATCATTGATACAATGGTTACACCTATTAATACTGCTGTATCAGCTCAAAATACCTCCTTGACATCAATTTCCACCAACGTCCAACCCCAGGACACCGATGCTATAGTAAACGTATTATGCAGGTATGAAGAAGACAACGGCTGCCCCATAAAAATCATATATGCAGATGCTGGGGCACATGATGAGCTATACACTTTCAGGGATGAACAAATGGCTAGCATTGCGGCTGGTCAGGATTTGATAAACCTTTATTATAAACATTCCCCTGAGGTGGTAAATATACTCATGCAGAACCACTGGCTGGCTCTACGCAGTGCCTTTGTCCTGCACGACATAATGCCCGGTATCCGTTATATAACAGGCAATAGATGGCATAGCTGGGACATATACATGACTTCCTACAGGATCAGCCGCATCCAGCGTCTGTTTAACGATATAAGTGAAGAGGGAAGCCAGGAACTGGCCGACACAATGTCCATACTGGCCGACGAACTGGACAAATACAGATGGCAGCGCATCAGCAAAGTCTGGGCGGACTTCACCGACGCGTCACCACAGAAGCTTCCTGATGCTACCATGTTATATCAAAATTACCCCAACCCCTTCAACCCGGAGACGTGGATACCATATCAGCTTCAGAAAGATGCTGATGTAAATATCAGCATATACGACATATCAGGCAAACTGATTCGCACCCTGGAACTGGGACACAAACCCGCCGGTTATTATCTGGACAACATAAGCTCCGCCTACTGGGATGGTAGAAACTCAGCCGGTGAGTTAGCTGCTTCAGGTATATATTTCTACACCATCAGTACCGGTGAATTTATAGACACGAAGAAGATGATCATAACCCAGTGATTCCGATATGATTTAGATTATCATAAAAACAAAATCCATAAGCGGTGCATGTTTTTAAAAACATGCACCGCTTATGAAAATAAAGTTATGTCTTCCAATCTGTGAAAATTCGTCCCATCCGTTAAATCCGTGTGCTATTCTTCCTTAGAAAATCAATGGCCAGATTGATAAAATTATCAAATTGCTCGCGAATTATCATGTGACCGGTATTTACAAATCGAATTATCCTGAGGTTAGGATTTTCTGATTCCTCTTCCTGAATATATTTTTCTCCCGGCGTGGGGAAAAAGGAACTTGCCATAACCAGCGTGGGTATACTGATATTTTTCAGGGCCTTAACCATGCGTCTTATTTTGCCTCTTACTTCTGCCCAGGCCGATGCGCTGTTTTTAACCATGCTGAGGTCAAGGTTGGCGCAGTTTTCAACCCAGACTACATATTCCTCTTCAGACATCCCGGACCTACCGGGTGGTAGTTGGGATAAAGCCGAGATCATGCGCCCTTCATGGTCTTGAGTTTTAAGCTTTTCCAGCCATGATACATAGGATTCCAGCCAGTTTTGGTAACTTTCCGATTCGACAAAATCAGTGTTGAATTCTTCCGTTTCGTTCCAGTCGTCACCCCATCCTACAACGATGAGGGATTCCAAAAGCTCCGGGTATTCATGGGCTATAAAAACTCCCGTGCCGCCGCCCTGGGAAAACCCCATCAGATGGGGTTTTCTTAATTCCAGTACCTTTATTACGCCAACAGCATCCCCTGTAAACTGGGTTTGTGCAAATCCGGTTTCAACGCCGCCGGATTTACCATGACCCCTGGCGTCAATCATGATGATGTCATAATCTTTTTCCAATATCTTTGCCGTCTTTAACCATGACAAAGCCCCTTCCATAAAACCATGCAGCAAAACCAAAGGCTGTTTATCCCCCCCGGTGCGGTAATAACGATGATCAATTCCGTTGGCCTTAACCACACCTTCAGACCAATGGGATGGAATTATCTCTTCAATTTTTCTGTAATTTCTTACCTCTTCTACTCTATTGTTTTTATTCATCACTGATTCCTTTATCCTTAACAGATCACTTATTACTGATCACTATCTAAATCTTCCGGTATCATCAGCCAGCCGCTCTGCATATCCCATGCCGGACTTTCGATCTTAAAGCGATAATCTCCGGTATCTGCATCTATAAACATGGGATCAGCAACCTTGCTGTTTACATCAAAGCCGGTATGCTTTGAAAATTCATCCAGATTGTCGAATTTAATATATTCTGGCCTCCAGCTAACGCCGTAAAGTATTAAGTTTTGATCTTCACCTGCATAATATATATTCCGGTCAATAATCATGTTATGCTTAGTAGGATCGTATATTTTATCAGGTATCGTTTTAAGGTATTCCTGGTAGGCTTCTTCCGCCTTATATTTTTCCTTCTCTGCCGGATGCCAGCCAAAGAATGCATTGTCATACCATAGACCCAACTGATAGTCCTTGTTAAAGGCGCATACGTTTCCAATAACTGTATTACCTTTGTTGTAATATGGCAGTTTGCCATAGTCCTGAGTATCCAGCACACGAGGACCCTGTTCCCGGAAAGTTATGCCGTCTTTGTTTCCCACACATGTATTATAAGCTATGATGCAGTTCTGACTTTCGGCTATCTGGATGCCGCCGCAACTCCATGAGTGACCTTTTGCTTTAAGGCCGTTATTGATAGATAGATTATGCTGTACCGTTATATCCCGGCTTATTTCCATAAACAGACCGCTGAGTTCGTTCTCCTGAAATATACATTCGGTTATTAGTACGTTACGGACATGTATATCCAGCCACAGACCGGGACCACCGTTTTGGCGGAATATACATCGTCGAAAGATTCCGCCGTCCACCCGGGCCATTTTAAATCCCCCTGCGTCCCATCCCCGGTTTATGGGCTTCCAGCAGTTATTTTCCCAGATACAGTCCTCGTTTATGAATCCATCGCCTCCTGCCCCACCTCCAGTTTGTCCACACTTACGGACTATGCATCGGCGCATTATACCTGACACATTCGCGCCGCTTCCGGCCATTTCTTCAATGAGGCAGTTTTCCATAATGTTATCTTTACCATGAAGCCATACGGCGGCTCGTTGGGGGAACGTTGCGCCATGGCGAAATGTAAAACCGCGAACGTGTATATTTTGCACACCTTCGCGATTCATCCAGGGATTTGTACCAAAGATTAATCCTCTCGCGGATGCCTCTACCTTATGCTCGTTTGGATCTGAGCTGTCGGAAAGGCAGATATATAATGCCTTTTGGGTGGTATCCGCAAAGAAAACACCGTACCATGTCTTTGCATCATCAGGGTCAGGGATCATACTCCATTGATCTTCATCTTCCTGCATTTCTGAGCATGCCTTTTTCAATTCTTTCATACTGCCAATCGGTACAAGGTGATAACCATCAACTATAACCTGTTCAGCGCGACCCCAAACTGGTGCATCTTCAGGATGATGTTCTATAGGAGTTCCGTCTTTCTTGCGATTTATTATGAATTGATGTTCCCATTCAGTCTGATATATAGATGTATCTTCAGAAATCTTTTCCCATGATGATATTACATCTGCTCCGGTTATGGTAACAGAACCGGCGGGATTGGCCAAAAAAGTTACCGGGAAATTCCGGGTGCCGTTGTGTTTCAGTATAACTGACTCACGATAAACACCGGAATTTACCAAAACAGTATCTCCGGCCCGGGCAATTTCAGCGGCTTTTGATATAGTTTTAAAAGGCTGGTCTGCTTCACCTGTGTTTTTATCTGAGGCTTTTGGATCGTTAGCATCAACTATATATTCTTTTGCTGATGCGCTGAATACCGATAACAACATTAATATTTGAACTGCTATAAATATGATATATTTCATGGTTTATTTCTCCTTATGTTTAAGTATTAGAAATATATAAGGAATAATATATCAGAATTGCTTTTGAGGCAAGATTAATCAGGAATGTTTTATAGTTGATTAAAAAAGCGAAAAACCAAGCATAAAATTTATGTCCCTGTGTTATTGCGAAGAATGGGGTAAGAAATAAAGTTTGGCTCTTCCGGGTTCAGTGTGTTAAAGGTAAGAAACTACTATATGCTGTCATTCCTGCTTTTGCAGGAATGACAAGCTGAGAGAATTTTCAAATTATTACTATACTCAAACCGGAAGAGCCAAAGTTTTCACGGACATAAATTTTATGCTTGAGCGAAAAATAAACATTTGACAAAGAGAGATTTTTTTGTTATATTTATTGTTGCTCTGCCGGTATCTCGCCGTCAATCTGCGAAAAAAGGCTTGACAAAAGCTTATGTTGACGTTATAATTATGCTTCACCATGCCCTTTTTGCTGGCGTAGCTCAGTGGTAGAGCAGTTGATTTGTAATCAACTTGTCGGGGGTTCAAGTCCTCTCGCCAGCTCCAAGCTAGGTGGAAAATCTTTTTCAGGAATCTGAAAAGATGATTAATATGGGGCGGTGTTCGAGTGGTTAAAGAAGTTGGTCTGTAAAACCAATGCCTACGGCTACCAAGGTTCAAATCCTTGCCGCCCCACCATTTTTAAGCTAATTGTCAATCACCGCTGGCCGTTTAAGGCTGACCGGTGAGTTTTTTTGCTCTGGTGATTGTGAATTAGTTTTTTTGGGCGGGAATAGCTCAGCTGGTAGAGCAATGGCCTTCCAAGCCATTTGTCGCGGGTTCGAACCCCGTTTCCCGCTCCAATAATTAAAATGATAAATGAGTGGTCAGTAGTGAGTTATGGATTAATTTTAATTCATAATTGATTACTGATCACTATTTATGTCTGCAAAATAAATTGCAGTTATCAAGCATAAATGCCCGCGTAGCTCAGCAGGTAGAGCACATCCTTGGTAAGGATGGGGTCACCGGTTCAAGTCCGGTCGTGGGCTCCAACAACATTATTGTTAGGAGTGCTGCAAGGAGGAGTTATAACAAATGGGCAAACAGAAATTTGAGCGTACGAAGCCTCATTTAAATATAGGAACTATCGGACACGTAGACCATGGCAAAACCACTTTGACCGCAGCTATTACCAAGTATCTTGCTTCCAAGGGTTATGCCGATTTTAGACCTTTTGATTCAATAGATAACGCTCCAGAAGAGAAGGAGCGTGGTATTACAATCGCTATTCAGCATGTGGAATATGAGACAGATAATAGACACTACGCACATGTTGACTGTCCTGGACACAGGGACTACATTAAAAATATGATCACCGGTGCTGCTCAGATGGACGGTTCAATATTAGTTGTTTCTGCTGATGACGGCCCCATGCCTCAGACTCATGAACATGTTCTTCTGGCTCACCAGGTTAATGTTCCTGCTATTGTAGTATTTCTTAACAAAGCTGACATGGTAGATGATGAAGAACTTTTGGAGCTTGCTGAGCTTGAAGTTCGTGAACTTTTAACTGAGCATGATTTCCCTGGAGACGACTGTCCAGTTATTGTAGGTTCTGCTTTGAAGGCCCTGGAAGCGGATGATGGTGATGATGAAGCCAATGAATGTATTGCCGAATTAATGGAAGCTGTTGATACATTTATTCCAGAGCCGCCAAGAGCTACAGACCTGCCTTTCCTTATGGCTATTGAAGACGTGTTTACTATTGAAGGTAGAGGAACAGTTGTTACCGGTAGAGTAGACCGTGGAGTAGTTCATGTAGGCGATCCTATTGAAATAGTGGGTCTTCGCCCTACCCGGAGTACAGTTTGTACTGGGGTTGAAATGTTCCGTAAGACCCTGGATGAGGGTCGCGCTGGTGATAACATCGGTGTCCTGCTGCGTGGCATTACCCGTACTGACGTGGAGCGTGGTCAGGTTCTCGCTGCTCCGGGAACTATAACCCCGCATACAAAATTCAAAGCCGAGGTATATGCTTTGTCAGCAGAAGAAGGTGGAAGAGATAATCCATTCTTCTCAGGTTACAAACCTCAGTTTTACTTCAAAACTACTGATGTTACCGGCACAGTAACTTTGCCAGAAGGTGTTTCCATGGTAATGCCTGGTGATAACGTAAATATGGAAGTTGAACTTATTAAGCCAGTAGCTATGGAGAAAGAACTTCGTTTTGCTATTAGAGAAGGCCGAGTTACCGTTGGTGCAGGAACCATTACTGAAGTTATTGAATAACCATTACTTTGAATAGGGGTTTTTACCCGTGCGAGATATTGTAATACTGGCTTGTGATAAGTGTAAACGCCGTAATTATACAACAACCAGAAACCGACGCAATACACCTGACAGATTTAATTTAAAAAAATATTGCAGGTTCTGTCGTACTCACACTGAACACAAGGAAACCAGATAAATCCGGCAAATAAAGACCAAGTTTTTATTTGCATTTATATAGATTGTTTGTGATGTGCAGGCCTGTAGCTCTAACGGCTAGAGCGCTGGTCTCCAAAACCAGATGCTGTGGGTTCGAATCCCACCAGGCCTGCCACTTTTATGTCAATTTTAAATAGAATCCCAACCATCTTTTTGTTGGGTTTTGCTGACTTAAACCAACCTAAAATTATTGTTAAATGATCAATTAAGTTTCAGTGTTATTTTTAATTACTTTAGGATTAAGATGTAATGTTCAAAAAGCTTGCTACTTTTTTAAAAGAAGTAAGGTTGGAATTAAAGAAAGTTTCCTGGCCAACCCGTAAGGAAATATCCGGTTCCACTGGTGTAGTAATAATAATGGTATTGATAGTTGCTGCTTATCTGGGTATAGTTGATAATATTTTACAGCAACTTATGTTACTGCTTCATTAGTTTTCTGGATTCCTGCTTCAAGCTTTTTGAAAAAGCTTGAGCAAAAAGGAATAATAGTTTCGCAGGAATGACAGCATGAAGAAGTATCTTATCTTTACCATACTAAATCCGGAAGAACCAGATTTTTTTGGAATTATTCATTAGTAATTTTACCTTTTCATAATTATTAGATTTAGTGAGATTATATTTAAATGTCTTCAGCCTGGTACGTTTTACATACATATTCCGGACACGAGAACAGAGTTAAATTGACTCTGGAACAGCGTATACTGGAAAGGCAGATGCAGGAAAAGCTTAATCAGGTGCTTGTGCCGACCCAGGAAGTTGCTGAAATAAAGAATGGAAAGCGAAAAGTATCCAGTAAAATATCTTTTCCGGGTTATGTATTTGTAAAAATGGAGCTTGATGATGAATTATGGTATATAGTTAAAAATACACCGGGCGTTATGGGTTTTGTAGGTATGGGAAATGAACCAACCCCTCTGGGAGACGAAGAAGTAGAAGATATATTAAAGGCAACAGAGGAAGGCCCAAGCGAAGAATATAAACAGGCTATTGATATTGCTGTAGGTGATAAAGCAAAGATAGTAGATGGTCCTTTTACCGGATTTTCCGGTGTGGTTGATGAAATTAACGAGGATAAAAGCAAGTTAAAGCTTATGATCTCTATATTTGGCAGGTCTACACCTGTGGAGCTGGAGTTTTTCCAGATAGAGAAGATATAGAATTCAGGAGGATGCTCTTTCAGGGGCATATTTCATAATATGGCTAAGAAGATATTGTCGGTAGTAAAACTTCAGATACCCGCGGGACAGGCTAATCCGGGTCCACCAGTTGGACCTGCTTTAGGTCAGCATGGAGTTAATGCTTCAGAATTTGTAAAGGCTTTTAATGCTCAGACACAAGGACAGGATGGCATAACGGTGTCGGTTGTTGTTACTATATATGGTGATCGGAGTTTCAGCTTTATTTTAAAAACACCACCGGCTTCTGTCCTTCTTAAAAGAGCAGCAAAGATAGCCAAGGCCTCGGGCAACCCAAGAGAAGAAAAAGTAGCTTCAGTAACACAGAATGATTTAAGAGAAATTGCCGAAACAAAAATGCCCGATCTGAATGCAAGCAGTATTGAATCCGCAATGCGCATGATAGCAGGTACGGCCAGAAGTATGGGTATAACGGTGGAAAGTTAATTGATGATCCGTAATCCGTGATCAGAAATCAAAGAAAAATATTTTCAGGATTTTAAACCGCGCTAAAAATTCTTCTGAATCCTTTTTTAATAAGGAACGATGGGTTTTACCCGGAATTTGAATACATACAAGAGGTTTTCAGCATGAAGAGAGGTAAGAGATACAGAGAAGCTTTAGAA
>WJIO01000399.1 GCA_014730235.1 Candidatus Poribacteria bacterium
ACTTAACCCGGAAGAACCGTTAAATTTAACCCAACCTGTTTTAACTAATCGGTTAGTATAAATGTTTACACATGTATCTATTACTTATCTTTAATACTTCCCCATGTAGAGGTTAGTTTGCCTGATGCCTCAACAGGTGTTATTCCCAGAGCTACGTTTATGCCTTCATTCATAAGCTCTTCTATATCATCTACTTCCAGAGCAACGGCAAACAATCCGACTTCATCCAGGATACCATCAAGAAGTTCAGAGACGTTATTCTGCCAGCCCCCTATAATAACATCGGCTTGTCCTGCCGGAGGTGGTGCTCCAATATCACCAGAGCCAAACTGAACAGCATCCTGATACATGGTAAACATTCCTTCACCATCGTATGTAGCTGTCATATAATGCCATTCACCCTTATCCACAGAACCTTTACCCCAGACTCCCTGCCATGCACCTGCTCTTTTGAAATAGCCTTCCCAGGTTGTACCATTATTAGCTATCCTGAAGGCATAGTTGGCCTCGTTAAGACCATCATTTCTTTTGCCCAGAATGTGGCCATAGCTGCTTTCACTTTCGTTGACAAATGTCCATGCTGTTATTGTCCAGGCTTCCTGTAAGTCAAGGCTATCGGAATCAGGAACTACCACAGGGGTACTTATACCGTCAAGAATGATGGCTGATCCGAATTTACCCTCCACCCATTCACCATTCATGATCTGACCGTGGTTTCCATTTCCGGAGCTATCATTGGCTATGTCACCATCATTTTCATCAAAAAGCCATATACCTGCTGCCATTTCCAGGTTTACTTTAGCAGCAACTGATGCTGTGAATATAAAACTGATAAGAATGAATAGTTGTAAAAATATTAGCTTTTTCATCATAAATCACTCCTTTGGGTTTTTAATAATCAATTATCTACAAATAAATCTGTGAAATATAGATGGATAGTATTATTATTGCATACAGATCATCAAAATTCAAGATATTAGATTAAAGATTTATCTGAAATTTTCCGATAAATGAAGTGATATTCTAAGATTATAATTCTAAAAGACAGCAATTTCTTCTGTAATATCTTATAAACCAAAAAACAAAGGAGATTAATAAATTGAAAATTTATGCCAAAAATTCTATATGTCTGCTTATATCAATTGCTATCATTACCTTTGGTTATATTGGCTGCAACGAAGATTCTGATGAAAATGAAGAAGAAATATTGGCTGAAGCACCAATTTTGCCGCCGGATGAATCCATGCAGGTAAACACCTCAGCTTTCGATACAAAAAATCAGGGAGCTCCCGGAAATTTTAATGCCCTTACTATGTTAAATTATATCAATGCCTCAACAAGAGTTGTTATTATTAATTCTGCCGTTCTGACTGCTCTCAGTGTACCTGCGGCTTTATACTATCAAGCCAAAAGCAATGAACCAATAGAGCAGGAGGATGGTTTATTACTCTGGAGCTACACAGCAGAAGTAGAATATTTTACCGTTACGGCGAATCTTTATGGTATCTCGGAATTTGATAGAAATACATGGTCAATGATAATATCCACTGATAGTTCTGTTGTCCAAATCGAGGATTTTGAATATTTCAGAGGTGTGAGTGATAAACTCAATAAATCGGGATACTGGGAATTTTTTGATATGCAAACCCCGGAAGAACATAATCCAACGGTAAAAATTGAATGGGAAGTTGATTTGCTTTCTGAACAAATACAACTTTCAATCACAAATATAGACACACGAAGCGAACATTATCAGGATATCTTGCTTTATATCCTTGATAGGAATAAGGCAATAATGAATTATGACGATGCTTCTAATGATGGAATATGGGAAATTGAGTGGAATACAAAAACAGAAGCAGGAAGTATAAATGTTCCCAACTATAACAATGGTGAAAAAGCCTGCTGGGATGCAAACAAGCAGGATATAGATTGTATCCAGTGATTCTATTTATTCAAGGTATTATTCCATATGAATAAAATTACCCGCGAAATTGAAGAACTATCCATACAAATTATAATGGCGGATCCATCAAGCCTTAACTCCCTTTGCGACTTGAGACAGACTTTTGAGGACTTGCTTAAAGCAGCAGATGCAGAATCTAATGAATATGTAGCTCAAATCGCCTCCGGTACTATTAAATATCTGGAGATAAAAGCAGGAGAAGATTCTGATGATATAACAGAAGTTCTGGAAATAGTTTCTCAGACAATCGAATCTCTAAGAAGCATAATCATTGATGAAAAAAATTCAGAAGATGTTAAATTCCCTAAACAAGTCTTATCATCCATAGAAAATACTGAATCCGGGGAAGAGGATGACAAACCACAACAAGAACAGGATCCATTGAATGATCCTGTTCTAATAACTGAATTTATATCAGAAGCAAGGGATCACCTGGATGAAGCTAACACACAGCTTTTAGTTCTGGAGGAAAATCCAGAAGATAAAGAAGCTGTAGATGCAGTATACAGGGCTTTTCATACCATAAAAGGTGTGGCAGGATTTCTCAGTTTGGATAACCTGGGAGAACTGGCTCATGAAACAGAAAATTTGCTGGATAACGTTCGCAGCGGAAATATTTCCATATCAAGCGTTTTGCTGGATGCAGCATTTACATCTCTTGATACATTGATGCAGATGATCCAGAACACTGAAGACTCACTTCTAAAAGGCGAGGAAATATCCTGTGGTGAAATTCCCGGAGATATTCTGGATTCAATAAAAAATCTATATGCAAAAAATAAAGATGGAAACAATCAGATTGATGAAAAAAAGGATATAGATAATATCAATTTAGATCTAAATCCTGAAAAACCGAGTATTCGAGAAACTATAAAAATTGACACAGAAAGACTTGATAAACTTGTAGATACTATTGGTGAATTGGTTATTGCCGAATCCATGGTTACCCAGGATTCCCGAGTGACAAATCTTGTCAGTGAATATCCTCGCATATCCCGGAATATATCTCACCTGAGTAAAATAACCAGACAATTACAGGAAATTGGTATGTCCCTGCGTTTGGTTCCTATCCGACCGGTTTTCCAGAGAATGGCCAGGTTGGTGAGGGATTTAAAAAGAAAAACAGGAAAAGAAATTGAGCTTGTAATATCAGGAGAAGAAACTGAAGTTGACAAAAGCATTGTTGAGAATATAAGCGATCCTCTGACCCATATGATCAGAAACGCTATTGATCACGGTATAGAATCAACCACAGAAGATCGCCTTCAAATTGGCAAACCTGCCGCTGGAAAAATTGAACTCAGGGCCTTTCAGAAAAGCGGAAGCATATTTATTGAAGTAGAAGATGATGGAAGAGGATTGGATAAAGAAGCAATATTATCCAAAGCAATAGAAAAAGGACTTGTAAGCGATGGAGAATCAATATCTGATAGAGAACTTTATAATTTAATATTTGCCCCGGGGTTTTCCACTGCCAAAAACGTAACTGAAGTATCCGGTCGTGGGGTGGGTATGGATGTGGTAAGAAAAAACATCCAGACCTTAAGAGGGCAGGTAAATATATCATCTGTCCCACAAAAGGGCACAAATTTCAGTATTCATTTGCCTTTAACCCTGGTAATTATAGATGGAACTGTAGTGAAGGTTGGCACCGAGCGATATATAATACCAACTCTATCTGTTATTGAATCCCATAAACCCTTGGAAAGTCAGATATTCAAGGCAATAGGCAAAGGTGAAATGGTATCAATTCGTGATCAGGTATTACCCCTTTTCCGACTTTCCCATCTTCTTGGTATCAAAAACGCTGTGGAAAAACCCATAGATGGCCTGGTGATAATAGTTGAAAACGAAAGAAAACAAATCGGTTTACTGGTTGACGATTTTATCGGTCATCAACAGGTTGTGATTAAGGGATTGGAAGATAACATGGGTTTAACCCGATGGATTTCAGGAGGAACTATAATGGCCGATGGAAAAGTGGGTCTGGTTCTTGATGTTGATAGCATTATGAGACTGGCTATGGGTGTAGAGAAAGAAAATGATAGAAAATATAACAAACAAACGGGGTGATACTTATGCCGGTTGAAAATAAAACAATTCAGGAGCAAACACCAAGTCAAAATCAAGAGAAATCTTTTTCATCGGAATTAGCCGGCAAATACCTTACGTTCTGGTTGAATAATGAGGAATATGGTATTGAAATTCTGAAGGTTAAAGAGATCATTGGTCTGATGGATATAACACGAGTTCCCCGAATGCCTGAACATATTAAAGGTGTCTTAAACTTGCGGGGAAAGATAATCCCAGTTATTGATTTAAAAACTAAATTTAATATGGGGGTGACTGAGTATACTGAAAAAACGTGTATTATTGTAGTTTATTTGTCTCAGGATGGTCAACATAATATGGTGGGTATCCTGGTTGATGCTGTATCTGAAGTTGTTGACATTAGCGATCAGCAAATTGAGCAGACTCCGTCATTTAATCCTGAGATTAACACTGAATTTGTTATGGGAATTGGCAAAACGGAACAAAATATAAAAATACTTCTGGATATAGTAAAAGCTGTTTCATTTTAATTAATATTTTGAGAGGAGGTAGTGATAAATGACAAGAAAATTAGGTTTAACTGGTAAAATGATTATATTTTTCCTTCTTGTAGGTATAATCCCCTTTGGTTTAATAGGTGGTATATCTTTATGGAAGGCTTCCAATGCACTGTCAGACGCGGCATACAGCAAGTTAATAGCTGTTCGGGAAACAATTAAAGATGACATTCAGGATTATTATAAAGAAAGAATAGCTAATGCAGAAGCTTTTATGTATGATCCATATATTATTTCAGCTATTAATGACATGCATAAAGCATCTTCAAAGGTCATGGAAGGGGATTTGGATGGTCTTCGGATGTTGAGCGATCCTGATTTCAAGTCAGCTTATAATAAACATTATCCCAGGTTTAAACATTACATGGATACATATGGTTATCATGATTTACTGCTAATATGTGCTAAACAAGGATATGTGATTTTTTCTGTGGCCCAGCATTCTGATTTTGGCAAATCACTTCATAACAAAGAAAACAGTCTGAAAGAGGCGTGGGAGAAAGCTAAAAATACAGGCAAAGCTGTAATTGTAGATACCAAATTATACAAACCTGCTGGTAATGTTCCCATTCAATTTATTGCCACACCAATTATTGAAGGTAACGAAATTTTGGGTGTTTTGGCTTTACAGATAGGAACAGAGCATGTTAATAGAACAGTTATGAGAAGAGCTGGTATGGGATCAACTGGTGAAGTCTATCTGGTGGGTCAGGATAAGCTTATGCGTTCGGATTCATATCTCGATCCCACCAATCATTCCCTGGAAGCGTCGCTTAGAAATCCGGATAAAGGTAAGATTGATACTCCTGCATCCAGAGAAGCTTTGTCAGGTATAACATCTGAAAAAATAATCGTAGACTACAACGGCAATAGTGTCTTATCGGCATATACACCTATAAATATAGGGGATATTAAATGGGCCCTTATAGCTGAAATTGACAAATCAGAGGCATTTGCCGCTGTTAATAGTCTTAAATACGCAACGATCTTTATAGCCATTATTACAACCGCAGGGGTTATTGGTGCTGCTGTATTAATTGTAAGAAATGTTATTGTGGGCGGAGTAGTTTCACCAATCAAAAAAACAATAAGTGAAATAACTATCGGTTCGGAACAGGTGGCATCTGCTTCTCAGCAAATGGCATCAACCTCTCAACAAATTGCAAGTGCTTCCAGTGAACAAGCAGCTTCCCTCGAGGAAACATCCTCTTCCCTGGAGGAAATGTCTGCTATGACAAAACAAAACGCAGAAAATGCCCAAAAAGCCAATAACCTGGCCATAAATGCCAAAAAAACTGCCCAAACCGGAAATGAATACATGAAAAATTTAAACAAAGCTATGGATGATATTTTCAATTCCGGTAAAGAAACAGCCAAAATAGCAAAAACTATTGAGGATATAGCGTTTCAAACAAACCTTCTTGCTTTGAACGCTGCTGTTGAAGCAGCCCGTGCTGGCGAAGCCGGAAGCGGATTTGCTGTTGTGGCTCAGGAAGTAAGAAATCTGGCTCAAAGGGCCGGAGATGCCGCAAGGGATACAGGAAGTCTTATACAGGAATCCACAGCAAAGATTGATGTAGGACTTGAAGTCTCTAATGATACAGCCAACGCTCTTGATGAGATAAATTCAAATGTGGAAGAGGTTTCTGAACTGCTGAGTGAAATAACCCTCGCCAGTAAAGAGCAAGCCCAGGGCATAGAACAGATTAATATTGCAGTTGCCGAGATGGATGTGACAACCCAATCCAACGCAGCAAGCTCTGAAGAATCGGCATCAGCCAGTCAGGAGTTATCGGCCCAGGCCGGGCAGTTAAACCAGGTTGTTAATTCTCTTGCAAAAATTATAGGTTTGAATGGAAATGGTAATAAAAAATCCTCTGCTGTAACATCCCTTAAATATGGAATAAATACAACTAAAACAGAGGGGGTAAATCAAAATAAAATCCCTCTGGATGATGATGATTTTGGTGATTTCTAATGAATCAAAGAACGTTTAACCAATACAAAGACATAATATATGAGAAAAGCGGCATTAAATTAAACAAAAATAAAATTCCCTTGTTATATGCTCGTATTGGTAAACGTCTTCACGCATTAGGATTCAGCGATCACAATAAATATCTCGAATTCCTTATGGATAATAATAATGATGAAATCACCCAATTGATTGACGCTATATCAACAAATGTAACAAGTTTTTTTCGCGAAGCTGACCACTTTGTATTTCTGGAAGAAAAATTAAAAGAACTAACTCTGGAAGGACAAAAGAAATTCCGAATATGGTCATCAGCTTGTTCAACAGGAGAAGAACCATACTCTATTGCATTAACTGTTATGGAAAGCTTGGGAAATAAATTCGACACGAAAATCCTGGCAACAGATATATCAACACAAGCCCTTGAAAAAGCTAAAAACGGTTTATATTCAGATAAAAACATCAAAAATATTTCTCCTGTTATGGTTAATAACTACTTCAAGAAGGAATTCAACCATAAATTAAAAAATTATGAAGTTAAACCTGTATTAAAGAACATGATAATATTCAGGCGTCTCAATCTATCAAAACCACCTTTCCCTATGAATGGCCCTCTGGATTTTGTATTTTGCAGAAATGTTATGATTTATTTTGATAAAAAAACAAGACAGATGTTAGTTGATGAGATATACAGATTACTTGGTCACGGGAAATATCTCTTTCTGGGTCATTCAGAAAGTCTGATAGGGTTGTCATGCAAGTT
Organism: Candidatus Poribacteria bacterium; assembly: GCA_014730235.1. GTDB lineage: Bacteria > Poribacteria > DTPJ01 > DTPJ01 > WJIO01 > WJIO01. Next base: position 7,314 of record WJIO01000399.1, read on the forward strand.
AAATTCTGTTAAGCCTTCTATATATGTAAAAATGAGTTAAGATGATTGTATTATGAAACATATAGTAGGACTGGGAGAGATTAAAGTATCCTCTAATCGGAATGATATACTTATAGCCCATTCCTTAGGCTCATGTCTTGGAGTTACAGCTTATGATCCGGTTATATGTGCTGGTGGTATGGCCCATCTAATGTTACCTTCCTCCAGCATAGATAAAAATAAAGCCAGGGAAAAACCAGGTATGTTTGTAGACAGCGGGTTAAAGGCTTTGTTTGATGATATTTACAGTTTAGGTGCTAGAAAAGATCGAATTATTTTGAAAGTAGCTGGCGGAAGCAGGATTATTGATAAAAATGGTTTTTTTGAAATTGGTTTGAAAAACTATTCCGTTCTTTCCAGAATATTATCTGCTGAGAAGTTTTACATAGCAGGGAAAGATATAGGGGGTATAAAACCGAGAAAGATGATAATAGAAATTAATACCGGGCTTGTTGTTGTAAAATGTGATGGTAAGTTAATTGAATTGTAATTTTGAAAATCGAAACAGGGGGAGTTAGTTGGATATGGTCAGGGTTTTAATAATTGATGATTCAGCGGTTACAAGACACATACTCGCTGCTGAAATTTCCAGGGATCCTGAGATAAAAGTTGTGGGTATGGCGGCAGACGCATATGAAGGCAGGGATAAAATAATCGAGTTATCCCCGGATGTTGTAACTCTGGATATTGAAATGCCGGGAATAGATGGTATGACATTTTTAAGGAAGATTATGCAGTATCATCCGATGCCGGTTATTATCGTGTCATCTCTGATATCCCAGAATCAAAAATTAGCTGAGGAAGCTATAAAAAATGGCGCAACGGCTTTTGTAAGTAAACCAAATAAAGAAAAAAATCTCAAAGAGATTTCAAAGGAACTTACCAGCAAAATTAAAACAGCATCCCGGATTAATTACAATGATTTACCAATCAGTAAACCCGGAAATTTTAAAGGCAGTCATAATTTCTCCAATAATAAAACCTCGGATAAGATTATAGCTATAGGTGCATCTACAGGTGGAACGCAAGCTATAACATCTATGCTGCATCAATTACCCGTAAACATCCCCGGGATTTTAATTGTCCAGCATATGCCGGAGAATTTTACAGCAAATTTCGCTGAAAGATTGGATTCTGAATGTAAAGTAAAAGTAAGAGAGGCAAAAAACGGTGATTTAGTGACTCCCGGTAAAGTTCTGATTGCACCTGGTAACAAGCATATGATAATTCGCAAAAACTATAATACTAATAATTACTATGCTATAATAAAAGATGGTCCACCCATAAAACATCATCGCCCATCTGTTGATGTGCTTTTCAAATCAGTTGCCTTAACAGCAGGTAATAACGCAGTAGGTATTCTGATGACAGGTATGGGGAATGATGGTGCAGAAGGTTTACTTAATATGAAACAAAATGGGGCAATAACAATTGCTCAGGATGAAAAAAGCAGCGTTGTGTTTGGAATGCCTAAAGAAGCAATAAAGTTAGATGCTGTTAACCATGTAATGAATTTAAACAAAATACCAGAATTTTTGATCAGTCAATTCAATAAGTAAAATCATTCTGCTTATTTACTATAGTCAATCCAGAAGAACCATTTATTTTAAAATTACAAATATATGCTTTGATAAAGCCGAAGGTGTATCGGCACCAACGGCTTTTTATTTTCATTTTTTATTAAACTTCTGGTATCTCCTAAGACATATACAACATAATTAAAAGTATAGGAGCGAAAAACCCACTTCATCTATAGCTTTTTACTAGTATCTCAATTATCATCCGAATTAATAACGATTATTTCCCCTCTCATCTGCGTTGGATGCAATTCACAAATATAGTCATAAGTGCCTGTAGTCTCAAAAGTATGTATGAATGTTTCTCCTGTATTTAAGTTATCGGAATCAAAAATACCGTTGTTTGAGGTAACAGTATGTGTTACATCACCAAATTACGCATATACCTGCACTGAATATCAGTTGATAACATATGAACGCGATAAAAGGAGAGAGTTATTTCATAATCTGATTTTTAACCTAAATCAGAGGCATTTTCAGGTTTCATATCGGGTTCCCATGGTTCTATTAGCTTCAGCTTATTCTCCATGGCATCCATAATATCCGGTAGATCGAACATCTTCAGTATCCCTTTAGGAAAGAAGGCCGAGGGCCATGATACCAGTGGAGTCTTTCCCCATTCAGTATATGAAGCCGGACAATTTTTAACTGTTACTGATACCACATGATCATGCAATAATCCTACAAATAACGCTAGAATTGCTCCTTGACCCCTGCCATAAAATTTTATTTCTTTAGCTCCTTCGTTTATCATCAAATCCATGGTAGAAAGCACATCATGAATACGCCTTCCCATGTAGCTTTCATCCAGCAGAAGGCCGAAACCATGAAACATGTAATCCATACCGTAGGGCTGGAAGAAGCTACCGGCTGATTCTGGTAAAGATTCACCCAATCCCCGCACATCCAGTATATAAAGTGGATCTTCAATGGATGCTATCATAGGCTCACTGATTATATCATCCTCAGATGATACATGAGGAAGGTAAAGGTTTACCACATCCTCAACATCAAGAGTTCCTGCATGAGGTGTTGTCATGCGCTTTTTCAATATGACCTTGATATTATCCTCAGTTTCAATGGCATAACGAGCGTATGTTTTGTTTTCAATGCGTGCAGGCCTGAGAACGCTGTAATATGGCACAGTTCTTTTATCAGATACCTTGAACAGTTTCATAACAGCTTTTTTCAGGGGTTCGACATCCAGGGATTTCCTTTTATCCGCCAGCCTGTCAGCTTCTTTCGAGATCATCTCATAAATTGGCGTTGCTCCGGCTTTTACCACGTCCCCTTCCGGGGTGGCAAAAAGCTCTTTTGGTTCCAGTATTTCCGTTTCGGGAACTTTTACCACTTCCTGGCCTGTATGCTTTGCGAAGAAATCTACCATTGCTTCCTGGTTGTGGATGGAATAACCATGACCCTGTGGGCCAATAAACAGGGCTACGTTGTCCTCTGGCGCGCCTAATATGGAATAAAACCGGCGAAGTTCCTCATAACCTTCTTTTAATCCTCGTCTGTCGAAGTAATCGTAAGTTTGTCCCAGAAGTATTGCAGGTTTCGGGGCCCTGGCTATCATGAAATCTATCATTTCAAATCCTGCACCTATTAAACCGGGAGGGTACTGTTCATTGTCCTGAGGGAGTTCATTTTCCAGATTGTTCTGGAACATTGTCACAAAGCAACTGGGCGCGGCCATTGCAAAACGGTCTTCCAGTCCCCAAATCCATGTGGACATGGTTCCGCCGCCGGAGTTGCCTGTAACACCAATTTTATCAGGATCAACTTCCGGTCTGGTCAACAGATAATCTAATGCCCGGATACCATCCCAGGCCCGCCACATTCCAAAAAATTGACCCAGCAGTTCCAATTGTTTGCCCATCATGTTATGAGCAGGACAGCAACTGTTTACCGCGCTTCGCTTCTCCAGCGCGCTGTATTGATCCCTCTCACCTTGATTAAATGGATCATAGATAAGGACTACAAATCCCGAATGAACCAGACGTTGACAGAATCCCTGATACAGATCGCAGGCTTTACCTTCCATGCTGTGACCACATGTTCCCACAACTCCCGGAGCTTTGCCTTTAATATTATCTGGAATATACAGGTTAGCTGTTACCAGACATCCGGGTCGGCTTTCAAAGGTGAGTTTCTCAATTCGATAGCCTGTTTTTTGAATAAAACCAACGATTTTGGGATTTAAAACCGTCTTTCTAGGTCTGGGGGAAAAGGCCTTGTTAATAGCTTTTTTTACTGCCTCTTGATAGGCCAGGGCATTTTTCTTTGTCCTGATATTTTTTAATATTTCCCTGCGCATTTCGTTGCTTTTGCGCACTTTTGAAACGTAGTAATCGTGAACCATATGCTGATAAGGACTATTACTCATAGCTTTACCATCCTTTATAAGATTTATTTACACATTTTCGCCAGATTTTCGGTATATGGCTTTTTGGCTATGCCTTTTTCTGTGATTATTGCGTCAATTAAACGGGCAGGTGTTACATCAAAGGCCGGACTGTAGACTTTAACGCCTTTGGGTGCTGTGC
>WJIO01000400.1 GCA_014730235.1 Candidatus Poribacteria bacterium
AAACTCTTATTCCTTTTTGCTCAAGCTTTTTCAAAAAGCTTGAAGCAGGAATGACATAGAACTATATTCTTTGAGCATTTTCATCTGTTTCTTCATGCTGAATTCTTATAAACATTGGTTTTAGAGATTTTTTAGAATTCTTAGTAGACTTATTTTTAATCCTTGGAAAATCTTATGAACAAAAACTTTAACAAATATCCTGTAACATATTCTCAAAGCAAGAGGATACTGGATATTACTATATCCACATTTGCTATAATAATTTTATCTCCCCTTATAGCTATTATTACTTTTGCTATAAAACTAAATTCATCCGGGCCTGTTATATTCAGGCAGGAGCGTTGTGGTTTGCATGAACAGAGATTTGTTATGCTTAAATTCAGAACCATGATAGAGGGCGCGCAAAATATGGGATCGGGGTATGAACTGGTTAAAAATGATTACAGAATTACAAGGGTAGGAAAATTTCTCAGAGATAATAGCTTTGATGAAATACCACAGCTTTTTAACGTTATAAAAGGCCATATGAGTCTTGTAGGCCCCAGACCTATGATACAGAAACAGGTGGATAAACTGAATAATCAGCAAAGAATAAGACATGCAACCAGACCAGGGATTACAGGATGGGCCCAGGTCAACGGGCGTAATTCAATAAGCTGGGGAGAAAAAATAAGACTGGATATATGGTATGTTAAAAACTGGAACTTCTGGCTTGATGTAAAAATACTTTTGAAAACCTTATCCGCTGTAACCCGAAAAGACGATTTATACGGTGAAGATGGCGTAAATAAAGCATTTTGAAATTATGAGAATAGCAATAATAGGCGCAGGTGGACATGGCAAGGCCGTACTTGATGCGGCTTTAGAGTCCAATGAATACCAGGTAGCCGGTATAGTTGACGATAACAAAGAACTGGTGGGAACATATTTGTTTGGTGTGCCTGTGTTTAATTGTATAGATGAACTGGATGGTGTGGAAGCTTACACAGTGGCCATCGGAGATAATGTAATAAGAAAACGCAAATTCCAGCAGTTTCAACAGATGGGATATAAACCTGTAAATATAAAGCATGCATCGGTTTATATATCACCCAGGGTATCTATGGGTCAGGGTTCAGTTATCCTTGCCTGTGCGGTCATAACGGCAAATGCTGTAATAGGTGATAACGTAGTTTTATATACCTCATGCACAATAGAACATGATTGTATCATTTCGGATCACTCCTATATATCTCCGGGTTGCAATGTGTGCGGCGCAGTAAATATACATGAGGGTGCAATGATAGGCACTGGTGCTGTGATAATGCCGGGGGTAACTGTAGGTGAATGGTCTGTGGTAGGAGCCGGGGCTGTGGTAAACCGGGACGTTGAACCGGGCATTACCGTTGTTGGAATTCCCGCTGGAAATATTAAACATAGAGAGAAAATATGAAGGAAAAAAGATTCTGGAACAGGAAAATACCTCTGGCCAGACCCTGGTTTGGTCAGGAAGAACCTCAAGCAGCATACGAGGTAATTAAATCCGAATGGGTGGTATACGGCCCTAGGACTATGGAGTTTGAAAAGCGTTTTGCTGAGATGATGGGTGCAAAGCATGCTGTTGCAGTAAATTCGGGATCATCGGCTTTACTGGTGGCTCAAGCCGCTATGGGTATCGGTCCAGGAGATGAAATTATCGTGCCGGATATGACTTTCATTACCACGGCCACGTCCTGCATGTTTTTGGGTGCAATACCTGTCTTTGCCGATATAGAATTATCATTCTACTGTATTGATCCTGATGATATTGAAAGACAAATAACAAATCAGACAAAGGTCATTATCCCGGTACACTATTCCGGTCATACAGCAGATATGGACATAATTATGAATATTGCCCGTAGACATGATCTCATGGTATTGGAGGATGCGGCAGAAGCCCATTTATCCGAGTATAATGGTCAAAAATGCGGAACTATAGGCGATGTGGGGATATTCAGCTTTACTCCATCCAAGCCCATGACAACAGGTGAAGGTGGAATGATAGTTACAAATAACGATGCAATTGCCGAAAAATGCCGACTTATCAGGAATTTCGGGGATACGGATAAATTCAGATGGGATATCCTGGGTTTCAACTTCCGTATGCCGGAAGTAATGGGCGCGATAGGATTAATCCAGTTGGGTAAACTGGAAGATGCTGTCAAAAGACGTAGAGATATAGCGATGAGATATACAGAAGCATTAAAAGACATAGATGAAATCATAGTTCCTGATATTCGCAGGATAAAAGATACGAATTTTCAACTTTATACCCTCAGGTTGAAAATCAATGAAAATAACAAAACGCGGGATCAGTTTATAAACGATCTATCGGAGCTTGGAGTTAGTTCCCGGTTATATTATCCATGTTTACATAAACAGGGTGTTTTCGAAGATATATGTAATCAGAATGATAGCGATTTTCCCAAGGCCGTTGAATTTGAAAGGACGGCTTTTTCCATACCCATATACCCCGGCATGAGTGACGATGACGTGGAATATGTTATTGACGCTGTTATGGCCTTATGTTAGAATATCAAATGAAAACCGGGGATTCAAATCTAAATTAAAAAGGAGAAAAAAAGTGGCAGATCTCAAATCTTTATTGGTGGAAAGTATGCTGTCCAGAGCAGATGCTATGTCCAGGACAGAAAAAATTGTTGATGATGCGATAAAAGACGGTGTACGGGCAGACACTATATTAAACGAGGGCTTTCTTCCCGCAATGACTATTATCGGAGACCAATTCAGCGAGGGGGAAGTATATATACCCGATGTTCTTATAGCTGCAAAGGCCATGCAGGCTGCTGTGGATAAACTTAAACCCATGCTTTCAGGTGAGACTTCTATAAATCGCGGAACCGTAGTTATCGGAACAGTCAAGGGTGATTTGCACGATATAGGTAAAAACCTGGTGAAATATATGCTACAGGGTTCGGGTTTCAACGTGATCGATCTGGGTAACGACGTATCACCGGAACAATTCGCCCAGGGCGTGAGGGATAATGATGCCCAAATCGTCGCCATGTCAGCTTTGCTAACAACAACCATGGGATCAATGAAAGACATAATTGACGGGCTTGAAGAGGCTGGAATCCGGGAAAGCGTGAAAACCCTCATCGGCGGCGCTCCTATAACTCAGGAATTTGCGGACAAAATCAAAGCTGATGGTTATGCAAAGGACGCTGGTTCAGCCGTCCATGTGGCTATGGAATTAGCAGGACATAATGCTTAATATTGGTGGTAAAAATGGAAATTGATAAAGCTATAAAAGATGGAATTGTTATATGCGATGGTGCTATGGGAACGGAATTACAGCGGCGGGGATTAAAGCGGGGTGAAACTCCCGATTCATGGAACATAACCCATCCTGAACAGGTGAAAGGCGTTCATCAGGACTACATCCGGGCTGGTTCCAACGCTATATTGACAAATACCTTCGGTGCAAGTTTGATGAGATTACCCACTGACAGCCAATACAGTGTCCAGGAATTGAATCAGGCGGCAGTTAAAAACGCCAGGGAATGTGCTGGCGATGATGTCCTGGTATTTGGTGATATTGGTCCCAGCGGTAAGGAGGACCAGCTTCCACCTTATGGAACAGAACCGGAAAGCAATTATTACGATTCATTTAAAGAGCAGGCCGTAGTTCTCTCTGATTCTGGTGTTGATGCCATTATGGTTGAAACCATGTCAAACCTGACTGAAGCCAAAATCGCAGTAAAAGTAGTGGTTGAAAATACCTCAAAACCCGTATTATGCAGTATGGCTTTTGCACGACCCCCGGCTTCCCGACCTGAAGACATAAGAACTGCCTGGGGAGATGCCCTGTCCGATATTATAAAGGAGCTTACAGAGTTAGGGGTCTCAGCTTTAGGTTCAAACTGCGGTGACCTGGTGGAGGAGATGCCTCTGTTAGCCGCAAAGATGAGGGATCTAACCGAATTACCCCTGATATTTCAGGTAAACGCGGGTAGGCCAAAGGTTGATGACCAGTATCGAAGCATATATTCCCTTGAACCTGAAGGACTGGCAGAGATAGCCCTCCAGTTGAAAGAAGCTGGAGCGAACATAATCGGTGGATGTTGCGGAACAACACCTGCCCATATAGCAGCTATAAGGGAGAAATTGTAAGTAGAAGTTATTCGTAAATGTATCTTAAATACGACTAATTTAAATAATCAGTTAATGGGGAGGATAGATTTAATATATTTGTTTCTTCCAGATTTAGTGGTTTAATCGCTTAATTAATATTATTTAGTGTGGTAAATATGAAAACCTGTATAAGTATGTCATTCCTGCGAAAGCATGAATCCAGCTTCAGGAAACCCCCTCGTCTACTGGATTCCTGCTTTCGCAGGAATGACAAACAGAGGATATTTTTTTATTTCCACACTAAACCCGGAATGACAAATTTTTCTAAAGGGAATTTCTATAGAGCATTATCCTCTCCAATATCAACTTAATCTGAGGATAAAATTTAAATGTCTGAAAAAGTAGAGCTTTTTGTACCAGGGAGATTATGTCTGTTTGGAGAACATTCAGACTGGGCAGGCGGCTACCGTCGTGAGGACAGTTCCATAGTACCCGGATATTGTATTGCCATAGGCACAGATCAGGGTATTTATGCTGAGGTTTCACCCCATCCGGATAAATTTATCATAAGCACAGAGGATATGGAGGGTAATAAACTCGGTTCCCAGGAATTCCTTATGGAAGAGAAGGAACTGCTTAAGAC
>WJIO01000401.1 GCA_014730235.1 Candidatus Poribacteria bacterium
AACCAAAACTTCTGATACAGACTAAAAACTTTATTTGTTACTCCGTTCTTCGCAATAACACAGGGATGTAAAATTTATGCTTGGAAAATTATGAGCATTGACCTGCTTTTTTAAATATTGTATTATTCACCTTAACTAATAACAGACTAAAATTTCATGGAGGACACGTCATGGCCTACAAAACAGAAACAACAATGGACTTTCCTGTTGATACCAGCCTGAGGCCAGAGATCATAAATTTGAGGGAAATTGCCCTCAGAACGCCGGTTCATGGAGTGCCAACCATGGCCATTATTGACGCGGAGTCATGGTCAGAACATACAGAAGGAGAAGACTGGCTTATATGGCGGGCTAGGCGCGTGGCAAACCGGCTCAGGAAGATGCCTATCGGTATTCTTCCAGGAGAGCAGGTCGTGGGAAGGCCCGATCTCCGGCCCCCGACGCAGGAGGAATCTCAGGAAATACAGAAAGCTCATGAGATATTAAAGACCATGCCGCCCTATCCCGGCGGCGATTCGGGTCACTTCCATCCGGATTATGAAAAGCTTTTCAGGGTTGGTATTCGCGGTATAAAAAAAGAGATCAAAGAGCGTCTGGAATCTACAGATGATGAAGAAAAACAGAATTTTTACAAAGCATGTAAAATTGCCATTGAAGGACTTTCAGAATACGCCCTCAGGGTTGGTGAAAAATGCCGGGAATCTGCCCGGGAAGATATAGAAAATGCGGATCACTGGAATAATTTATCCCGTATATGCGAAAAAGTCTCCTCTGAACCCCCGACAACTTTTCATGAAGCCATAGAACTCATGTTCATTGCGGAAATAGCTCTCTGGTTTGGTGAAGATCATGGACTTACCACCCCGGGGCGTATGGACCAAACCCTGAGACCATTTTACGAATCGGACATGGCTTCAGGACAGATCACCAGGGAAAAAGCTCTGGAACTCATAAGCTGTCTGTATATAGAGCTAAATATGATCCTGGGTCTTGGTTCGGCTGTGTCGGTAATGGTAGGAGGACGGGATAGGAACGGAAATGACGTAACCAATGATCTGACATACCTCTGTCTGCTGGCCCGCCTTGTCACAGGATTGAGCTATCCGACGGTAGGTCTGGCATGGCATGATGGAACACCCCTGGAACTTACAGATTTCTCCTGCCGAATGTTAGCCACTGGCGTAGGTGATCCAGCCTTTTTCAACGACGAATTAATTGCCCAGGGTTTGAGGGATAACGGCGTTTCCGAACCCGATTCTTACAACTACATGAACTCCACATGTGTAGAGATCAAAGTTGTGGGCGCGTCGAATATGTGGGTGACAGCGCCGTATTTCAACTGCCCCCAGGGATTGCTGGAAGTCATGGATATGATAGCCGACGGCAGGCTTTCAGAACCCGAAAGCTTCCATGATCTTAATCATTTGGTTAAAAAACGTCTGGCTGAAACTGTTCGAGGAGCGGCACAAAGTCTTCATAACACATGGATGCGCCGGGCAGAAACCGGATGTTTCCCTCTGGCAAGCTGTCTTATCAGCGACTGCCTGGAAAAAGGGCAGGATTTTGACCGGGGCGGCGCGAGGTATAACTGGGTGGAAAATTCCTTTGTGGGATTGGCCAACCTGGCCGACAGCCTTTATGCCATTAAAAAGCTGGTGTATGAGTCCGAAGAAATGTCACTCATGGAATTCCGCGATATAGTCAGAAGCGACTTCAAAGACCACGAGGATTTGAGATGGCGCATACTGAACCGAATACCCAAATACGGCAATAACGACGATGACATAGACTCTCTGGCTGTGGAATGGGCCCATTTCCTGGAGGACACAACAGAATCCAACATCGTAGGTCTTCATCCCTACGTTCCGGGCTTTTTCTGCTGGGTAATGCACGAAAGAATGGGATCAGGAACAGGCGCAACCCCCGATGGTCGCAAAGCCGGTTTTCCCCTGGCTGACGGTGCAGGAGCGACTCAAGGTCGGGAAAAATGCGGGCCTACGGCTTCTGTGCTCTCCACCACCAAGTGGGATCATAAAAAGGCCATAGGGGGTCTTGTCCATAATGTCAAATTCTCGAAAAATGCCCTCAGGACAGATGAGGATTTCGAGGCTTTGAGAAACATTATTGAAACATTTCTGAGACGCGGAGGCTTCGAGATACAGGTAAATGTTCTCAGCGCGGAAACCCTTAGAGCAGCCCAGGAACATCCTGAAAATTACCCGGACTTGCTGGTTAGAGTAGCTGGTTATTCCGACTATTTCACGCATCTTAACCCCAATATGCAGGCAGAGATAATCGCCCGGACTGAACATGAGGGGTTTTAATCGGGTTTTAGTCGTTACTGAAAATCCCCCTAAACCCCTTTGGAAAAGGGGAAAGGAGTGAAATATGTCCCGTATTTGTGTGACCGGAGCCAGTGGCTATCTGGGTTCCAGAATATGCTCGCAACTGAGAGAGCTTGGACATGAATTGATCCGTGTTGATATGACTCCACCGCAGGATAATTCCGGTGAATTCTGCAAGGCCGATTTCAGAGATATTGAAGCTACCGTAAAGGCCCTGGGCGGCGTAGAGATGATTATTCACTGTGCATCAATACATCCCTGGAAGAGCTACACTGATGAGGAATATCTGGATTGCAATATAAAAGGAACATGGAACGTATTACAGGCGGCAGTGAAGAACAAAATACGGAAGGTAATAATTACCAGCAGTATCGCCGCATCAGGATACAATCCGCCACCGGAAATACGTCCTGCGGATGAAAGCTTTCAGAATCAGGCTTTGAGAGATATTTATGGCCTGACAAAGTTCTTTCAGGAACAGAATGCAAGGCATTTCTGCGCATATAAAGGTCTAAACGTTATCGCCCTCAGACCGCCTAACTTTACGCCAAAAACACCTGTTCAGACCGGAGCAGCACTTCTATCCGGTTGCTTGCTGGTAGAAGACATTGCCTCAGCCCATGTGAAGGCCGTTGACGTATGGGATAAGCTGGACACATCCTTTGAACCTTTCTTTATAACACCTACTTATCCGTATTCAAAAGACGAAATCCCGAAGCTTTCAACGGATCCAAAGGGCATCCTTGATAAGTATTATCCCGGAGCGTATGATTGGTTTGCAGAACGGGATGTAAAGCTGCAACTATCTGAGACATTATACAGCAGTGAAAAAGCCAAAAGGTTATTGGGGTGGGAAACCGAGCATGACTTCGGATGGTGGTGGAAAAACCAGGTTTAATTAGGGAAAACCCTATACATAGGCATACCTATAACCGTTCCTATTATACTCCATATAGAGGCGATGACATAATCTCCCAGTAATAAACCGATAAACAGGGGCAGCCATTTCCTGTAAGCCTTAACGCCGCCGGTGCGAAGAATGATCCACTTGATGGCAGAACAGGCCAGCATGCCGCTCCACAGCAGGAACATGTTTCCATGAGTGCTGGCATAAGCATAGCCCACCGGATGGAACACCCACCAGACGTATCTGGTGCTCATAAAGGCCAGAAACCACACCATAAGCGCGCCGCCCAGGACGTATACAAGCCCGGTGTAGTCCGGCGGCTGGGGATAATTAAACCAGTTATGTAGTCTCTGGTAGGGTATTTTACCCATGTTAACGCGCCAGGGGTTTATTCGGGCCGTATCTGCGCCGTTCAGGTAATATATCCTTAATACATTGACGTATGATACCAGCACGCCTACAATCAGGGCTAATATTATTACCAGACACAGCTTCCGCATATTCATTTTGGCTTCCCGCCCTATTTTGAAACCCTCCATCTGGTGCGGCATAACGGCACAACGATAATCCAGGTTAAACCACATGAGATATGAAAGAATAGTCAGATTTGTAGGGCCAAGCCTTCTTGTTCCCAAGGTTGTCACCACCATCTCCGGGGGATTTGTGGGGCCGAAGTTCCATATCCCGCCGGTCTGGGCCCGGATACGACTCAGGGTTATCATGTAGGTAAAGAATATGCCAAATAATATAAAGGGTAGATAAAGGGAAGCTCCGGTCATGTAGACAAAATAAACCATGAAGATCATCCCACCTATCAAGCCAAACACAGCCCATCTGTAGGGCAAAGGTTCGTTAGAATCATCCATAGATGATCTTCGGGGAATAAATGTCTTTTTGAAAACCCGGACCAGATGCCTTCTTGCCATCCACAGAGAAGCAATACCCAGGGCAAGCCAGGCCCCAGCCCCTTCCAGACCAACAGAAGGAAAGCGAGCCAGAAGACCACTTCCCCCACGTAAACCCATTGCAGATGCAAAGACCAACTCACCTTTCTGAAGCAGGTAAAAAAACGCACAGCTAAAGGATACATCCACAGGGAAAAGATACGTCAAACCAATAACAGTAGGATAGAAGGCCACTGCCGTATAACCTACAGCGTTCCAGGGCCTGTCGGTTATAAACCGACCCAGGTCAAAGGCCTTAATGAATTGGATGTAAGGTATAGATGGGTAAACAAAATGCAGCGTATTGATGGATTGCAGTATGGCCGGAATTGTAAAACCTATCCACAGGAGTTTATTTTTGAAAAATCTGGATATACTCCCACCTCGAAGGGTCATTTCGATGGGAAAGGCAGCTATGGGAAAAGACAGACGTTCCTGCTCCATCCATCTTCGCCGAAGTATAACGCCAAGACACAACATCATGAAAAGCAGTACTACTGAAAACACAGTCCAGACCACGAAGGGCGTTATCCAGTCGCCAAAGTATTTAATGAAGCTGCTTTCGCCCTCGTAAAAATACCTTATGGCCTTTTCGTTCTGGGGCACGAACCATGAAGGTATATGGGGATGAAAATCTTCCCATTCGTTTTCCGGCGTGGCATACCAGAAAGGATTAAGCAGGGCCGGGGTCAGAAAGCCGAACATACCGATGCCGTTGATGGCCATAGCCAGGGTTACCATTACATAGACTACAAGTAGCTCTGTGCTGGTAAAGGCCAGCTTGCGGCTTATTTTCTGCAATATAAAATTAAGCAGTATCAGCACCACAAGGAAGAAGATAGCCCCGATCAACAAAGCTGTGGACGTAATCTCAGTAACACCCGTCAGCATCTCTGAGTTTGATACCCAGAAACATGCCAGCGGGATCAGCAAAAGCCCCAGGATTACTGATCTGAGAGTTATCCTGCTTCCAGTTTTGTCTTTATTAGAACCCATTTTCAAGTTACATTATCTGGCAGATCAAGCCTTTAAGATATTCACTTTCAGGATGGGAAATGTTAATTGGATGATCCGGTGCAGCCTGAAGGGTGCGGATTATGCGCAAATTACATTCAGCGTCTACACTCGCGCCGAACACAATCTTGCGGAAAAGGTCAAGGTTTACATGGTGTGAACACGAAAATGTGACCAGAATACCACCGGGGTTCAGCAGTTTCATGGCTGCCATATTGATATATTTATAACCCCTGGCGGCTCCTTTAACGGCTCGTTTGCTCTTGGCAAATCCCGGCGGATCCAGGATAATCATATCAAATTTCCGTCGGCAGGTTTCCAGAACATGAAATACATCACCCTGTATAAGCTGGCATTTATCTTTTATATCGTTGATTTTTATATTACGTCGGGCTGTGGCCAGGGCGTTTTTAGAAATGTCAAGACCTGTGATTTTCTTTGCACCTTTTAAACCACACCAAACGGTGAAACTTCCTGTATAGCAAAAACAGTCCAGTATCTCGCGCTCCCGGGCATATGACCCAGTAATCTGAATATTTTCCCGTTGATCCAGAAATTTACCGGTCTTTTGTCCTTCTTTGAAATTAACCAGAAATCTGGCCCCATTTTGCTTTATCTCCACTTCATCCGGCGGCTCTTGCCCCCTTAAAATACCTTTATACTGCTGTAATCCTTCTTTTAACCTGATGCGGCTGTCGCTTCTTTCATATATACCTTTTGGCTTAAGCAAATCCTGCAAGGTTTCAGCTATTATATCTTTCCGCACATCCATACCCAGAGTCAGGATTTGTACCACAAGATAATCACCGTATTTGTCCACAATAAGCCCCGGCAGCATATCTGATGCGTCGTGAACCATGCGATAGGCCGTATAATTTTCCAGGGAAAGCACCTTATGCCGATAATCTATGGCATTTCTGATACGCTTTGCAAAAAACTCCCGGTCAATTATTTCATCCGCGTTACGGGTCATTACCCGTACAATGATTTGGGATTTACGGTTTATGTAACCTCTGGCCAGAAAAGTTCCCTTGTTATCTAGGACATCAATTATATCGCCATCCTCCGGCTCTCCGCTTATTTCATCTATAGCACCGGAGAATATCCAGGGATGATTTTGTATAACCGGCTTTTCTCTTTTAGGTTTCAATATAACTGGCAATTATAAAAATTTCCTTGTCATTTCAATTCCCCGTGTATGATCTCTGATTCTTCCTTTTCCCTCCTGAGAACACCGGAAACCTCTATCACAGTCTTAAATATAACAATTCCGGGTATGGCCAGAATAGCTCCCCAGATACCTACAAAGCTTGCGGCTAACAATACAGCAAAGAGAACGACCAGTGGATGCACATCCACAGCATGACTCATAATTTTGGGTGAGATTAAGGAGTTATCAATGATCTGTATACCCACCACCGCCGCTACAATAAGGGCTAACTGTATAAGAAATTTAGTCGCATCAACGTTGCCAGAAACAAAGCCCAAAAGGGATGAGAAACCGGCAAAAAATCCGCCGAGTATAGGGCCGACGGTAGGTATAACGTTGCATAACCCGGCCAGCACACCCACAAGAAGGGGAAATGGAACCTGAAGGATGCTGTAAACTATAGCAGAAAGAAAACTGATAGCTATAATAACGGTGATCTGACCCTTTAAGAATCCCCGCATGTTAGTATCTATTTCTGTAAAATAACGTATTGCATTTTCCCGGTTCTTTTCCGGTATGAGTTTGCTGAGACTTCGCATGTGAGATCTAAAACCTGTTACGGCATAGATAAATACTGTTAGAATAAAGAATATGCTGGATATTTGCCCCACCGTTCCGATTAATCCTGATGAGAGGGTAGAAAATATATTCCCCACAATTTTATTTGCTCTTTGTGCTACGGAGGGAATTTTTTCCTGTATATAGACGCTGATCTTTTGGATATTATTCTCAACTATAGTCTGCAAAGATTCCGGCATCTGGTCTTTTAACGGGTAATTTCCCCTCTCTTCCCAATCATTCACAACTTCTACGGTGTAATCTTTGATCTTGTTATATAAGCTGATAATCCCCTGCTGCATACCAGCACTTTGCTTCATAAGCTGTGGAACAATAGCAAAGGCAAAAAAGGAAATAATACCGATTATCAGCAGGATGATTACAGCAACTGCGGCGGCTTTTGGGAGGTGGAATTTTTTGCCTTTTGGCAGGGGGATAGGGATGCTTTGCAAACCGGCTAAACTTACATTTACTACATAGGCAAACGCAAAGCCAATGATAAATGGGGTAAATACCATCTGAAGTCTGATCAGCAACCATAAGCCGATCAGAATACTGGTGATTACTATTATATTCCTGAGAGAGGTATCATTCCACAGGCTGAATAAAAACAAGATAATGAAAACAGGAACGATAGGGTGAAGTATCAGCCGCTTCGAATCTGTACCCAGTATAAAGGCGCACCCTAACCAGGCAAATGCGACAAACAGAACGAGGACATTCACGGCAGGATGAGTTTTGTATTTTGACAGATTCATATGCTATTCCTCAGAATTTTCATGCTGTCTGGTTTTTCCGGGTTTAGTGTGGCTATAATTGAAATTATCTCAGCTTGTCATTCCTGCTTTCGCAGGAATGACAGCATAAAGAATTTTCTTATCTTTACCACACCGAACCCGGAAGAGCCTATTATTTTAAATCATGCTGTCAACCTGCACAGGTTTTTCCTGGACTTTTTTCTCCGGTTCCAGGTGAGATATTACAATAAAAGCCAGTGTACCTGTTATCAAGGTTTGAAATCCTATTCTATACAAGACCATAGTGAACGGTTGACATAATGAAAACATGCCGAAAAAAATTATCCCCATAGCCAGACGCTCATTAAGCGTCCTTCTTGGAGAAATTATAACGTATATTACAGTTGAAATCAGAAGGATTAAAAAACCATGTCTCAACGGATTCAGGACAGAATATGAAGATCCTGGCTCTGGATCAGCATTTTGAAAACCCCCGTTGATTACGGCAAACCAACCAAACAGCATGATGATGATGACTATAATCTCAATAACTTTTTTGGTGCCTGTGTTTTTCATTGACTATAACCTCTATCGCTAATAACTATTTATAATTAGTCAACCTTTTCGATCCTGTGGATAATCCTGTAACCCTCTCTTTTCTGCCATATAATTTTAACCTTTGTGCCGGGTTCCAGGGATTTTACCATATAAGATAGGTCTTCCGACAAAGCCCATGAGCCATCATCTCTTTGCCACGCGGGAACTATGAATTTTATCTCTTCACCTTCCATATTTTCTATCTTAAGGCCTTTTTCGTTTCTGGAAATAACTTCACCTACAGAATCTTCCAGAGGTCTGTCTTTTTCTTTTTCCTCTTTGTGAAACTTATATCCCATCTCTTTCAGGGCTATATATGGGGGATCAAAGCCCGGTTTGATTTCCAGAGCAGCTTTATAATGCTCTATAGCCGCTTCGTCTTTGCCGATTTCCCGGTACATATCTCCAAGTCTGGTATGTAGCTCAAAATCTTCAGGATGCTTTCTCAACTTCAGTTCCAGTTCCCGGATTTCCATGTGTATTTCCGGATCTCGTCTTTCTCTCTCCCATCTTTCCCTGTAGCTCTCCCATTCCGGTTCTTCTCTACGGTCCCGGTAGCTGTAACGGTCTTCATATCTTCGGTAGTATCTGTAGTCATCTCTATCTTTCAGCATTTCCCTCAGATCTGCGATTTCTTCCCTCAAGGCGTGGATTTCATCCTGCTGTCTTCTCAATTCATACATCAACCTGTAATAAATGAATTCCGGGGTTATTTCTTCCGATCTTTCATCCTCGTCCCATCGCTTCTTGACCCTTTCGATCTGCTCATCCCGTTTTAATTCCTCTTCTTTTTCCCTTTCACCAGCGTAACTGGTTAATATAACATAACCAAAACAAAAAATTACAATAGATAAAATAATTATAAACCAGCTTGACCTTTTCATTTTCTAAATCCTCCCTGTTTCATTTTCCTTCGCAAAAACATAGGAAAAAGGTATAGCAATTATATCACCAATAATGTAAGTAATAAATATTATAAGTGACATTAAAGCATATTTAGGAAACTGTCCCCGGATTAAAAGCGGCAGGATAACACCAATTAGCCATATTAACTTATAACAAAGCTGGAGCAGCAGGACTGGCACAAATTTAAGGGGTGATCGCAGACCAAGTATGGAAAGAAGCCCGAAGGAAAGATAAACACTTCCCACGATTCCAAAGAAGATCGGCTCTTGAATGGGTACTTTAATCATATTCTTTACAACCTCAGGTACAATAACTATTCCCAATCCCATCAGTCCGGCGATAATAATGGTATAAATATACATAAACCTAAGCCATCCCCAACGAATATTAGAAATTTCAGTCATAATTTTTCTCCTTTCCTGTTTAAGTGATTTAATCGCTAAATAACATCAGTTATGTCATTCCTGCGAAAGCAGGAATGACAAATAAATTAGAACTATTTTTCAACGATTACTCTATTATACAACTTTTCAAACCTTCGATCTGAACATACCTGCCTAAAAGTATCACCTCACAAGAAAAAGATTTTACAAAGAGTTCATTCTCGCATAAACCTCCTGAGAGATAAAGCTTATCAACCTTTCCCGTAAAACCATGAATGTTTTTGGTTAGCCCTTTGATAAACATAGAGACAGCCGTTTCTGGTGTTGTGCCATCAGAAATAACATCAAAAATCTCGGCCATACCCAATACTCCACATGTAACGGGAAGACTTTCATCCGCAGGTGATATGTCGTTATAATCTATATTAAAATAACCACCCAGTAGATCAACGGTAAATCCAGCCATAGCCCCGCACATATAATTCCAGTCACAGCCAGCGTATTCACCATCCTTGAAGCTAACGGATTTAATATCTCTGCTGCCTACATCCAACAGGACAAAAGTGTCATCTTCCACCAGATTTTTTGCGCCTTTTGCCAGGGCAACCAGTTCGTTTACTTCAATTTTTGTTTTTTTCTTGCAGTTATGCCCACATGCAATATCAGCTTTTAAATCCTCTGGCCAGTCTGTGCTTCTGATTATATCATATTTCCCTGAATCCATATAGAACATTTTTGTATATTGAGTGCCCATATCTGCAAGCAACATTTTTACACAGCCTCATCTCATGTATATGGGATTCGTAAAAAGCCAGGCTTTACCGCCATATCTGGCTTCAACACGATAGATACCGGGAGAATCAGCTTTCAGGGATAATTCATCCGTTTCCCCGCGATCTTCCAGGACTTCCCCGTTGCAAATAATTTTTACATGCGTTTTCAAAGGAGATTTTATCCGCAATTCAATACCGTCCTCAAATTCTATTTCGTCACCCATCAGTATATGGCCACCTTCTGATTTGATTCCATAGAAATTAAACCCCTTTGAATCTGCGATAAAATCATGGGCAAAGAAGCAGTGACCGGCTTTAAGGATATTGCAAAACTCTTGTTTGGCAATATCCGCTTCACGGTTTAAAGGTGATTCGGTAATAATGTGGGTTCTTATACCCTGAAAAGCCCTGCGGTATGACAGAAACTTCACGAAGTTAAAAGGGAACAAGTGTCGCGCATGAACATCAGCCCCGCCGATGCCTACAACTGGACGCTTCTGGCATACCTGATCCCATCTTTTTAATAAATGTGGAGGAGGACCGTTAATTGCTTTTTCCGGATGAATGTAATAATAAAAAATCTTGAGTATAGTTAAATTCTCCGCCCAATCATACATATACGACCATATTTCCATACCCGTATAATCCGGATTATCCCAGACTTCCCAGGGGTGCAGACGAATTCTGATTGACTTGTTTTCCAGCTCGTAGGGATGGGCGGCAAACCCCACTCCGTCTTTTTCCTTTACAACTCTGATATATTCTTCCACATCCTCGTCATAATCTCCCGGGTCTATTGCCTCATCAATACCAACAGCCAGGTAATGCCGCTGTTTGTATTTTCCGATCTCTTCTCCCACCATCACCAGAAGATTATCATACCATCCTTCTGCACCGTTCTCCATGGACTTGATGGTGTTATGGTCTGTTATAACAATATAATCCAGTCCAACCTTTTGTGCTGTTTTTATTACCCTTTTTACAGATCCGCTGCCGTCGGAATGTTTGGTATGGATATGTAAGACACCGACATATTCGTAATATTCAAAATCCTTCGTCAAAATTACCTCTATTAGAAACGACTTATATCTTTAATCTCAGAAAATCTGGATTCGATTTCATCCCTTGTAAGTATACGCTGGCGCTCCAGGCTGAAATCCTGGACGTTAAAAGACGCCATGACTGTGGCATAAACAATAGCTTTACGACAACTTTCCTCAGATAGATTATCGACAGACGCAAGATAGCCCATAAAACCACCGGCGAAGGTGTCTCCAGCCCCGGTAGGATCTAATATATCCTCCAGGGGATATGCAGGACATGAAAAATATGAATCATCCGTAAAGCTCATTGATCCATGTTCACCCTTTTTTATAATCACACGATTAGGCCCGTAGTCCAGTATCATTTTGGCTGCCTTTATAAGATTTGGTTCCCCTGTTATCTGGCGTGCTTCCGCATCGTTGAGGATAAAAACATCCACTTTTTTTATTGTTTCCAGAAGCTGTGGTTTGCGTTCAGAAATCCAGAGATTCATGGTATCACAAACCACAAGCTTTGGTCCTGTTACCTGTTTCAATACATCCATCTGGAGTTCAGGGTTAATATTGGCAAGGAA
>WJIO01000402.1 GCA_014730235.1 Candidatus Poribacteria bacterium
GATAACAAAAGGTATGACTGTAGGAGATTTTCGCCCTGTTGGCCATCGCTCTGCAAAACCAAATGTTAAGATTTGCACGTCTGTTAATTCCAAAAGATTTCTGGAAATATTTTTTGATACGATAACCGGCAAATAGATTAAATCATTATTTATTTTCGTCTTTTTATAAACTTTTGTAGTGTCACAGGCTCCTGTGACACTACAAGGCATGAAACAACTATATAATTTCCCTACCGTTACGATCCGGCATATCAGGCAGTGGAGCGTGGGGTAAATCCTGATACCAGTATACTACAGAAGAAATATCATCCTGAAGCGGAAGATAACGACCCTCTGCGCGCCATCCCAGAGCCTGCATAGTCACTTTGAGATTGGATTTAAAGAACACAGGATCGTGGATATGGAAGCGATAAAGAACCATCCTTGTTCCTACATCCCCTGATTTACCTCTTACCTGCAGAAAACCCAGGTATGGTGCAGAAAAATCAGCACCGAAACACCATGCACCACCAAAATAATCCTCAGTACCAGTGCCGCAGATGGTTGGGAATTCTTTGTCACCGTCCAGATACATCTTTATTTCACCTTCACCCCACCAGCCAGCACTGTTCTGCTGCCAGGCCATAAATGTTCCAACATATTGACCACATCCCTTGATACCATCAGCCATTAGGTACTCTGTGCCATAAGCCAGAGGATTACTGCGCCGCCATAGGGCGTGGAAATACAGGGCATCTTCGGGAACATCCTCCAATGTATAGTTGATGGTGTAGAAAAATCCGCCCAGGTCATTGGGAGAATCATTTTCCACCGTAATCTTTGCATGTTTGCGGAAAGGCATGGGGAAGTAAATATTCATTCCGCCCGAAGGATTTACATTAATTGGCAGAGCCAAAATATTCTGGCGGCAGTTCCATGAGTTGCACATAAGATCACCCAAAGGAGCCTGCACTGAAGGCTGATCATCCCCATCCCAGTATATACGGATAATTACATCACGATAGAATTTATCGCTGAATGTGAACCATATATGTCGAATAACTCCGGGGCCTTCGTTATCCATAAGGGTTGTCGTTTCACCAGCTTTCAGAGTAATACACGGGCGCACCTTCCAGCCAACCCCTAGCTCTCTGGCTGCTCCTTGACCTTTTGGATCAGCCATTGCGCCTTTACCTACTTCACCCTTTGGGTTTTCTGCGCTTATAGAACGGGATTCAGCGTTATGTTTCTGGAAGATGTTTGCCAGGTTAAGCCACATAGTTTTTCTCCTTAAATTACTGTTTAAAAATATTCATTTAACATCTGGTAAGAGTTTTGCTCTTCCAGGACCTTAAAAGTCTCTATAATCTTATATTCTTAAAATCACTTACCTGTTTGGTAATGGCTTTTTCGGTAGGCAGTCTTTCAATAGAAGATGCACCGAAAAAGCCCACAACACCATCTGTATTTTTCAGCACATAGTCAGCGTCTTGCGGTTCGGCAATGGGTCCACCGTGACAGATAACCATAATGTCAGGATTTACTTCCTTTGCCGCATCGTGGATGGCCTGAACTTTTTCAGGGGCTTCCTCCAGGGTTAAAGCGGTTTTTGCGCCGATAGAGCCTTTTGTTGTAAGGCCCATGTGGGCGACCAGTATATCCGCTCCAGCCTCGGCCATAAGGCGCGCTTCTTCTTCGTTGAAAACATATGGAGTTGTAAGTATACCCATTTTATGAGCCAGGGCTATCATTACAACTTCGTTATCATAACCCATACCAGTTTCTTCCAGATTCTGCCGGAATACTCCGTCTATCAGGCCTACTGTGGGGAAATTCTGCACACCGGAAAATCCTATGTCTGTAAGCTGATTAAGAAAAACATCCATCAGGCGAAAGGGATCAGTGCCGCATACACCGGCAAGAACCGGTGTATCTTTTACCACTGGAAGCACCTCGCTGGCCATCTCCACCACGATCTGGTTTGCATCGCCGTAGGGCATAAGACCAGCCAAAGACCCCCTTCCGGCCATACGGTAACGGCCTGAGTTATAGATGATAATCAGGTCAATACCTCCGGCTTCAGCACATTTGGCTGATATTCCGGTACCTGCACCGCCGCCAATAATGGGTTTTCCTTCCTCTATATTTTTTCGCAGTCTTTGGATGGTTTCTTCTCTTTTGAACTGCATATTTATCTCCTTCCTTTTATTTAATTTTCATCAATTTAAGCATCATTTCCACTGCTTTATCCGCAAACTCCGGATCGTTTATATTTGCATCCATTTCAACAACTTCTATGCTCTCATTCAGATTTGATTTTATGGCATCAAACATGGCGGCATCGGCTTCGGGATCCCAGAACTCATTTCCTTCGCTGTCGAGTATGGATACACCTTTTTTAGGTAGAAGAAAGGCCACTGAACCTTTGGCAGCATTGGCTTTTTTCGCGAATATTTTACCCATTTCTGCGTTTTCCTTCGGAGTTGTACGCATCAATGTTACGCTGGGATTCCATTCATACAAAAGCCTGTCCTTATATTTTTCCGGCACAGTTGCCACAGGGCCGAAATTAGCCATATCCACACATCCGGGAACGATCAGGTGCGGTATACCTTTCTTACCCGGTGCTTCCAGACGTTTATCACCGGCAGAGAATACACCTCCGCATATTTCATCTGCCCATTCTGTGGTTGTTATATCCAGAACGGCCTCCACAAGTCCATCATCCACCAGGCTTTCCATTGTCTTTCCACCAATACCTGTAGCGTGAAATACAAGCACTTCAAAGCCCTTTTTCGTTAAAGCTTCTCGGCACATATTTACGCAGTCTGTAGTATTTCCAAACATGGAAGCCGTTATAATAGGTTTTTCGTCGGTTGATGATTCAGCTTCAATTTCCACCATTCCGCATACAGCACCGGCTGCCCGGGTAAAAATCTGCCGACTGATGCGGTTTATGCCAGCAACATCCACGACAGAGGGAAACATGGCTATATCCCGGGTTCCTACATAGGGTGCTGTGTCACCGGAGGCGGCTGTGGAGATCATCACCTTCGGAACGCCTATGGGAAGTACCTGCATACCGGAAGTTATAACCGAAGTTCCACCAGTTCCGCCCATACCAATCATTCCATCAAATTTACCTTCATCAAAAAGCCTTTGAACGATAACGGCAGCACCCTGACTCATAACCTTCATGGCCGGACCCCGATCCTGCTTTTGA
>WJIO01000403.1 GCA_014730235.1 Candidatus Poribacteria bacterium
ATGCAATAGAAGCAAATGATACAGCAAAAATAGAAACCAGTCTGGCAAAAGTTAAATCAATGCAGAAAGAAAATAGAGAAAAGTCAGAAAAAATGGAAAAAGAACTATTGGAACTTCTTACTCTGGAACAGGAAGCCAAACTTACAGTCATGGGAATTGTAAATAGTGATGGCGGTATGGGCATGGGCTTTGGTTTCCGGGGTACAGGTAGACCTGGTGGCCCTCCTGGCGGGTTCGGTGGTAACAGACCCAGAAGATAATAAATAATTGACAGGGAAGAAACAACCAAACAGCAGGCAGCGGAGGTTATGGGGAATCTCCGTTGCCACCTTTATGCTTATCCTCCTTTACGGAAAACTAAATATGAAATTATCAGGAGTAGAGATACCTAAAAAAACAGCCATTGTAATTATTATAATTTTCGTTGGGGTAGGAATTCAAGGGGTTATATATGCCTTTCGTTATTTTAATGGAAATGATCCATCTGAACCAGAAATAAATAAGAATATTTCTAAAAATACAACAACTAGTAAATTCATATCTATAACCGGTGTAACGACATATAGAGACATGGAAGAATACCAGGTTGTAACAGACCAAGATCTTCTTATGCCCCTGGGATGGGAGAAATCACAACCAAAACCAGAACCAGAAAAAGAACCCAAAACTTTCATCAGAGAAATAACAAGAGAAGAGCCTAAACCAAACAAAAGCCTAATTCTAACAGGAATAACAAAGCTGGATGGTGAATTGATGGTTCTTATGGAGGATTTATCCGATAATAAAGCATATTATCTTAAACAGGGTGATGGTTTGAAAAATTACATGGTGGATGAAATAACCCAGGATAAAGTAATATTGACTAACGGTAAATCTGAGATAATAGCTCATCTTGGATCAAGAACTACTTATAACTCAGATGGTGTTCTTCTGGCGTCTGCATCGTCTTACGAATTTGAACCATCAAGCGCAAAAACGGAATCGGAAACATCAGTTGATGACGATACAAAATTAAGTATCATAGAGCGGATGAAAGCCCGACGGAGGAAGGAATTAGGCAAGGAATGAAACAGATGATTAATCTATCACAAAGATATATTTATAGAATATTTTCATGGTTTTTATGTTCCATTGTATTTATATTATTTCTTTCTATAACTGGGGGATCAGTCTTAGCGCAGGAAGATGGCCTTATTTCCATGAGTTTTCGTGATGCGGAAATTGATTATGTTCTTGACTTTTTCTCCAGGGCAACAGGATATACTGTAGTAAAGGATGCTGAAATAAAAGACCGAATAACAATAATCGGGGAAAAAGATTTAACTACTGATCAGGCAATATCGGTGCTTAATTCTATTCTGGCTGTAAAAGGTTATACAACTGTAATTAACGATAAAGTTATCAAAATAGTCAAGCTGGATAGTGCCAAGCAGGAAAATATACAGATAAATGTAGGTTCAGATCCGGATAATATTAATTCATCCGATACTATTGTTACCCAGATTATGCCCCTTTCAAATACCAATGCCGCTCAAATTGTAAAAGAGTTAAATGTATTAATGCCTGAATATGGTGTTATGGTTGCTCATACCCAGAGCAACACACTTATTATTATTGCCAGTTCTTCCAAGATTAAAAAATTTGCCCAAATTGTGAAGGAACTTGATATTCCTGTATCTGATATGATCAAGGTAGAGGTTTTTCCCATACAATACAGAGAAGCGGAAGCCCTTGCTGATGTTATAGAGGATATTTTTGACAGACCTACAGGAACCAGCGCATCAGAGCAGGCGGAACGGGAACGAAACGCCATGTTACAAAGATTTCGGGGTAGAGTTCCTGGTGGGTTTGGGCCTCCAGGTAGCGAGCAGCAAGAGCAACAGACATCCACAGACAGCGAAATACTCCAGGTGCGAAGTAATGTAACTGTGGTAGCCGATGAGGATACCAACTCTATAGTAGTATCGGCCAGTCAATCTAATATAGCTTTAATTGGTGAATTAATTAAAAAGCTGGATAAGGAAATTACCGGGCGCCCGGAAACCAGAATTTTTGCCCTTGAGAACGCAGATGCGGTTGAAGTTTCAGATGAACTTGATGAGGTTTTTGAATCCAGCAGCAGTTCGTCGAACCAAAACAGGTTTGGTTTTGGGAGATTTGGACGGGGACCTCAAGCCCCACAAACGCAAGGCGGACAATCCGGTGAAGGTATTCTTGGACTGCCTGAAATAAATGTAGTTGCTGATGAGCGCACAAACTCTGTTATTGTAACCACTACTACAGAACAAATGGATAATATAGGCCTACTTATCTCACAGCTCGATAAAGATATCTCGGATTTTGAGGAAACCACCGAAGTAATTCAACTGGAGAACGCTGAGGCAGATCAGTTAGCAGATGTGCTTAATGAGTTATTTGAAACATCCACCTTTGAACAAAGCCGGGGTAGAACTACAACCAGAGCCAGAGGCGGAGTTATGGGAACAGCTGCTGAAACCATAGAAACAGCAAGAGGTCTTAGCGGGAACGTGAAAGTTGTGGCGGAAGACACGACAAATTCTCTGATGATAACCACATACAAACGTAATCTTGACAAAGTTAAAGAGATCATAAAAGCACTGGATATTATGCTGCCCCAGGTGTTAATTGAGGTTAAAATTGTAGAAGTCAGCCTTGATGATGAAAGTAAATTTGGCGTTGAATGGATGTGGGAACATACCACCACATCCAAAGGTAAAAGCTACAATAAGACCGGTGTAACCGGTTTTGGGTTAGCCGATGAAGTATATGGCCTTAAATATGGCATAGTCGGTAAAACTATTGAGGGCATGTTGATGGCCCTGGAGAAAAACACCAACGTAAATATCCTTTCAACCCCTAGAATTTTAACCCTTGATAACCATGAAGCTGTAATCAACATAAGTCAGGAAGTTCCTTATCTGGAAAGCACCCAGGAAACTCAAACCGGTGGCGTTTTGACCAGCTATAATTACAAGGATGTTGGCGTTATATTGACAGTTACCCCTCGCATCAACAAGTCGGAAACTGTATCTTTGGACGTAGAACAGGAAATAAACAGCCTGATTGAATTCACCCTCTTTGATGCTCCCGTAATTGCCAAACGCGAAGCATCTGCATCTGTGACCGTCAAGGATGGTCAATCAATGATCATCGGTGGAATTATTGAAGACAACAAAACAACCACCATAAACAAAGTTCCCATTCTTGGTTCTATACCGTTTATTGGTAAGTTATTCCAGCGGGAAGAAGCCAATATAGAAAAAACTGAACTTATGGTATTTATAACCCCACATATAATCCGGGATACTGAAGAAGCTGAAAAAATCACCCGGGAACAGAAATCAATAATAAATTTGCCCAGAAAAAAAGGTTAGTTTTCTAAATTCTTATACCCACATCTCCGGAATTTGACATGATAACAATTTCAGCACCACCATCATTAATGACGGCTTCCAGATAGTTTTCATTCTCCTCCCCTATTTCAATATTTTCCGTTGAAATATCATGAGATACTTCCCCATGTATAGATGTCGCCTTTACTTTACATTTGGAATCTGACGGTAGAACAAGGGATACATCTCCTGCTTCTGAAACCAGATTTACTGCGGCATCTTTTACCTCAGAAAGCATTACTGCAACGATATCCCCATCACTTGTTCTAATATCCACCTGGTCGGATACTAGATTAGACAGGGAAATATCACCTCCATCAACACTGCATTGGATTTTTCCCTTTGTTTCAGGAACAGTCAGATCACCACCATGCAAACTAATGGCAATATCTGAATTAACTGCCTGAACCGCTAAGTCACCGCCATTTTGAGATATTTCCATAGAAATAATATTCTCAGGAACTTCCAGAATTAAGTCCGACCCGACTGAAGATATCTGAATTACATTATTTTCCTGTACCATTTTACTGGCTGCATTAGGATTGACTATTCGCAAAGATTGCCCTTCAGTTTTTCCTACTACCAGATCGCCGCCGCTGTTTCTTACAATCAGACGAGATTCATCCGTTACATCAACCTGCGAAATCCTATTTTTCTGACTGGCTTCTTTTTCCCAGGGCCACTGCCAATCGGATTTTTCCCAGGGCCACTGCCAGTCGGGATCATCCCAAGGGAAATTGAAATCAAAATCAACACCGGATGGTCTTTCATTTTTCGCCTGGTTAATCTTTGTATGTCCGCTTCCTCTGTGTTTTTTAACCCTTACTTCACAATTTTCAGTGGATTTATCTCTTGTAGAAAAAAACTTTCCCAAAACATCATCCTTTGGTCTTTCAATAACATCCAGGAGTTCATCAGCATCATCCACTTCAATTTTATTGGATCTAACCATAGTCAGTATGGTTTGTCGGGCTTTATTGTAGCTTTCTTTTGATGCGCCATCAATGGCATCAAGAATATCCTCTGCTTGCTCTACGGCGAGTTTATTATCTCTGATAAGATTCAATATAGTTTTTCGCTTGGGATTATCATTCATTATCTGTCACTCTCCATATTAATTAATGGTTATTTTCCCCTGAATATTGCTGATATTGATTCTACCGCTTCCGTCATTTAAAACACCCTTTATATGGTTTTTTGTCTTTTCTTCGTCTTTTAATGCCAGATTACATTCTATATTTTTAGCGTTTATACTACTGACAGACATAACGGCAGAAGTATCTTCCGGAATTGATAGACTTATTTCTCTATTCACCATGGATATATGGATATTACCCTCTGTTGCTGTGTCTTCCTGTCCTGCGCTTTTATCTTCAGTATTGACCTTGGGATAATAAATTTCGATAACATCAACAACATCTTCGGGAAACATTTGCCCAAAGATATAATCGGGAATGAGATTATTAAAGTGTATAACCTCCAGGGTGGAGAGATGGCCTGCACAATTCACAATGGCAGCTATGAATTAATTGGAGATGCCTATAACGCTTTAATGAATTGGATTGAAGAAAACAGTTATGAGATAAGCGGCTGTGCCCGAGAGGTATATCTAAAAGGGCCAGAAATGGGTGCAGATCCTGCTACTTTTGTCACAGAAGTCCAGATTCCGGTAAAGAAGAAATAGAATATATAACCCCGCCCATAAATATGGGCGGGGTTATAAGATATAGCAAAAACTTAGCGTTATTACCTGATTTTTTTAATACTTCCCCATACTGTAGACAGCTTGCCTACTGCATCTACCGCCGCTCCTGTTTCCATATTCTGAATAACTTCATCTTCAGTTAAAGCTGCGGTATAAAGCCTTAATTCATCTACCGCCGCAGGGCAAAATCTTTCTATATTTCCCCTGTTGTTTGCCGCTCCGAGATAAGCAGGATGCTGGAAATCTACATATCCCACTGGTGTTTCTGTATACGCGTATACAAGTTCCTGCTCTGTGCCGTCCACCCATATTCTACATTCGTTATTCTCTGCATTTTCTATGACCCAGGCTATATGATGCCATGCACCGTCATATATATCAGCCTGAATTTCCGGTGCTAAGGCTTTGCCTGTTTCGTCTCTAATATAGAAATGGGTGTTTCCTTCTGCGTAAGCCCATCCTCCAACTGCTGTTCTGTTTAAATCCACAGCCCATGCCATGGATAGACCATCAGTCAGGGTTTTAAATAGTGTCGTCCAATCCGGGGTGATTTCCGTCTTTATCCAGAAATCCATGGAGAAATTTCCCAGATTTGAGCCAAAACCTTCCAGAACTCCCAACTCTATATAATTTCCTTCATCACCATCAAACTCCACAGCTTCAGCATATCGACCCTGAACTACTTCAACATTACCATTAATAGCAACGTTATTATTCCCTGCTATATCCTGGACTATTTTTCCTGTAATTGTGGATTGGTCAAAAGGCCAGTATGCAAAAAGGTCTTTGGTGGCATAACCGGCCTGGGCTTGAAATTGAACAATAATTAACAAAAGAATAATTGTATAAAAGATGTGTAAATACTTCATTATTTACCTCCTTGATTCCAAGCATAAATTTTATGTCCTTGAAAACTTTGGCTCTTCCGGCTTGAGTGTGGTAAAGAAAGAAACTTTTTTATGCTGTCATTCCTGCTTCAAGCTTTTTGAAAAAGCTTGAAGCAGGAATGACAAGATTAGAGGATTTTCAATTATAACCCCCACTAAACCCAGAAGAACCAAACTTTTTTTACTCCGTTCTTCGCAATAACACAGGGATGTAAAATTTATACTTGGTCCTTGATTTTAACGCTTGCTCATAAGATAAAAATCTGTTATTATCTTAGGGAATATTGCCTATAATATATCTTTTTTTCATTTCTGGCAAGGGTAAAAAGCGGCTAATCTGCTAACAGGCATATTTTTTATGAAATAGCGATATTTCCTTTAGATTTTTTATGTTCGGCAGATTTAGTATATAGAAAGGTAAAAATAGATGGAATCCCCAAATTTTATATCCAAAATTTCTGAAAGAAAAGCAAAGGTTTGTATAATAGGACTGGGATATGTAGGTCTACCCCTGGCTATTGAGTTTGCAAGGGCAGGCTATGGTGTTATAGGGCTTGATCTATCGGAGGAAAAAGTCGAAAAAATTAATAAAGGTGAGTCCTATATACTGGATGTGCCAGAAGGTGTTATAAAACCATTGGCCACATCAGGAAGAATAACGGCTACAACGAACTATGAAATACTGGCTGAGGTGGATGCCGTAAGTATATGTGTGCCAACCCCTCTCAGTAAGACAAGAGATCCAGACATATCCTTTGTTGTGGATGCGGCGGAAGGTATAGCAAAATATCTGCATAACGATCAATTGGTTATCCTGGAAAGTACCACTTATCCGGGAACGACTGAAGAGGTGATTTTACCAATTCTGGAGAATACAGGTCTTAAAGTTGGGGAAGATTTCTTCCTTGCCTTTTCACCAGAACGTATAGATCCCGGAAACACACAGTATCAGGCCTATAATATCCCGAAAGTAGTCGGTGGAATAACTGAGCAATGTACTCAAGCTGCATCGGCTTTATATAACCAGGTGCTGCAGAATGTTATATCTGTTTCGTCAGCCAGGGTTGCTGAGATGACAAAGCTGCTGGAAAATACCTTCAGGATTGTCAATATAGGCATGGTGAACGAGATGGCCCTTTTATGTCACCGTCTGGGTATAAATGTGTGGGAAGTTATTGATGCTGCCAGCACAAAACCCTTTGGATTCATGCCTTTTTATCCAGGCCCCGGTCTAGGTGGTCATTGTATACCAGTTGATCCCTTTTACCTGTCATGGAAAGCTCGTGAAAGTGGATTTGAAGCCCGGTTTATAGAACTGGCAGGCAGGATAAACGGTACAATGCCTGAATTTGTGGTATATAGGATCAGTGATGCTCTGAATGAAAAACAAAAGAGCATAAATGGTTCAAAGATCCTTGTAGTTGGTGTATCCTACAAAAAAGATGTTCCCGATACTCGCCAATCTCCCGCCCTTGATATTATTGAGGCATTGATAGAAAAAGGTGCAGAAGTATCTTTCAGTGACCCATACGTTTCACATATAAATCTGGGTGGTAAAAGCCTGGAATCTATGGGACTGGATGCCGAATATCTGGCATCTATAGACTGCTGTGCTATTGTAACAAACCATACCAAGGTTAATTACTCCTCAATTGTTCAAAACAGCGATCTGGTTTTTGACTGTAGAAACGTTTTAAAAGGTTTCAAAGCAGCTAATATAGTAACGCTTTAATAACTTTGAGTATTAAAAAGGTAAAAACATTTAAAGGCGGTCATAACTTCGGAAACCTGCTGGGTTCTCCTGAAAATGAAGTTAGGGAACTTGAACTTCCTAATAAGGTTTTTATTCCTCTAAAATATAATCATATCAGGGAAGTTCCTGCTATAGTAGAAGTTGGTGATAAAGTAAAAACCGGCCAGATAATCGGAATAGATGACAAAAACGAATCTTCTCCTGTCCACGCCAGTATCAGTGGATATGTGACGGATATATGTCCTGTAAATCTGTCGGGAGAAGAAGCAAAAGCAGTTGTAATAGAATCCGATGGTAAAGATGATTGGACTTCATCTTATGAGTCCAAATCCAATTTTGAGAGCATATCAAAAGAAGAATTAAATCGGATACTATATTTTTCAGGTTCAGGCTTTCCCGCCAGAGTAAATGAAATGGATAATTTGATTATCCGGGCTGTTTATACTCAACCCTATTGCCTGAATAATGAAATCATAATTGGTAAAGACATAGATAATTTTGTTACCGGCCTTTGTATTCTGAAAAAAGCCCTAAATCCAAAAACTAAAATTCATATAGGTATAGATAATAGGGATGAAAATTTGATCAAAATTTTGTATAAATCTCTGGATTGGCTGGAAATTCATCCACTAAAACCGAAATATCCCCAGGATCATCCTGTAATTTTGAAAAAAACTCTGCTGGACGAAAGTTTTTCTTCATCTTCTACTGTAATAATTGATACCCAGTCAGTAATTCACGCTTATTATTCTGTGGTAGAGGGTAAACCCGTTGTGGGAAAAATTATAGTTCTGGGAGGACATGGAATAACTGAAAGAGGTTTTGTAAAGATAAGAATAGGCACACCTTTAATCTGTATATTGTCTAATAAAAATATTAAAGATAAGCGATGCATAGTTGGAGGTATTATTACTGGTAAAGAGTGTAATGACCTTTCAATTCCTGTAACCAGGGATATAGACTCCCTATCAATCCTTAAGGAAAATCATAATAGAGAATTCCTGTCTTTCATCAGACCGGGGGTGCGACGGGATTCTTTTTCCACATCTTTCCTGTCATCCATATTTCCCAAAATAAAAAAGCGATTTGATACTAACGAAAAGGGAGAA
The DNA here is from genome assembly GCA_014730235.1 of Candidatus Poribacteria bacterium. GTDB lineage: Bacteria > Poribacteria > DTPJ01 > DTPJ01 > WJIO01 > WJIO01. Next base: position 8,868 of record WJIO01000403.1, read on the forward strand.
CACAGACCGTGTATATACTGCAATTACTGTGAAGAAGCATGTCCGGTGGAGCTTATGCCTTATTTGCTAAATAACTATGTTACCCACGATATGCTGGATGAAGCAAGAGAAATGGGTTTGATGACCTGCATAGACTGCGGATTATGTACCTACGTTTGTCCCTGCAAAATTCCATTGATGGAGAATATTCAATCAGGCAAAGAAATAATAAATGAAAATAATCAGGAAAATTCTTGATACCGGCAGAAATATACTGGAAGGTCGTTCCGGCTGGGGGTTATTTAAGCCGGCCTGGGAAGCCCTGGATAAATTTTACTTTGGTGTTCCTGAAATAACCTCTGGCGCACCGCATGTCCGGGACAATATAAGCCTTAAAAGGTGCATGATTTTTGTTATGATAGCCGCTGCGCCATCGGCTTTGGCATCTGTATATTTTTTTGGCTGGCAGGCCCTTCTTGTTATCTTTGTCTCATATCTTTTTGGTGTCAGCACCGAATGGTTTTTCTCGGCAGTCCGGAAGGAAGAGATCAACGAGGGTGCTTTTGTAACCTGCCTGCTTTATCCCCTTACCTTGCCGCCAAGTATACCACTATGGGTTGTTGCTGTGGGAATAGTTTTTGGCACAGTTTTTGGCAAAGAGGTATTTGGCGGTACAGGTAAAAACCCCTTTAATCCGGCCCTTACAGGCAGAATATTTATAGCCATTGCATTTCCTTCTATAATGGCAAACCAATGGCAAGAACCTATAGAAGGTATTTTTGGGGGATTTCAGTCATACTCGCCGGATGGGATAACTTCAGCTACACCTCTGGTAAATTTCAAAGGCTCTGGAGAAATAACCAGTTATTGGCATCTCCTTATGGGAGGTGCTCCGGGATGTCTTGGTGAAACCTCCCGGATACTGATAATTATTGGTGGGATATTTCTCATGGTAACAAAAATTAGCAACTGGAGAATTCCCCTGACTTATCTTGGCTCAGTTGCATTATTATCCTCTATTCTTTCTTTTTTTAAACCCGATATATTTGCACCGCCATTATTCCAACTGCTGGCTGGCGGCTTGATGTTTGGCGCCATGTTTATGGCAACAGATCCGGTCACGTGCACCATGACTATAAGGGGTAAATGGGTATATGGAATTATGCTGGGGATATTAACAGTTACTATAAGGGGATTATCAGTATATTCTGAAGGTGTGATGTTCTCTATACTCCTGATGAATATTTTTGCCCCGCTTATAGATAAAAGTGTATTGCATCGAATGAAATTAAGGTACGAGACATGAAAAACAGGATATGGACAGTTGTTTTTCTGGTTATAATTGTTTGTATTTCTACTATACTGCTGGATTATGTTTATGTCTATACTGAACCAGTGGTCCAACAAAATCAGCAGATTAAAATACAAAAAAGCGTTCTGGAAGTTCTGGGTATTGATTATGAAGAAGATAAAATGACAGAAGTATTTAGCAAATCCATTAATATACATAAATTGGATGAATATACCATATACAGAACCGGAACAGGGGAAACTGCTTTCATGATAGAAGGTCCGGGTCTGTGGGGGGAGATTTCCGCTTTAGTAGCCCTGGAACCAGACATGGAAACTATAAAAGGCTTAAGGGTATTGGAAAATAATGAAACGCCGGGTTTAGGAGGTCAAATTGCTGAAGATTGGTTCCAGGATCAGTTTAAGGGAAAGAAGATAAAACCGGAGATAAGAATTATACCCTATAAAAAGGTAAAATCGGTTAATGAAGTGGAGGCCATTAGCGGTGCAACAAAAACGAGTAAGGCCTTTGAGAAAATAATAAATGAAAATATAAAAATAATCCTAAAGTTAAATACTTATCCCTCTAACCCATAACCTAAAAATATCCATACTAAAGCGATATTGACACTTTCCATCATTTTTGAGATTTCTTTCCAGAATACCCTTCCGGGACAGATTGAACATAATGCTTTCGATTACTTTTTTGCTTTTGTTGTCTCCCATGTAAACAGATAGATCACCGGGCATATTATAATCAAAGGGCTTATTTAATATTTGGGCCATAGATGAAAGTATTTTCTGTTCGTAAGGCTCAAGGAATTTCCATTTCTCCATCATTATACTTTTTTGCTTATCTATTATTTCATTAATCACATATTCCACATCCGACTGTCTTACTATGTTCCTTTCTACCGTGTTCAATCTATCCACCAGATTCTTGAATAATAACTGGGTATAATATGGATGTCCAGCCGTCATGCGAAGCAGTTTGTTGAAAATACCTTTTGCATAAATAACATGCCCTTCTATGGGTTTTATAAGCTCCAGTATATCCTTTTTGGAAAAATTCCTTAGCTGACGATGAGAACATAATCTGGCTACAGAATGCCAGCAAGATCTGATTTGGGAATCGAAAGCTTTTGGGCCAGTTAATATTAAAACCAGATTAGGGATAAGTTTTATCAATTCAGCCAAATAGGCTGGGAAATCCTCTCCCAAAGCTCTGTTTTCAATTCGCTCTTCTATCTCTTCATAATCATCAAATAATAGAATTAAACGACGACCGGAAAAATTTTTCAGCATTTCTGCAATGGCTTCAGAAAATGTTTCTCTTGATTCAATTCTGGATAGATCAAAATCCTTTGTATTAAAACCTCTATTAGATATAATTTCCTTAATATCCCTAGCTATCCACTTCAGTAATTCTTCTTCCCTGGTAAATTTGGCATTTTTTATATCAACAAAAACAGGCAAAACTCTTTCACCAAGAATACCTCTCTCTATTTGTAGTATCATAGACGTTTTGCCTGTTTTTCGTTCACCGGTAAGAAGAATAATTACACCCTGTTTTTCCCGACTTAGCCTCATTTGTATAAACTGGATGAAGTTGTTTCGCCCCACAAACATCTTATCTGAAGATACAGGCTGATCCACAATAAATGGATTTGGCAAAGGTTTGAATACCCGGTTTCTTTGACGGACTGTTAATGCTGTATAAGCTAATGTAGGTATCAGGAAAACCACCAGTATTGTTATTACAAGAAACCAATTGTGCTTATAAAAAGGAGGTTTAGCTACTTTCATTTTTATTGTTATGGGTTCGGAGTAGTTAATATTCCTGTCAATAGCCTGTATTCTGAAATTATAATCACCGGGTTTTTCAAATATATAGTCAATGGATGTGTTTTTTATGGGTTTACTCCAGTTTGGTTCTGCGGTGTCAATGCTGTAGCGATACTGTCTTTTTTCCGGTGCAGTTCTGAAATCCATGGAATTGAAAAATATAGTAATCCTTGTTCCTATTTCAAAATCCGGTAATACATCAGCAGCATTATAGCTTTGATCAGCTTTAAGGGAAACTATTTCTATTTTTGGCGATGCCTTTTTCCTTTCGTACCTTATAACACCTTCCTGAGTTCCAAACCAATGGAAGCCATCAGAATCCTGGTATATAGAGAATATGCTGTTACTATTGAAGCCATCCCTGGTATCCAGAGAAGACCAAACTGTGCCGTCATATATGGAAACACCTCCACCATCAGTACCAAACCACATCAAACCATCCTGATCCTGATATATAGAAAGTACTATATTATGGGAAAGGGAATCCTCTGTGGTAAAATGAATAACCTGATTGTCATCATATACAAAAACGCCTTTATCTGTACCAAACCATAAACGATTTTCTGAATCACAATAAATCGTATTTATGTGCTTATTTATCAATCGTGGTTCAATGTTAAAAGCTGTAACAGTGTTTCCATCATATTTATAGACACCTTCGTCTGTTCCAATCCAGGTAATATTATTTTTATCCTGGCAAATGTTTCTCACAATACTATTGGTCAAATTGCTCTTTTCCCCAATTTTCTTTAGTGTGGTACCGTTATAGTAAAATATCCCATCTCCATAAGTACCAAACCAGATTGCATCATCTTCATCAAGATAGATAGATCGTATATCAAAATTTGACAGGACTTTTTCTGGCACAATGAAATTACCGTCACTAAATCTGTAAATACCCGCGCTGGTACCAAACCATAGTGAATTATTAGACGATTTTTGCATACACCACACCCTGTCATCGGGCAAACTATCCCTGCCTTTAAAGGACACAAAACCCTTACCGTCATAGTATGAAATACCGTTAAGGGTGGCAAACCAGATATTACCATCTTCATCACTGCATATAGATGTAACGTTGTTATTAACAAGCCCATCCTTAATCCCGAAACAGGTTATTTCTTTATTCAGGCATGAAACACCTCCTCTCAGGGATGTGGCATTACCTGTGCCAAACCACAAGAATCCATCTTGATCCTGATATATTGCATTGACGTTGTTATCCAGCATACCATCGGCAGTTGTAAGGTTTACAAAGCTTTCACCGTCATACCTGGAAGCGCCGCCTTTTGTTCCAAACCATATATTTTCGTCCTTATCAATATAGATGCTGTTGATGCAATTGCTTGCCAGACCATCGTTTTTGGTGATATTCTTGAAATTATTTCCATCATACAGAGACGCTCCACCGTCAGTTGCAAACCATATCAAGCCATCGGGATCAAGGGAAATATCATAAACTTTGTTATTTATAAGTCCATCAAACTTTGTGAAATTTGTAAATTTCCCCCCAGAATAATAAGATACCCCTCTATCTGTACCTATCCACATAGAACCTTTATTATCAAAAAGTATTGATCTTACATTGTTATTAACCAGGCCGTCTTTCTCGGTAAGATTTGAAAATCTGATACCATCATGAGATGAAATACCAGCATTAGTGCCGCACCATACAGCACCTTTAGAATCAACACTGACGCAGTTTACGTTGTTGCTTAACAGGCCATCTTCTGATGTCAGACCTATCATTTCGCCGTTATCGTAATGCAGCAAGCCTTTGTCCGTAGCAAGCCATATATTCCCCTGATCATCAATATGAATATCGTTAACTTTATCGCTTGCCAGACCGTAGGATGTATTAATATTTTTAAAATTATTGGAATCAAAACATGATATACCGCCGCCGGCTGTTGCAAACCATATATTCCCATCGGATTTGGAGCCGCAAATATCTGTAATAATGTCGTATGCAAGTCCATCCAGATATGTGTAGTTTTTCCATGTCCACTTTTTAAATGGATGTAGTTTAAAAGATATATCTTCAGTCGTTTCTCCTTTTTTGATATATATGGTATTGGCTTCTAATTCTCGGGTAGAATATTTATTTTCACCGGCATAATATACATAACCTGTGTCAGTTTGACACCTTAACTTATATTTTCCCGGTTTAAGGTTAATAAATTGGTATTCACCTTTATTATTGCTTAAGACAGTGGAAACCGGTAATTTATTATCTGAATTGGATTCTATTACCTGAACAGGTACAGCTACATGAGGAGTTTTTCCATCACCCATTAGGAGCTTACCTTTAATGCTTAATGCCGGTTTTAACTTTAGATCCTGCCTGCGATACATACCTTCCTGAACGTGGATACCCGTCTCCCAGTTGCCGTATTTACCTTTAGTAGCCGACAGGTCGTATATGCTCTGCACTGGATGGATCAAAAGACGGTAACGTCCCCGATAATCAGAAGTTGCTCTGGCAACTTCCTTACCTTTGCGTTGTAATCTTACATCTGCGTTATATACAGGTATTCCATCGCTTTCAACAATCACACCGGAAACCACTGCGCTGCAAGTTTTCAATGCCCTTATAGAAAATAAACAGGAATTGCCTGATGTAGAAAATTTTATGATGCATGAGTTTAATCCCTTTTTGAGGTTTGCCGTAAAGGATGTTCCATCAATCTTTAGTTTGCCGGATAGAGGATTATTGTAGACTTCTTTTCCGTTTATCCACATAACAAAGGCTGAATTACTGGCCATGAGAAAACGGAATTCCCCAGGCGTGGCGGTTCTGAGGTAGCAAAAGGCATACGCGGTATAATTGGAGTGATAGCCTATTGCTTTCTGGAAGTCTACAATATCACCTCGGGAGGAGTGTTTTTTCCAGGTAGGTTTTGGACTTTTTGCAGTTGGTGGGTTGCTGATAATTAATGGATCAACATTTCTTTGGCTGCTGTATTCCTCAAGAAAGTCTCTTCCAATATCATTCGGGAAAAATGGTCCTAATATCATCCAGTCACGTATATATTCGGACAGATAATCTATATTTCCCGACGTATAATCCAGAGATATGACTACCCGATCATCACCTTCTGACCGGGCATTAGTGACAAATACAAAGATAACAAGCACACATAATATCCATCTTTGCATAGACACTACCCCGATTTCTGTTAAGCAGTTTAGTTAATTATCAGGTGGGTGAAGCTCCTGCTGAGCCCTGCAAATGATTTTAACAGAAAGGCTCAGCAAGCTCTTCGTCCTACCAATTATCTATGGAATTTTAAACCGCTTAACTTTCACATGGAATCATCGGCAAACATGTCATGCTAAGTTTATCTTTTACCGATAAAACCATTATACTTTCAAGTCAAATATCTCTATATTATTGTCCCAGAGCATAGCTTTTGCCACTTTAAGGGCCATGTCCTCGTCCATATAACCGTCTTCAACGATATCAGCTAGTGTATTAGAAAAAGTTTGGATATACAGCTTAATTTTTGCTATAGTCCATTCAACATAATAGCTATCCGAATACCAGCCCACAAGTTTTGGATAAGGTACAGCCTGAAGTCTTTCCAGTATCATAGGTTTTATGATACATGGATAAAAGGTATACCACCAGTGACCGGCGGCATAGCAGTTAGCAAAAGTCTTTGCATATATAGCAAGCTCATGAGTCAAAACAGTATTAAGAATACTGAAAATCATCTTAACGTTGGGGAATCGGTTCAGAGCATCCCGGAAGGTTTTCATCATATCCATCCGGGTAGAAAACCCATCCCATTCCAGCCTTTTATGTATCTTTCGATCCACACCCAGCATCATCTGGAACGGCAGATTAAATTCATCACAAACCTCAAACAGACTATAAAGCATATAAGATTTTAACCGGGTTAATTCATAATCTGTAACGCGTTTTCCCTGCAGTATATTATCATATATTCCAGCAGCATCTGATTCTGCCACCACAAAAGCCTGAAAATCAGGAGGTAGTGATATGGCCATGGATGCGGCCCCGATTCCTACGAACTTTTGAGCGATCTGCTTTATACCTTTTTTAACATCACCGAGATTTTTTACCGATGATCCTGTAAGTTTCTCAAGCTTCTCGCGGGTGGTATCCTGGTCAATTTCCAGAACCCATTCGTCTGTCCTTAAGCTTGGGACAAAATATTCCATATCACAACCTGTCATATCCTCATCAGGCAGATTTGTCAAAAACGATTTTTTTATATTTATACTATCCAGAGCTTTTTTATACCAGCCATCCTGACTCATGGTTTCAGATGATATCTCGCATAGATCTTGCCAATTTTCCTCGTTTATGACTTTATCTTTAAATCCCAGGGCTTCGCATATTGTCATAAAGCCCCACCAGGTAGTGGTATTCTGGATTCTTGGTATATATGGCAAAGCATTCTTTAAAAAATCATCAGGTGGTAGGGAATCGTCCATTAACGTTTCCACATCCATCCCGGCTGTAGATAGCTCCATCTTGATGTAGTGGTAGCCAAATATATTCCCGATAACACCGGCTGAAGGCGTTGGATGTTGCAAATGCGTATGTGGATCTATAATTTCCATTTTGCTTATTTCCGCTTCCAGCCTTCTGGATAATTCACTTCTCATTTTATCCTCCTAAACTTAAACAATAAAACCAACAGGTAAAATAAATGAGTTTAATAATATTATTGGTTCTTCAGGGTTTATTGTGGTAATGTAAAAAACATTGTCTAATTAAGAAAAAACATCCTATGTTTGTCATTCCTGCTTGCGCAGGAATGACTTATTGAAGTAGATATGCTCTTACTTAACCAGTAGAATTTCCTTCATTTCCATACTAAACCCGGAAGAGCCACATTTATTAAACTTACTAAATCACCCATTTTATATTTATCATAACACCCGACAATTTATTTATCAAGCCCTTTATTATGACAATCTGATTTTATACAAACAAAGAAACAAAAAAGCTATTTTTGACCTACTTAAAACCCAAAAGTGTTCACTTATGGAACAAACAATCGTCTTCCTAAATGTAACAACCTGAATAATTAATCCAGAACATTCAAAAATCCATCGCTGGTGCAGACCAGAATTTCAGCTAGACCATCGCCATCCACATCTGCCAATATGGGCGTTCCCGGATCAGCCGATAAAACCACACGCCAGAGAACATGATTATCAGCATGATGATCCAGAGCTATTAACTCGTTTGATCCCAGGGGATATAAGAATTCATCGTAACCATCGGAATCAATATCTCCACTAGCGAAGTGTCCGCCGCTCATGGAACCATGACTTTTAAGGTCTTTCACTTCCCATTTTACCTGCCCTGTTTTGCCGTCGTAACAGGCGATCCTGCCGTCCAGATGATAAAAGGCGATGTCCGGGATTCCATCACCATCGCAGTCACCGACACCTTGTAGACCGCGAGCGCCAAAATCATTACTTAGGGCTTTTTCCCACAATATATCACATTCAGGGGTCATAATAGCTATGCCGCCGATGGCAAAGGAAAACGAGGCCAGCAGGAATTCAGTATTACCATCACCATCAAAATCCGCCGGAATAGGTGTAGAATAAGATTGCCAGCGTTTGAATACATCACTCCATATATTTACCGGTTTCTGAAAAGGTTTGCCGGTATTGCCATCCAGTGCATAATAAATATAGGCATAACTGCCGTATATCTCATGGTAACCATCGCCGTTATTGTCAAAACAAACATAGTTGTTGGGATAAGGCCAGGCCTTGCCTGTATCATCTCGCCATATCTTCCTATGCCACCGTATATCCCCTGTCCTGCCGTCCAGGCAAAGCATTTCGGGTTGAGTGTTGGCCTGTATGGTAACCAAAACATCCCAACCCTCCTTCCTGAATAAGCCTACTCTGAAAGTTTCGGTAAGTCCTGGAGCGATCCAGTCAAACTCCGATTTCCAGTAAACTGAACCTTCATGACGTAAAGCGTATATAGTGGTATGCTCTTCATCACCGTTATCACAGCAGATAATCTCTTTCTTCCCGTCACCGTCCAGATCAACGACCGACACAGGCGCATGATCAGTTTTCCATGTTACCCACACAGGTTGAGCCGATGCCCGGAATTTCCACAGCGTTTCAAAGTTGTTATCTTCAAGACGCATAACCCGGATAAATGCCTCAGCATCCTCAACAATTATCTCGTTTTTGCCATCACCATCCACGTCAGCCACAGCAGGTGTTGCCCTGAAATTCCCTTTTTGATAATGAGATTTTATCTTGGCCGCAGAATTTTCCAGACCGATATTTCCCGATTCAGCATTTACCTCAACCAGGATACCCAGATCAGAACTCGCTGCCAGGGCTTTAGGCGGCGTTTTAGAAGGGCTTGTTACGGTAAATTTGGTTTTATATTCCTTGCCATCAACAGGCAGGAGCTTTTTACCCACAGAAACAAAAAATCCCTCTACATCACCATAACCATTTGTAACCAGAACCGAACGGGTAACAGGCCCCCGGGAGCTTGCGCTGTTCACATTGTCCGGGAAAAAGTAAGGACGCATGCAAAAACGTCCTTTATCATCGCTCTCCCATCGCTGTATAACCTGATTATCCTTGAGAGTTGAAACAAAAAGCCTTGATCTGCGATCAATAGTCTTGTCCAGGGCTTCACTCATGAAGAAGTCAAAACATCCATCCGAATCCAGATCAGCCACAGCCCACAGGTAGCGATCCTGAATCTCGTATTTAACTTCACCTGTTATAACATCAAAGACTACAACCCGCCACCGTCCTTCTTCCCTGAAATCGTGGATATTTACAGCGAATTCTATTTTACCATCACCATCCAGGTCCCGGACTGTATTGGGAAGGTTTTGCAGGTAAAATTCTCTGGGAACAGCCACATCACCTTCGTCTTTCAAATATTTATGCGACCAGACCATTTCCAGACCTGATGGTTTGTTTGCAATATACTCCAAGTGCGGCGGATCATCGGCCTGTATAACAAAATCCGGACGGCCATCACTGTTTACGTCCACCACATCAAGCTGACCATAGTTCCTACCTACATTCCAGGATACGCTTTCCTTTTCTTTGCCGGTAAGGGCATCATAAATAGCCAGATGATAATGGGTTAAAAGAATAACTTCATCCTGCCCGTCCAGATCAGTATCAGCAATAGCCACTACCGGGGAATACATATCTTTGATCCGCTCAGTTTGCCATACCAGCCGGGGGTTGTCCGCACCTTTGTCATAGGCATACATGCGACCGTAGTTTTCCTCCGCGCCTATGCTAAAGGCATTGTCAAACTCCACCTTCTGGTATCCCGGAATATCCGGCAGCAGTTTTGCCAGTCTAACGGCTGATTGATTAGTTTTATTTGTCATAGAGCCTTTGCCATCAATATCAACGGAAGGCTGGCTTAAACCCCATTCAATGCTTGTTCTGCTCAAATAACCATTCCCGAAAATCTCTTCTGGTATACTGACTTCCTCATTTTTATCATCAGAATAATTAACCACCAGGTGATTAGCCCACATTCCAAGATAATGACGCTGGAGCAATTTCGGTGTTTCAGCCATCTTACCCTTTAATTCCGTATGACCGGTCATCTGGGGATCATGACGATCCATAGGCCATTCACTGCCAGAATTGTCCATATCAGCACTCCCGTTGTAAGCAAATAATGCTATTATTGCAGTAAAACAAAAAAAGTATATCATCACTCTAATTCTTCCATAATAATATTGGTTCTTCCGGATTTAGTGTGATTATAGTTGAAAATTCTCTCAGCTTGTCATTACTTCGAAAGCAGGAATGACAGCATAAAGAAGTTTCTTATCTTTTACCACACTGAACCCGGAAGAGCCATAATATTTAATATTCCCTGTTTTTCTCAGGATTGCAGCTATTAGTCATTTTATTCTATGTTTAATTATAAAATTCATCATTCCTGGTAAATTCTTATTCCTTTTTGCTCAAGCTTTTTGAAAAAGCTTGAGGCAGTCTGCAAAATCTTATAAGCATCAAGTTGATGTTGGATTTCACAAACTCAACCCAACCTACATTCTGTTTACGAATCACGGATTCCAGATCACTCCCTAAACCTTCTTATGCTTCCAGCGACCTATACTGAACCAGCCAGCGGTCATCAAACCCTGAATAATGCTGGATATGGCAATACCAAGCCAGATACCCATAAGTTCATATCGCTGGGCTAATAACAGGGAAAGTCCGATTCTGAAGGCCAGAAGTCCGATAGCGGTCATGATCATAGGTGATAAAGTATCTCCTGCACCATTTAAAGCTCTACCTAGAATGATGGCCAATGCAATGAATCCGAAGGCAACAGCGGCGATCCTGAGGTAAACCGTTCCAATTCTTAATACTTCCGGATGGTCATTAAAAATGGGTATAATGCTTCTGGCAAATATGATATATACTATACCCATAAAAACCATGATGGCTGCCCCGATTCCTGTTATTATCCATGCTGTTCTTGCCGCTCTATCAGGTTTATCGGCACCGAGATTCTGACCAACCAGGGTAGAAACAGCCGTACCCAGACCAAAGCCAACCATCAAAACAACAAACTGAAGTCTCATTACTACCACATAAGCAGCTATGGCAAAAGTTCCATAAATGGCCACCACACGAGTCAATACAAGACCGGATAAATTTCTCAATATACCCTGAAGGGAAGAAAAAACTCCTATTTTCATTATTCTTCCCATAGTCGAAAGGTTCGGCTTTTCACCATCAAATCGCAAGTCTATTATAGTTTCCTTTGTAAAAAAGAAATATAAATATAAGAGAACACCTAAACCCCTTGCAATAACAGTTGCCCAGGCTGAACCAGCAACACCCAAGTCCGGAAATACCCATATTCCAAATATTAAAAGGGGATCAAGGCCTATGTTTATTAAAGTTGATATAACCAGAGCAATTAATGGGGTTCTGGCATCTCCAGCCGCCCGAAACATGGATGCCATTATTATGGAAAGGATCATGGTAAATGAGCCAAGAAACATGGCTCTGATATAACTGACCCCATGATCTACTACTGCATCGCTGGCACCGAGAAGCTCCAGTAAAGGTTTTGCCGATGGATAACCAATTAACGCCACTATTGCGTAGAAAAACACCCCCAGATAAAGGGATTGTACAGCTACATGCTCAGCTTCTTCTTTCTGATTAGCGCCAAAAAACCTTGAGACAAGTGCAATATTACCAGTGTATATACCAAAGATTACCACATAAAGCATCCCCAGTATAACACCACTCATACCCACAGCCGCCACCGCCGAAGGCCCCAGCTTTCCCACAAATATCATGTCTACGATGCTAAACAGGTTTTGTAATATATTACCTATCATTATCGGCAGCGAAAGCCGCCATATACTGCTGATTATACTCCCCTCTGTTAAATTCATACTTGAGGGTTTTCTCATTAAAATACCTCACTATTCTTAAATCCAAAAAGCATAAGTCGGGACATGGATAAATATCCCTATCAAAGTCCAGAAACCACCAACAATAAATTCTCCCAGTATCAAACCCAGGAAAAACGGTATAAATCGTCTTAATGTGCTGAGACCCCCGTATCTTAGCACAAGCAACTTAACTGCCCAACTGATCAAAAGGGGAAACCATATCAAATTCATAGACCAGCTAGGAGCCAGGGCATAACCTAGAGGATGCAGTGGAAACCATATAAACCTAAGTCGAAGGATCATAAGTACTATGGTAAATATAACACCAAAACCAAGAAAACCCAATGCAGCAAAATCCGGCGGCGATGGGTAAAAGAACCACCTTTGCAGTCTGTTGTGTGTCTCCCAGCCAAATCCGCCGTGAAACCCTATGGTGTGATAAGAATGGAGAAATGCCCAGGCAGATGTTACGCTTCCGATAAAAGTTGCAATGATTATTGCTGTGCCAAATCGTTTCCAACCAAGATTAAGGCTATGGGAAATTTTCATAGACTCCAGTTGATGGGGCATTGCATGTCCCCGATAATCTCTGTTAAAACCGTAAAAAAGCGTCAAAGCCGTCAGATTTCGTGGATCAAGGCGGCGCGTACCGAAGAATGTGGATACAAAGGAATCTGTTCCCGCTGATCCCACCGACCACAGATCATGTACCGGCGCGCCCAATTCTGCCCTAAGCCGGGTTATGGCGATTGATATGGCAAAATATAACACAAAAAAGACTATTGCTATCCACACAGCCATCCCAGCCTGGATGGAAAACACCACCAGAGCCGCAAATCCTACGAC
>WJIO01000404.1 GCA_014730235.1 Candidatus Poribacteria bacterium
AAAGCTAATTTAGGCGTTAAGAGAATTGAAGCTTTGCGAAGATTTTATAACAGACCGGATATGATTGATACGGCAAAACAGTTTATGGAAATATTGGTGGAAAACACCAATAGAGATATTTTGCTAAAGAAACTAAACGAATTTTATGAAGCTGTTAAGGAGACCTATCAAAGATCATCTAATAAGCCTGATGAACAGGATGTAATCGATAGCCTGGGGAAAGTTTTGTATAATTACATGAATACTCTCACTCCTGAACCAATTCCACCTGATATTATTTAGGAAATTATGCTTATCACATCTATTATAATCTATCTGGGCGATCCCAAAATAGATATATATAAAAACCTGCGTAAATTAACAGACGAGATTGATGAAGCTGTAATTGTCTGTGGTGAAACAGAACATGATATTATTGAATCTGTTGTTTCAAACACAGAAACTTTGCTTATGGATAACCAATCCAATAAAATCAATCTTCTTTATGTTGGGGAAATTGATAATCCAAAATTCAGAAAATATTCTGTGACAATACCAGGAAAAGTTAGGGAAAATGTTGATAAAAGGATCGCTGTTGGAGTTCTGGATATAAACAATATTGGTATCATCATGTTGCCTTTTGGCACTTCTTCAGAAGATAGTGGTTGCTATGCCTGGTTAAAGGAAATTTATAGCCTGGATATATTTAAAAAGGTTATTCTTCTATTTCCATCCAATTACGATCCTGCTGATGGTATGGAAGAATCCCTTATATTGTCAAGAGAGGACTTTATATATCTGGCAATTGAGATTATACAATCGCTGATATGCTCGGATGTTTTAGATAGAATACAAAGTTTTATGGATGATCCCAGAGAAAAATTCCTGTCTGCAGGAGTGTGTAAAGTAAATTTACCTGTAGATGATATAATTGAAAATAAAACTCATGAATTCTCCATACTACTATTAAAATACTATATTGATAAAAAAGATAGTATTTACCCACAGGAAATTACGGATTTTATAGAATTCAGCAACCTTAAAGCAAATGGCGTATATGAAAATATGGTAAGTTGGGATGAAACCGGCGACAACATGATCATGAAAGTCAGGTTTGATCAACTATTATTTGATGAAATTCCTTTGGAAATCCTGCCAAAACAGATATCGAATTATGGTGATTATCTGTCAAATCAATTAAACCGAATGTTTGTAAAACGTGTAGATTCAAATCAGTTATCCATATTGAAGAATGTTAAAGAAAAACTCGCTGATAAAATCACATCTATAATAACAAATAGAGAAAATCCATCTATAAGTAAAGCTGAGGGGTTTTTGTCGAATTTATGGGAAAGAATAAAAGAAGCAAGTGATTATCTGGAAAGATTCACAACTCTGGATGATTTAGAAAATAGTTTATATGGAAATCCGGTTAATCCTATTGATAGACTACACAAAAAATTATCAAACCTGCGATCCTACCATGATAATTTGAAAGATAAAATAGAAAACCGTCCTTTATGGACTGCTGTATTATTGCGATATTTTCTCCTGGGTGTTATATGCGGCTATGCACTGCGCAAGGTAGTTAACCTTTTTACAATATCAAAAAGTATCATGAATATAGGTTTTTTATCATTTGGTTGGATATGGTTTTTTGTCGCTTTTATATTTTGTATAGCAATTGGTATTTTAGTTATTGCCAGATCAAGAGCAGAAATCCGTAATAGAACTGAAGACTATATGAAAGCTGTTTTGGACAACTTAACTATATCTCTTAAAGATTATATCAAGAAGAAAATGGAAAACCTTTATAAAAAGTATCTCAGGATAATTGATAATAAAGATGATAACTCAGATTACGAAAACGATTTATCATTTATTGACCAGGTTAAAACTTACAGAAATGTTCTTGATGAAATCAGGGAAGAATTAGAAAAAATATATCCAGAAAAGACATTTAGAGAATCTCGCTTCAAATACTCAATAATACAATTCCTTGATAATAAACCAGACTTTCATTATAAGGATGATGATACAGTGTCGTGGGAAAATGAAATTAGAGATCTTGCTGGAATTGGTATATTTGATAATTGGTCAAAACTTGCTATTGATGAAATGGGCAGAGAAGATTTCATAACGATGCTAAAAAGTTATTCTAAAGATGGTTATAACTACATAAAAAATATAAAGATATCAGATCTCCTGAAAAATAATTCTCAAAAGAACAACTTAGATATTGCAAAAAAAATGTTGGATATATCCGCTCCATATATGATCCCAAAACCAAAAAGCAGCATGAATTTCCTGCTCTACCCCGATGAAGAAGAAACAATATTGGATCAACTTTCAATTATATCAGAATCAGAAAAGACTCAACAAATACCGGCATCTATGGGAAAAAGCTTTGCCTTGCTTCAGGTGGCATGGAATATATCATTTGGTTCTGTAAAGATATTTTCTATCTGGAACCAGGCATATCAAGAACATAAAGATAAGTCAAAAATCCACAATATAGATGAATGGGAATCTCTTAATGATCCAATAGACCGAAAAAATAATGCTGATGATTCCGGTATTAATACTAATGATGAAATACATAGGGAAGATATAGATGATGAAAGCCCCATCTGATGTTCAATTGGTTATGGAAGGTGAAGGTGACAAGCGTCCTAACTTTGCCTTGTATATTTCAATATTATTTGCTTTGGTAATATACCTTACACCAGTCGGGTGGTTATTGAAAAAATATGTGCTTATATTTCCTTCTATAGGCCCAACTTATTCCTATTTATTGACTATAATTTCAAGTTGGTTGGTTCTGTATTTATTGCTCTCTCAGGTACTTGGTAGATTTTACCCCGGGATTTTTCCAAAACTCCCTTCTGCAATGGAGCTAATAAACCGACGCACAGGTACACCTGGTGCAGTAGACTTAATCGGATTTGTCCTTTCTATTGCAATATCTATATTTTTCATGATTACTGATAAATTTTTATTTCCTTTAGCATTTTTTGGAGTTGCGGGATTCGGATTACTTCTTACCAAAGATATTAAGCTTTGGTTGGTAAAAGCAGGATACAGAGAAATTGATCCTGATGAAGTTGAAAAACCAGATGAAGATCGAATAGTGAATAATATGGAAAATGTTGTGTATGAATGGGAGTTTACGCGTCAACCCGGTCACATGCTAAAAGGCAGGATAAATTTAATTATTGATCTGGATGAATACCAGGAATATATGCAAAGAAATCCATTTAATAATTGGCCTAATATACCTGATTATGAAAAAATAATTAACGAGCTTGTGAATAAAGGTTTGACAGATGAAGTCCTGCAGGCAACATCCTATTTTGTTCGAACCACTAAAACCAGGGAATTAACAGATTATGAGGAAGTAAGTAATGTTCTGGCCTTTGTCCAAAGCCTGGAATATGACTTAAGTAAAGAAGAAAATAGGGATTACTGGCGATATCCTATAGAAACACTCAGGGAAGGTAAAGGAGACTGCGATTGCTTTTCAATACTGGCTGCATCAATTTATAAGTCTTTACTACACAAAGTAGTTATATTAATCAGTTCAAAACACGCTTGTTTAGGTGTTTCTGGAGCAGAAGGTTTTCCCGGAACTTTTTTTCAATTAGGAGATAAAAAATATTATTTTTGTGAAACCACAGCAAAAGGATGGAGAATAGGTGAGATTCCTGCTGGTTCTAATCCGGAAGATTTTGCTGCATATGAAGTTTAATAATACCCTACCTACATAAA
Source organism: Candidatus Poribacteria bacterium (assembly GCA_014730235.1). Lineage (GTDB taxonomy): Bacteria > Poribacteria > DTPJ01 > DTPJ01 > WJIO01 > WJIO01. The sequence continues at coordinate 3,748 of WJIO01000404.1, forward strand.
CTTCCCCCAGGCTACCCTTATATCTATAATTGAATATAAAATCATTATAAAAGATTTGAGAGATAATTCCCAGTCTCTAATATCCATAAATATCACTCTATCTCTATTTATTTATATCTCATCCCCCTTGAAAACGGGTCTACTATTCTAACGGACCCAGAGGACGTCGGTGCTTTTTTCGCTGATTTGGTTTCAATCCCCTTGAAAACGGAGTCTTCTCAGAAATTCCCAAGCCTTTAACAGCGATGGGTAAGGGTAGCATAATTCTGAGCATCAATACCCCTCAGCCCAGTAATCATCAACTCTCAGAAATTACAAAGGAGAGTGTGATGGACTATGCAATCACA
>WJIO01000405.1 GCA_014730235.1 Candidatus Poribacteria bacterium
ATGTTGATGAACATCTGCGGTTATAATCTATGGCCAGTTGAACTCCCTTTTCCTCAGCTTTGGCCACCATCTGTTCGGCTTCCTTAATATCCATGGAGAGGGGTTTTTCCACCAGGACATGCTTTCCGGCTTCCAGGGCTTCCATAACAGGTTCAAAGTGCAGGTGATCAGCCGTAATTACTCCTACTACATCCAGATCATCCTCAGCCGTCAGCATATCTTTAACGGAATAATATGCCTTTACACCCAAATCCTGGGCCCGGGAGTCAGCTTTTTCTTTTACCATGTCACAAACACATACCAGTTCAGATTCCGGGTGGGATTGATAAGCCAGAGAATGTTTTAATCCTATACCACCGCAACCTACAACACCAACTTTAAGCATATCTATGCCTCCATGTAAAAAATCAAATTACTATTGTTTAACGCAATCATAAAATTTATGTCCGTGAAAACTTTGGCTTTTCCGGCTTGAGTATAGTAATAATTTGAAAATTTTCTCAGCTTGTCATTCCTGCGTACGCAGGAATGATACAATGAAAAAGTGCTACACCTATTGAAAGAGTTATTGTGGTATATATGTAACTATTAAAAGCCACTAACAAACTCAATCAAGTGCTGATAGTCAAGGGCTTTCTATAGACTTGATGCCTTCAGGAAATCAACCGGACTACTGGTGTATGACTCCTTCATGTCCTCAGCCAGCCATGCCTTTGCGTGTTCTATGATATAGACAAAATACAAGCGCACCAGGAAGTGAGTATCAGTCCTGCAAGGTCTGTTGCCTAAGCCATAGACTTCCTTCTTCTGAGAGTTTGACCTTTCACAACCATTCTGCTGCGAAAATCCGTATTCCCTTACTCTATGACAACTACAGAGTGAATATCCAGCACAGGTAAAGACAGTTTTACCTGATTATTTTCCCATATAAAATCTATATCATCATTTCCCGGGGCCATATACACCCTCTGCGGATTCTTCTCCATCCTGACGTTAAGACCAATCGGCCCAATAGACGGCGTAAAATCAATCACCGCGTATTTATTAGAAATCTGCATACCGGCAGTATTTGCCAGATGAATCAGTGTCCTTTTACCATCTGTTCTGACGGATACATCCACACACGGCGGAGCATTAAGCTCAACCACAGGTTCAGGTAACAGGCGTTTCATGGCTTTTGACATAAAATCTCTTATTGCGGGATAATGAGAACGATTATATACACTACCAACAGGCCCATAAACTCCCGCTATCTGGCCTTCACCAATGCCTGTTAACGTTAATGCTGGTTCACCCTCTCCACGACTGTCCCGGGTGGGATAACGTTTTCCCAAAACTTCCGCCGATTGTAGTTTTACCGACTGCCAGACTCCTCCAAGCCATGACATGGCCTTATCAGACTGGACATAAGTGGTGATTTCAGCCGGATCGCTGGTAAATTCAACACCAAGAGAATCTTTAAATAGGGAAGCCGTTTCCGACCCGATAACAAGCAATTGACCGCCTTTCTGAATATAATCCAGAAGAGTTGCCTTCATTTCATCAGTTATGATATGACATTCAGGCAGGACAACCACGGGATATTTATTAAGATTTTTCATGAGCTTATGTTCTGCCATGACTTCAACAGAGTAATGCAGTTCCAGAAGTATATGTAAAATTCCCTCCACTGGTGCCAGCAGGGATCCCCAGGGGCCGAACAGTCGGTCTGATTGATCGTAAATACTGTTTTTGGAAAGGAGGACAGCAATCTGAGGTAATGGTTTTGTCTTGTGGGATACGGCCTGTCTTTCCCGGCAGAATTGGGCCACTTCCGCCATAATATCAACCATCCAGTCGTCAAACCATCCGGCCCTGGTGGGCTGATAATATATCTGGAAACCGCCGCCCTGACCAAGAACCACTGAGGCTTCTTGTTTCAACTGCCTTGCGGTTTTGATGGTAAAACCGCAGTTTTCACCTTTATTGAATCCCCAGGCCATCAAGTCCCAGGGCATCTCTGTAGAGGATATATATCGGGCTTCCAGTCGGGCTGTATTTACAGAATCATTGGGTGAAAAATCGCCGGAGATAAAATCCAACGGCACAGTTACTACCTCTGGTGCGAGGGTGCTATACATCCAGTTGCTGGTGATCTCAAAACCGGGCTTGTGTTCATGAAGAGCGTCCATATATTTTTTCAGATAACCCCTGAAATTCTCCCGTTGAAATTCGAGATATTCCATCCAGTGAGGTTCGCTTCGCTTTGTGGGAATTTTATCTATACTCGTAGCTTCTGTAAAGGCTTTTTTAGCTGTATCACTGAAATCAGGTTTAACTGCCCAGCATTCACCATCTACCCATACGCCGTCCAGGTCATATGTGTCAGCCACTTCCTTGAGTTGTGGTATAAGAAGTTTATCAACGTAGGGGCCGTAGGTGCTGGTGATATTCTTATCTACACTGCCGTCGGCGTTTACACATGCCCATTCGGGATGATGTTCCACAGCAACTGAATCCCAAACGCCTGAATAGTGGATAAACAGAGCTACGCCGTTTTCCTTTGTAACTTTGCGCCATATAGCAAGAGAATCCTTCTTGATCCCCGGTGATGCACAGCCTACTTTGGTTGGATAACCGGTGTAACCTGCATGGCCTTTGCAATCGTATTGAACGTAATCAGGTTTGACTTTCTGAAGAAGGTTCTGGATCATTTCTTCGGTTATATTTTCACCCAGTTGCGTGTCATTTTTGCCGGGATGAAGGTCGAAATGCAACCCAAAGAATGCTTTTTTGCGTGATATTCGATCTTTATTCATAATTTCCCCCCTTTTTACATTTCATGCTAATAATCGGACACCTAAATATAACACAAGCTCTGTGGTAGTTCAATGCAGTTTTACTGTATATTTTTTTTATCCATAATGTTATACTAAAAATAATCGTGGTTCTTCCGGGTTCAGTGTGGTAAAGATAAGGAACTTCTTTATGTTGTCATTCCTGCGAAAGCAGGAATCCAGTCTTCTAAAACAGTATTTTTTCTGGATTCCTGCTTTCGCAGGAATGACAGGCTGAGAGAATTTTCAAATTATTACCACACTAAAACCGGAAGAACCACACATTTTTCATTTTTTAACGATTACTAAAAAATGAAAATTTTGAAAACAGTTTAATTGTTCTTATTTTTACGGAGGGAAAATATGCTGACAGAAATATTAGTTACATGTATCGGTTTTTCTGTAATCATTTATGGCAACAACGGAGAAAAAGAAGGACATAAATTAATCCTTAATCTTAACCTGAGAACCAGGGTTGAAACTTTTAAGGGAAGTAATATGTGGGATGAAGTTACATTGAAAAAAGATTTCCCGGTTTCTGAAACGGTCATATTGATATGCGATATGTGGAATAAACACTGGTGCAAAGGTGCTACTGAAAGGGTGGACGCTATGGCCCCTGTAGCCAACTCTACAATTGCAGCCGCCCGGGATAACGGCGTTCAGATAATACATTCACCATCGGATACACTGGATTTTTACGCCGACACACCTTATAGAAAAAGAGTGCTGGAATTACCCCATTCAGAACCACCTGAACCATTGGAAATATCAGAGCCTACTCTACCTATAGATGACTCTGACGGCGGTTGTGATACCGGTGAAAAACCCTGGCATAAGGCTTGGTCACGTCAGCATCCGGCCATTGAAATAAAGGGCGATGATGTTATATCTGATAACGGTCAGGAAGTCTATAATCTTTTACATCTGAAGGGTATTAAAAATCTTATTATTATGGGTGTCCATACAAATATGTGCGTATTAGGACGATCCTTCGGTATACGTCAGATGACGAAATGGGGTATTAGATGTATACTGGTAAGAGACATTACCGATGCTATGTATAACCCGGAAAAAGCACCATATGTAAGTCATAAGAGAGGAACCGAACTGGTCATAGAACACATTGAGAAATATTGGTGTCCATCAGTATTGAGTGAGGACATTTTAAAGGTAAGTATCAGAGATTAGAACCAATAGTAATTTTGTCCTGTATTTTTTGCAGTGTTGCGGGTCCGATACCACTTACGTTTATAATATTATCAATTTTTTTGAATTTTCCATTTTTCTCGCGATAGGCAATTATTGATTGGGCTTTAACAGGGCCTATTCCCGGTAACATCTCCAATTCTTCTCTTGTTG
>WJIO01000406.1 GCA_014730235.1 Candidatus Poribacteria bacterium
GGATATCCAAAACCCCGGCAAAGAATTATGATTGCTTTTCTTTTTAGTTATGTTTCTATGCCAAAATATCTTACCTGCGCTTATCATATCGTATCTTGACTTCATAAACCAATCTCTAGCCACTTTTCTAAGTAATGTCTGAAATCTTTCATCATCCGATTTAAGAAGATGATTCTTGATTTTTCCATTATTAAAGATGGCTTTATTGATTTCTGACTCACGATTGTAGCCCTGATCCTCAATTGCAGTATAATTGAAATCCATACATACATGCAGCCACTTTCTGAGGGCGTAATATAAATCGTCATTGGCATCCCAAGTTTGGTAATCTTCCTCGGCCAATTTGAGGTTCAGTTTGAGAAGCTTTACATAAGTATCGCTATACTGTGACAAATGAAAGTCGTTTTCTTCTAAAAGCTCAATAAAACATTGACATAAAAAAATCCTTTCAGGAATCTTTGGTATAAAGTCCTTTCTATCTATTATTTTGGCAGATTCTTTCAGAAAATTCTGGAATAATATAATAGACTTGAATTTCTCCACGTTATCGGATGTATCTTGAGTTATCTTCGAGAAATATTTCTTTTTTAGGTAGATTTTATTATCTTTTCTCAACTCAAATGCTTCACCAGTAGAGAAATGTAGCTTTAAATCGGATTTGTCAAAGTATATATCACCTATCTGCTTTCCATCAATCTTCGCTATAAACTTCTTATTATTTGGATCATATTGGAATATTCCCATTGACTGAGTCATGGCAAATTATCCTATACTTGTCATAATTATTGATTTATCATGTATCTGGCTAAAACATTTATATCTATCTCACCGTTTCGGAGTCTCTTACATTCTTCTCTTAGTTCATCTGCATTTTTGAAGATACCAGACAACTTGATTAATTTAACTTTTTCTTTTCCAATTATGCTAACAGGATGCATACACTTATTATAAAATTCTGTGCCTTTTGCATCCTTTAAGTATTCAATGACACCTTCTCTTTCAACATCCGGATCATCCACTATCAGATGAGTTATCTCTCTGAATTTATCTTTAGAATTCTCATCATCTTCATAGCAGTCTACAATAAGCTTAACCCCGATAAATATCAGAGAAGCCATAGTTTTTCTGCCACCGGCCAAACTTATATAAATGCCATCTATTTCGCTGTCTTCTATATTTTCTCTAAAAAGAGACACAAACTTTTCAAGAAACTGTATATTGTCTTCATCCTTTTTGATATCTCTAGAGTTGATTTTTACGTTAGAATATTCAATACCGTTCGGATAATATTGAGTATTTTTAAACTCAGTTTCAAGGATTTGCCTGACAGCAATATTCACGATCTGGGGTTCAGAAGTGGAGATAGTAATCACTTCATGAATCTCTTCACCATCGAAACATTTTATTGCGTCAACGGTTCCTGTAACTGATCCAGGCGCATAGCCTAATGATGAAATCAGAACATTTTTTCCCATATCTATCTCTTTCCTCCTTCATATTTCATTAGCTTAGCTGTCCAGCCGAGGATTTGGATAATCTCCTCCAATGGAAGTTCCAATAAAGTCCTGGAATCTCCCTGGTTCTTGAAACTGGAGAGAACTTCTCTTGCTTTGTCAAAAATAGCGGCATATTTCCCGCGCTGCCTTTTGCCAAAGCCTGAATCCGGCATGGCTTCGATCAGTGCTTTGAACTTTTCAATAGCAGCTTTCCCGTCTATCAGATTCTGTTGAATAATATATGACAGCAACTGATTAATATAGCCCCCATCAACTTCGTCCTGACTGAGTTTGTGGGATAATCTCTTTGCACTCATGATAATATCGGTCTGCACAATTGTATCTCTCCATACTATTTCAGATAACCACAACTGGTAATCCTGCTGGATATTGGAGTATTTCCTTAACCTGACTTAATCCCTTATCGAAGAGAAAGTTTTCCGCTTCATTGGGAGATTTATTGGTAAATGCCTGGATTTTTTCATTTATCCATCCATTTGTATCGCTTACCAATTCACTGGAATTGCTCGCTGCAAAGGTTTTGAAATCTTCTCTATTGCCTTTGTATATCTTTATCTGTCCAACTTTGACCTCTATACCGCCAAAACAGAATTTCTTCGAGCCGCCTATATGGGGCTGGAAAATAGGTTGGTTATCCAATCCTATACCCATTCCCGTAAGAATTAATCCTATTTCCTTGTCCTCCAGGTTTACAAATTTCAGGGCGAAGCTCAACTCAACATTTTCAGGTATAAAATCATAAGGCTCAACCACTTTTTGCTTAAATTCCTGAATAGAGTTACATCCTGCAGTTATATCGAACTCATCCTTATTGCTGGAATCCCAGAAATCACTGGATAAATATTCAATATATGGATAGAAGCGTCTTCCTGTAGCAGCTTTATCGAGGGGAGGCCACATCTCAATAGATTTTGGAATCTCGTGGTTCGCCTTTTTAGTTTTATAGTCATTCTCATCTTTAATGGTAGCTTTAGTAAATGATGCCCTTCCCATGAAGCCCACTACTCCAAATATTCTACAGGCTATGCATAGCTTTGATTCATAATCACTGGCTTCACATTTCTGATTGAGGCAGCTATAGGAAATTGCTTCAACAATTGACCGAAACGCTCCTTTGAGACTGGATCCCGGAATAATTGGAAGGCCATTTTCTTTTACAATTCCCTTTATGACGCCACTATAATTATCAATACCGGCATCTTCAGCCATTTCATAAATACCTGATCCGATGTGAATGAGAGTTATTGTTTTTAAAATGCAGATAATTTCACCAGAAATGCTGTTTGGAGCATACTCATTATGGAAGACAATCCGGCATTTTCGAGCGTTTATTTCGCTCTGGGATGGAATATCCACATGGGCGTGACCATATTTACTTACTTCCAGCATTGTATTTTTCCACTCCTATAAACCTCGTAAACTGTGGAATCCCATCTTTTTTATAGTCCTGACATTTTATAACGATTTCGTCGCTCTGATTTAGATCAGGAATAGTGGGATATTCCAGTAACCTAGGAATTTGGACTTCTACGAACCGATAACCATTTTCCATCTCTCTTGCTTTACCCCATAGGAAAATATTGTCTGGTGGACCTGAGATTTCATAAATATTGGATGAAATTTCTTGGTCTTCTATTGAAAGACC
>WJIO01000407.1 GCA_014730235.1 Candidatus Poribacteria bacterium
ATTATAAGGGACAACGAGCGGCGCTTTTGTATGGCTTCTTGAAAAGCCATTTCCAAATTTTCCTGAAAACCGGTAAAACTTTTAAGACCGGTTAGTCCATCAACATTCTTTGAAAATTCATCAGCCCTGGACTGGGCTTTCAGGTTGGCTATAGCCAGAGCGGAGGTATTTGCCAGGATAGATATTACCCTTAGATCCCTGTGATTAAAAGCGTTTTCCCCGCTGTCCACAAAACATACAATCCCAATGGCTTCATCTTTAACCAGCATTGGCACTCCCAGGAAGGATTTAACGCGACCTATGATTTTATTTGATGAAAATACATTAAAATATTCTCCCCGGTTATTATGAAAAAAAGCCTGTTTAGTTCTTATTACATGTCCGGCAAGACCATCCTGATCAGAAAAGGTTGCTCTCTTTATATTTCTGTAGATGTTTCCCATTTCTACCTGGAATAAGTTGTCCTCTTCATTTTTCCGTAAACTCAACAGACAGCTTTCACTCTCCACTAATTTTGTAGCCGAATCAAAAGTCATCTGGAGTATTGAGTCAATATCATCCGTCCTTGCTATTTTGTCACATATATTGTTCAAAAATGAGACATCTGAAGATTCTGTGTCTACAAATCTTTTTATTCTTATGTTATTCACCAGAGCAGCAAACTGTTCTGCAAAAAGGGATAAAAGCTTCTGATCTTTGGGAACAAAGACAAACATTTTTTTGCTGTCTATACTGAGTACACCTTCAAGTATTTCATCCCTCATAACCGGAACAGCATAAAAAGATTTTATAAGCTTTAAATCTTCATTTCTGTTATAAATACCAAGATTTACGCTGTCATTCTCAGAAAATTTTCGCGTGAAGGGTTTTTCGTTTTCTGCAACCCAACCTATAGGACCTTCACCAAAGTTAATACTGGAATTAGGCATAACATTATCGCTCAAACTATAGTGATGCCAGAGTTTTAATACACGATTATCGTTATCTGCCAGCAAGAACGCGGTAGTATATGCCTCAGTAGCAGTACTAACGAGCTTTATTAACTCATCAATGTCTACCTGAATTTCCATTGTAAAAACTATAGTCCGTTTTTAATTTGAATCTATACGGATAACCGAAACTTTGTGAAGAGAGAAGGTAAGAACTGAAAAATCCCCCATAAGCCAATCTCCCTGCATCCCAAATATATATCAGCTTTTCTGAGTATAACAAGAGGCGTTAATTTAGAGTAGAGAATAGCATTAATATTTTGCGATGTCAAGGATTTTCTACTATGTAATCTTTCATTTTTCTATACAAAGTAGCCCGACCAATTCCCAGAATTTCGGCAGATTTTGTATAGTTCATGGAATTTTTTTCAAGTATCTGGTGCATGTAATTTAATTTTAGTTCTTCCAGGGTTGCCTGGTTTTTATTTTCCTTCTGGAATTTATCAGAACCATTGGTTAAAATATGTGCAGGTAGGGATGACGGTTGGATAACTTCTTCCTGGGTAACGGCAACAGCATGCTGAATTGCGTTTTGTAGTTCCCTTATATTTCCGGGCCAGTCGTAATTCATTAATATGGAAAATGTATCCCGGGATAGACTGGTTATATCCTTTTTGGCTTTGCTGGAAAATCTTTCCAGGAAATACTGAACCAGTAACGGTAGATCATCCTTGCGTTCTCTCAAGGGAGGTAGGTTTATTTCAATAACATTGATCCTGTAATATAAATCTTCTCTGAATTCATCCCTTTCTATGGCCTTTTGCAAATCTTTGTTAGTGGCTGCTATAAGTCTTACATCCACTCTTACTGAAAGATTATCACCGATCTTGCGAATTTCTCCGTTTTCAAGGAATCTCAGGAGTTTCGCCTGGGTTAGCAGACTTGCATCGGCTATTTCATCCAGAAACAGGGTGCCGCCGTCGGCTTCCTCAAATAATCCCTTTCTTTCTGTGGATGCGTCTGTAAAAGCCCCTTCTGTGTGGCCGAACAATTCGCTTTCCTGTATGTTTTCAGGCAGGGCTGCACAATTGACAGGAACAAAGGGTTTATCTTTGCGTGGACTATTGAAATGTATTGCCTGGGCTACAAGCTCTTTTCCCGTTCCACTTTCGCCGGTTATAAATACAGCCGTATCAAATTGACATACCCGGTTTATCAGATCAAAGACTTTCAGCATGGCCTTATTATCGCCTACTATGTTGGGGAATTTATGCTTTTGTTCAACCCGGGTTTTAAGCATTTTTACATTTTCAGCAAGCTCTTGATTTTCCAGTATCCTGCTTATAATAAGGGTTAATTCCTCCATATTTATAGGCTTGGTAACAAAATCATATGCCCCTAATTTCATAGCTTCAACAGCCATTACCACCGAGGCATAGCTTGTAGTCACTATAATATCAGTATCCGGGGATATTTCCCTGAAAGCCTTTAAAACATCAATGCCTGAAACCTCCTCTATCTGAAGGTCTATTATGGCTATATCAAATATATCCTTCTTCATAAGTTCCATAGCTTCCGAACCCGATGAGGCTTCGGCGATATTATGCCTCATATCCGTAAAGGCTTTGCTTAATATGCGTCTTATAGTCTTTGATCTATCGGCGATAAGTATGTTAGCCATTTATTTACTCCCAAGTTGGATGATTGGGAACAGGCGAGAGCTTTTTATACATTATATCACAAGCTGTCTGCCGAATCAACAAAATTTACATATGTTTATATGTGCAAATGTATAACATGTACGGATAACCAAGCATAAATTTTATGCTTGGATGCTTGGTTTTAAACTTGACCAAATTGCCTATTCGTGCTAATCTTCATAAATTAAGTGATTTCAATAAATATACTTTAAGTTTTAGATTCTTCACTCTGATAAGAATGAAATATATAAAGTTTTCTTATTACAACATAAACTTGAAGAGTCAATTTTCCTAAGTATATTATCTTGAAAGTAAACCAAAAATAGTTAGTTAAAGTCTAAATATAGAGAAAGGAGGCTAAGGTTAACAACAAAAATTATATATTTTTGGAATTTATCTTTGCTAAAGTGCTGGAAAAAAGCAGGGAGATTTTTTAGATTTTTATTTATTTGAACCTTAAATTAATATAACTACCAGGAGGTAAAATAATGACTAAGAGAATTTTATTTTCTCTTTTTATAATGACTGCTTTAGTATTTTCTCATGCTGTTGCCAAGGATATTGATGGCTTAGTTATGTATTTTTCTTTTGACGCTGGAAACGGTGACGAAGTAATAGATGAATCCGGCAACGGAAATAATGGAGAAATAACAGGCGCAGAATGGGATAATGGTATATATGGCGGTGCCCTAAGTTTTGATGGCGCCAGTTTTGTGGAAGTACCAAGTTCTGACTCTCTGGAAGGACTTTTGGAAGAGATGACTGTAATGTGCTGGATAAACCCTACCCTTACAGGAAGCGGTTGGCAGGGAGTTGTAACTAAAGGTGCTGATGGCGCAGAACACTTTGAGCTTCTTATAAACACAGATGCACATATTCATACCGCTCAGATGTTTGCTGGTGGTAGAGCTGTTGCTGATAGAGGTAATGTTCTTGTTACTGCAGATGAATGGAATCATGTAGCCGTTACCTACAAAGAAGGTGAATGGATAGTCTATCTTAACGGTGAAGAGGGAGATAACAGCGTTGCCGCAAGTGGTGAATTAGTACCCGATGGTCAGCCGTTAGTAATAGGTGACGAAAGACCTATGAACCGTCTTTATGAAGGTTTGATTGATGAAGTCGCTGTATTCAACAGGGTTCTTCCCCAGGACGAAATAAACGATCTTATGAATAACAGCATCGCTGATGTTCTGCCTGTCGAACCAGCAGGGAAACTCACAACCACATGGGCAGAAACAAAGAAGTAGTTTTACATTACATATAAATAATTTATTTATGGGCGACTTTTAAAAGTCGCCCATATGTTTAAATTCAGGAGGTGGAAAATGTCTCCAAAGGACAAAAAAGAAAAGAGCGATAAAAAAGTTCGCGCAGCTATAGTCGGTATGGGTATCGGCAGACCTAATGGCCAGGCCATACAGAAAAACCCCAGGGGGGAAATTGTAGCCCTGTGCGATCTAAAAGAAGATCGTATGATGGATTTTGCCAAATCCCTACCCAATGAGGTAAAATTCTATACCGATTACAAGAAAATGTGTAAGGATAAAGAGATAGATGCAGTGTTTGTGGGAACTCCTAACCAGTGGCATGTGCCAATCGCACTGGAAGCGGTAAAAAGAGACAAGCATGTGATGGTGACAAAACCCCTGGCCGACTCAGAAAAAGCAGCCGAAAAGCTTGTAGAAGCGGCGGAATCTGCCGGAGTAGTCAACATGATGTCTTTGTCCACTCGCTTTGCTGACAATTGCAAGTACATGGGTAGTCTCGAAAGAGAAGGCTTCTTTGGTGAAATATACTATGCCCGGGCCCGAAGTGTCAGAAGAAGCGGCATACCAGCCTGGAACCTCGGTTTTATACAAAAAGGCGGTGGAGCGTTTCGGGATATGGGTGTGCATGTGCTGGACGCCGTATGGTGGATAATGGGTATGCCCAAACCTGTAAGCGTAAAAGGCGTTGCAGGGGCAAAATTCGGCCCTAGGGGACTTGGCTACTGGAATTATAACAAACCTGAAAAAGAAGTCTATGAACAATACAAAAGCGACGACTACGCCGGTGGACTCATAACCTTTGAGGGTGGTATCGGTCTACAGGTGGAAAGTTTCTGGGCATCCCATCAGCCTGAGGAACTGCAAATCGAGCTTTTTGGAACAGAAGCCGGCGGTAAACTCAATCCCGTAACCCTCTACATAACAGAACACGGAACAGCCCAGAACACGATGGTAAATATACCCAAAGGTCCGTCATCATGGGATAACATAGCCGGTCACTTTATTGACTGCATCCTTAATGGTGTTGAATGTCAAGCGCCTCTGCGGCACGGTCTTATCGTTCAGCAAATGATGGAAGCCGTGTTAAAAAGCGCAGAAAAGGGCAAAGAAATTCGTCTGGATAAAGGCGATAAAAAGAAGAAGTAAGAAAGTTAAACTAAAACGCTGAAAATTTCTAATTAGTATGGTTCTTCCGACTTGAGTGTGGAAATATAAAAACATTGTCTGATTAAGAAATAATATCCTCTTTTTGGTTATTCCTGCTTTCGCAGGAATGACAGGCTGAGAGAATTTTCAAATTATTACCACACTAAACCCAGAAGAACCATAAATCTTTTCTCGTAATTTCTTTAATTTAGGGTCATTCGGAATAAAGGGGATTTTTAGCGCGACTGAAAACCACTATCAAGAATCATATAATTCATCCAAACTGACTTCACGATTCTCATTTAAAGAGCGTTTACCAGCTTCCAGAACAGCTATAACCTCAACCTCTTCCTCGACAGGAACACTTTCCTCACCGTTCTTTAGCATATTTATAAAGCTTTCCTGAAGATAGTAATAAAGATCTGTTAAATCTGGTGTTAATGACCGCCATCCCTTTGTACCATAGATATTTATCTGGTAACCGGCTCGCATGTATTCAGCTTCTGCAACCATGAGAACCAGATCCCGGTCATTATCAAAACGAACCCGGACAATATTACGGTCTGGCTTACCTACGTTAAGACATGAAACAGCACCACCTCCGAATATACCATAATACATAGAGAGGGCATGTATACCATAATAAACCAGTTCATTGCCGCATATGGTTGTGGATATATGAATATCACCAAGTTCAGAAACTTCGTTTTTCAGGGCGATAATGTCAGGAACAAAGCGCAGTGAACTGGCGGACATAAAAGGTGTTCCGGTTTCTCTTACAAGATCGGCTATTTGCTGGGCCCGTTTAGTCGTCATAGCCAGAGGCTTATCGCAAAATGTTGGCACTCCCTTACGCAGGGGATATTCTGCATAATCACATTGTTTGCCAGAGCCATCGTCCACTATAATTACACCGTCAACATCATCAGCACAGGCTTCAGGAGTGTTACATACTTCTGGAATATAGCAGGTTTGGGCAAGACGTTCCGCCCATTCCCTATGAGGATCCCATACTTTTACTATTTTTGCACCATCAATACGTTTCTCCCCACTGGCGAAAGTCCAGTCCCACTGTTTTGATTTTGTTTCATCATAACCGTTATATGTAGATGAAAACGCCGTACCATGAAACGAGCCGGGAGATCTGGGTATATCAACCCCTCGATATGTAGGGCTGTATGTAGCTGCGGAAATAATGCCAAGTTTAATCATTTTGAGCACCTCTATTATGATAATATTGGTTCTTCCGGGTTTAGTGTGGTAAATATAAGGAACTTTCTTATGCTGTCATTCCTGCGAAAGCAGGAATGACAAGCTGAGAGAATTTTCAATTATAACCACACTAAACCCGGAAGAACCTAAATATTTTAAAGGGATATTATATCGATTCTGTTTTAACATGATCTATATGCCAGATCACTAATTAGTATTCACTGCTTTTCTCAGGAATAACAAGCTGAGAGGATTTTCAATTATAGCCAAACTAAAGCCGGAAGAACCTGGAATTTTGCAGAAATGACAGAAACTAATCTTTACTTTTTAGAATTATTTGCATAAAAACGTTGAATACTAATTATTATCAATCAACCCCATTTTATATAAAATGGGGTTGATTGGTTTTTTTAGATTTGTAAGTTTGTTTTACTAGACGTCTAATTTCCCTTCTCTTGAAGCGGTTATATACTTCATACAATATTCATCCCTGGCCAAAAGGGCTTCGGCGGCGCATATAGTCGCCATCATTTGCACATCAGTAGGATCGATTATGGCTGCGTCCAGACCGTTGGCCATGGCCATAGCCAGCGTGACCCTGTTTACCAGCTTTCTGTTGGGTAAACCATAGGATATATTACTCAATCCGCAAACTATATGGGCTTCCGGAAATGTCTCATTTATCTTTCTGACAGCATCCAGAAATGCTATTCCCTGTTCCGGGCCTGAACTTACCGGCTGGACAATGGCATCAAAAAAGACATTATCCATAGGAATACCATATTCATCCATAAACCCGGCCAATTTTTCGGCACTGGCGAATCTTCCTTCTGTATCGTGGGGAACTCCAGATTCATCCATAGTCAGAGCAACTATGTTGCATTTATGCTCTTTAACCATAGGGAGGATGACTTCGGCTCTTTCTTTTTCTGCTGTAACGGAATTTATAATGGGAGTGCTGTTTTTATTTATCTTAAGGACGGCTTCAATAGCTGAAGGTCTTGGTGAATCTATACAAAGAGGAAGTTCCACTACTTCCTGGACTATACCTGCCAGCCAGGATAAATCTTCTTCCTCAGTTTTTAGATTTGTACCGCAGTTTATATCAATGTAATCAGCACCGGCATCAGCCTGTTTTGTAGCTATACCTTTGATATATTCTGCGTCTTTCTCTTCGATAGCCTTAGCGATTTTACTGCGTGAACTATTAATAAGCTCTCCAATAATAATCATCCTGTTTCTCCTGATAATATTTTAAGTATATTTCTTAAACTTTAATTTTCTATTAGGTATGAATTCTATCATACAAGAAATACAGTGTCAATATTTTATGCTTGGTCCTTGGATTTATTTATGTCATGAAAAGCTCAGTACTGAGATAACGTTCTCCTGTATCGGGTATTATAACCACAATTGTTTTACCAATATTTTCGATTCGTTTGGCTACTTCCAGGGATGCCCATACGGCTGCACCAGATGACATTCCACAAAGTATACCCTCTTTTACTGCCATCTGTTTCGCTACATCAAAGGCATTTTTGGCTTTTACTTTTATTATCTCGTCAATGATATTTGTGTTTAAAACACCGGGTATAAACCCCGCGCCCATCCCCTGAAAATTATGAGATCCGGGTTTACCACCTGATAATACAGGTGAATCCCAGGGTTCAACGGCAATCGCTTTAAAGGATGGTTTACGCTCTTTTATTAGCTCTGAAACACCTGTTATGGTTCCACCAGTGCCCACTGATGAAACAAGAAAATCCACCTTACCCTGAGTATCCTGCCATATTTCTTCCCCTGTTGTTTTTCTATGGGCATGGGGATTCGCCGGATTGTTGAATTGATCTGGCATGAAAGAATTGGGTGTGGACTTAACCAGTTCCCGGGCTTTTTTGATTGCTCCCTGAGTGCCTTCCGAAGCAGGGGTTAAAACCAGTTCTGCGCCTAAAAATTCCATTAGCTTTCTCCGCTCTTCACTCATTTTTTCAGACATAGTAAGAATCAGACGGTAGCCTTTAGACGCGCATACACAGGCAAGACCAATGCCGGTATTTCCGCTGGTAGGTTCGATAATAACTGTATCTTTGTTAACCAATCCTCTTTTTTCTGCATCTTCAATCATGTTGATAGTGATCCTCTCTTTTATACACCTCAGAGGATTAAAATACTCTAATTTTGCCAAAACCTTTGCATTAATCCCTTCTGTTATATTATTCAATCGCACAAGGGGAGTTTTGCCAATTGTCTTTGTTATATTTTCATAAATATTCGGCATCTAAAGGCCTCCCGAAATGTTTAGTCCGGCACCATGCTCAAAATTGCCATGAATCAACCTGAACCTTTACCATATGCACATTTGCACATATGTTCGTCGCAAAAAGCGACACAAAATGTAAGTTATTAACTACAATCCGTTGTTAATCGCAATTAGATTAAATCCAGTAAGCATGCGGTATTATAGCTTTTTAAAATAATAATATATTATGGCACGTATCCCGCTATTGTATCACAGTGTCGAAATTATTTATAAAACTCGTATAAACCATTAGAGATTAAATGAAAATTATTGTGAGGAATTATTACCCATGCTGAAACTCATCGCCATTGAAACTATTTTCATGATCCCTGTCTCGCTGTTAATAACTCACAGTTTAGCAAGAGTTCTCAAGATAAGAGAACATTCGTCAGCTTGTGTTACGGTTTTTACAAACGTTTTGATCTTAGTCACATCAATATTTGTCTTATTGGCTTATTAGATTAGCCAGGAAAGGATTAAGAAATGAAAAAAGCCCTGTCTATTGTGTGGTTACCGGTTATTGTCTTGTTTATTATTCCATTCAATGCCGCAGCAGAACCTATGGTGGCATGGAACCAGAGTGATGATATAGAGGCTTTAAACTTTAATTTTGAGAATACGTTAGGTGAACCTTTTCCTCTGGAACTACCCGGTATAGAGCCTATATATGTTACCGAAGTAAATATTCAGACTGGAGGTAGTGAAATAGCTATAGCAACTGAAAGTCTTGATTTCTTCTATTACGGTGAATATGAAGGCGGAACAATTTTTGCGACATATATAGGGGAAGATGGATATTATGTTCTGCCTATAACATTACATTCAGCCACCCTTGCTGAACATTACAAGATAGACGAACTGCCTGAACTTCCCGAGGATCTCCTTACTCTCCCCGCTCCTGAGGAAGTGGACATGTATTTTGACGCTACAATAAGTGTATTAGGTAGTGAACCCTTTGGTTTCAGATTAGTTCTTTGGAAGGGCATACCCATTATGGGTGGTGTATATTAAAATAGCTTTTTCCAAAATCATATTTTCCTGATTTTTATATAACCTTTGCTCTCTATTAGAGAGCAAAGGTTTTTGTTTCTTCCGGGTTTAGTTTGGTAAAGATGAGAAACTTCTTTATGCCGTCATTCCTGCTTTTGCAGGAATGAAAGGATGAGAGAATTTTCAATTATAATCACACTAAACCCGGAAGAGCCAAAGCATAAATTTTACATCTCTGTGTTATTGCGAAGAACGGAGTAACAAATAAAGTTTTTAGTCTGTATCAGAAGTTTTGGCTCATCCAGTTTGAATGTGGAGTTATAAAAAACATTGTCCAATTAAGAAAAAAATATCCTCCATTTGTCATTCCTGCTTCAAGCTTTTTGAAAAAGCTTGAGCAAAAAGGAATAAGAGTTTCGCAGGAATGACAAGCTGAGAAAATTTTCAAATTATTACCATACTCAAACCGGAAGAGCCAGATTTCTTGATTTTTATGGTTATTATAATTTTATGTCAACCAAAACACAAGTAGTTCGTTTATACTATTGTAAGCGGAGAATCCCAATCCTTCCTTATAACAATCTCTCCATAATAACATAGCCGCACAACAACCTTGGGATTCGCCGCTTATTTTTTATGAATTTAATCAATACTTACTGATTTTCCTTTTTTGGCAGAACGATATATAGCATCCAACATTTTAAGGACAGTGACACCCTGCTCTATAGTGGATAAAGGTTTTTCATCTTCCTGTATACAATTTACAAAATGCTCAAATTGATTTCCACCTTTCATCTTTTCCAGATCAGGAGTTTTGGAAATTATGTTTCCATTATTTTCCAGGCATATTTTAAACGGCCATAAAGTTGCCCCGCCTTTTGTACCACAAAGCCTCATGCCAATAACTTCTTTTTCCACCATGGCAGCCCATGCATTATCAAGCATAACAGAAGCGTCGTTATCAAATTTAATAGTTCCCAGGGCCAGGTCTTCAACATCAAAAACTTCCGGTGATGGTTCACCTTTCCATCCTCGAGCACCTTTACCGTAAGGGCCGAATTTGGCATAAGTAACGCCAAAGGCTTCAACAGGTTTTGGGCAACCCATTAACCACCATATAAGATCAAGAAAATGCACTCCATTATCAATTAGCGGGCCTCCACCGGACATATTTTTCTTTGTGAACCATGTTCCCATTTTTGGAATTCCACCTAATTGACGTAAATATGTGCTGAAACCATAATAAATATCGCCCAGTTTACCCTTTTCAATCAGATTTCTTAAATACATTGAATCTTTATTGAAACGAAATTTCATGGCCATCATTGCTTTTAGTTCTGGTCGTTTCCTGACTGCTTCTAATATCTTTTGTCCTTCTTCCGGAGATATAGAGAGGGGTTTTTCGCAGAGAATATGCTTACCGTTTTCCAGGGCACATACTGCGATAGGGACATGAAGATAATTGGGAACACAAATACTTACAGCATCCAGCTTATTCATCTCACATAGTTTGTTATAATCGGTAAATATTTTAGAAATTCCATATCGCGTCGCTGCACTCTGAAGTTTTTCTGTGTCCACATCACATAAAGCCACTACTTTAACTTCATCAATAGCCATATAGCTTTCTAAGTGCCACCTGCCAATCCCCAAACCAATAACACCAATCCTTAATTGTTGCCCCGACAGCATACTTTACTCCTTGTATTTATTCTGTGTTTTAAATTAAATATTAAATCAGTTTATAAAATTTACACGATAAATGTCTGTATGTCAAATAAAGAATTAGTTAATCAGACATAAAATTATTTGTTGAGTTATGAATAAAGAAGAGGTAAACTGTATAAAATAATCATCAGAATCTTTAATATTAAACAGGAGGCCCAAAAATGTCTATTAAAACTGGTATTGTAGGACTCCAGAGTGTATACTGGCCTAACGCATTAGCCAATTGTCTTAAAGCTATTCCAGATGCAGAACTTAAGGCATGCGCTGATCTTGGTTATGAGCCTGAAGTGGTAAAAACTTCATTGGGTGTAAGACCAGAAGAATTTGCATCACGGCATGGTATTGAATTATACCATTATCCTAACGAAATGATCGATAAGGAGGGTTTACAGGCTGTCTGCATCTGCGCCAAACATACAGAAATTGTATCCCTGGTAGAAAAAGTAGCTCCTTCAGGAGTAGGGATATATATGGCCAAACCTATGGCCACAACTATGGAGTCAGCCCGTAGAATAGTAAAAGCTGTGCGAGATAATAATGTCATCGCCACCTCTGGAACCACTGAGCGTTTTGATGGGGGAATCCGGGAAGCCTATCAAAGATATGAAAGCGGCGCCATTGGAGAGCTTATATCTATCAGGGCTTTACACCAGCATGGAAATATATCCAGCTTTCCAAAAGACGACTGGTATTGGAAGGCTGAACAGGGTGGCCCGGAGCTTTCCTTGATATGGTATGCTGGGGATGTGGTTAGGTGGTTTGCGGGATCAAACGTTATAAGGGTTTATGCCGAATATGATAATTATCTATCAGAAGATTCGCCATTTATGGATAACGGAAAAATCATATTAAGATTTGCAAACAATGTTATGGGATCAATTGATATATACTTTTCAGTAAGTGGTTGGAGATTTCCATCCTACGAGGTAGAACTTGTAGGTACAGAGGGATGCATACGCACCCAGCAAAGCGTTTATGAAGGCATGATTTTTAACAAAAATGGTATATCTAATTTTTATCGTATACAAAATAATAATTTGCTAGATGAGATAAGTCACTGGATAAGATGCTGTATAGACAATACTGACCCTGAGCTTACTATTGAGGATGCCTGTAGCGTCATTGAATTGTGTCTTGCCTGTCGTCAGTCTGCCTATACCAAAACACCTGTAAATATTTAAGGTTCTTCTATAGTGTGGTTATAATTGAAAATTCTCTCAGCTTTTCATTCCTGCGAGATCCTTATTCCTTTTTGCTCAAGCTTTTTGAAAAAGCTTAGGGCAGGAAGCCAGAAGCTTAAAATTATGACTGGATTCCTGCTTTTGAAGGAATGACAGCATAAAGAAGTTTCTCATCTTTACCACACTAGACCCGGGAGAACCATATTTAAAAGCTTTAGCGGATAAACCACTTAATCCTGAACAGCCTTATGGTTTTATTTGCGATTAATTTATTCTGTTTCCTGTTTCGGTTTTTCAGGAGCTTCGGATTTACCGCCTTTACCATGAGCCGATTCAACGATCTTGGTAACTATACCCGGAACTGCTTCAGCAAGTTTCTCAAATTTCGCACCTTTAGGGCTTAAAACTGAGATGTCATCACCCTTAATAGTTATGAAAGCCGCCGGTTCAACGGTTATACCGCCGCCACCGCCGCCGCCGGTTCCACCAGGGCCGTGCTTGCCATGACTGCCTCCGCCTTCGTCACCTTCGCCGCCGCCAATACCAAAACCAAGCTTCATCTTGATAACGGGAATAATGGTTTTGCCATCCAACTCAATAGGTGTACCTACGATAGATTCAGTCGAACCGAATGTTTTTAATTGATTACCAATTGATGAAAGTATTTCTTCAAAATTAAAGGCCATTTTTATTGTCCTCCTTGTTGCGTTTTTTCCGACGGCTTTTCCTCAACATTCCCAATAAATATATCAGCGGAAGTCGGAAAATCAGCTTTAAAATTGCGTAATAAATACGCGCTGGTAAAATACTTGTTTTGAAATTAACCTCACCTGTAAATACAGTATCTATAAAGTTAGGATAAATTTTCAAACCACCGAAAATTACCCCTCTGGGTGATATGGAGTATAATACCCCGGATAACATACCCATAGCAGCAGGATCGGATATACCCACTTCCAACTGACCTGATACCCGGGTTCCATAGAAACTACGGAGTAAATCCCTTAGAAACCTTAACGCTGTCCTTATCAGGTCAGTAAATAAGGTGCGTCGCTTTAGGAAATCTGAAAACTTTGTTTTTCCCTTTTCCTTGTTTTTCTTTTTTTTCTTCTTTTTTGTCTCTCGCTTGGTGATGCAGCGATTACCAATTAAGAACTGGGTATATTTACCTTCTTCATCCCTTTTAACACCTATACCCACCAGCCTCCAGGGCCAGTAAAAAAACGTGGAATATCTAAAATTCTCTTCCCATCTCTCACCACTGGCTTGAACTGAAAAGGGCATCAACGATGCTAAAAATAATACGGCGATTATTATCAGCAGTATCCATAAAACAATCATAATAGTTCCTTACCATCTGAACCCCACAGCTAGAGGTAGTTTTGTCAGAGATTCCTGCCTGTCGTCTCCCCATCGTATCCTAAAAGTAGGTCGCGGTATATATTTCGTAAAGCTAAAGGATCGGGTCATCATCTTAACCCCGGTCAACGATGGCTTTACACTTTGGGCTGTTAATACCCAGAAAGCTGTCAACCTATCCATAATGGATTCTGAATCTTCATTATTTTCTGATTCTTCATACTCCGTTAATACCTGATTCATCACAGCGTCGGCAAATCTGACAGGGGCTTTTTTGTCCGGCAAAGTGCTTAATGCGGATACCAATACCCGATTTATATTTATTTCTGCCATGCAGTTTACACATTCCTTAGTATGAAGATTTATCTCCTGTGAGACTTCTTCCGGCAGTTTGTTTTCCAGGTATTCATCCATTAAACTTAATACTTTCCGACAATCCATCGTTCACTCCATTGCTTTATACTTTAACTGCTATTTCGTTTCTAATCATTGCTTTTAGCGCTTCTTTACCTCTGTAAAGATAAGTCTTTAAAGTTCCCATGGGTATTTCCAGAAACTCGGATATTTCGTCGTAAGTCATATCTTCAATATGGTAAAGAGTTATGGGAACTCTATACTTAGTGGGTAGATTTTCAATTAACTTTCCAAGCATATCCAGTAACTCCCAGGCTTCCAGTTTTTCAAGCGGGTCAGGTTCTTCGCTTTTAATCCTGTTTGACATATTCTGAAAATCATTATCATCAGATTCCAAAAGCCATTTCTGGCTTTTTTGTCTGCGGAGAAAATCAATTGACATGTTGACTGTGATTCTGGTTATCCAGGGTGAAAAAGGTTTTTCAGTATCAAAGATGTCAATTGCCTTATAAGCCGTTAAAAATGCCTCCTGGGCCACATCTTCAGCATCATAGGAATTTCCCACTATCCGAAAGGCTGTGCTGTAAACCTTATTCTGGTAGCGTTCAACAATTCCCCTGAAGCTTGAAGGATCACCATTCTGACAATTTATTATTAAATCTCTATCCCTTATATCATCCATCAACAAATCCTTTTTTAAGTGCTTTCATTGATATATACGTTGAAACGTTTTATTATGTTTCAAAAATTTCATAAAAATTTTGCTTATAGTGATTTCATGTTGTATACTATGATTAAATATTAATTCGACCATATCCATTAATTAGGAGACATATATGAGATATTTTATTGCTTTGCTGGTGTTTATCATTACAATAACAACTCAATCAAATGCCCAAAAAGCAGGTGAAAAAATGGAAGGTAAATTTGAATGGCAAACCGCATCCCCGGAAAGTCAGAACATATCCAGCGCGAAGCTGGATGAAATTAAGGAAGTATTGGCTTCCAGAGGAACAAAAGCAATTCTGGTCGTACGAAATGACAAGATCGTTTATGAATGGTATGCGAAAAATCACGGCCCGGACAAGCGTCATTATACAGCATCTATGGCCAAGGCCATCGTTGGCGGAATATCTTTGATGCTGGCCATGAGTGAGGGTCTGATAAATCCTGATGATCCTGCTTGGAAGTATATACCTCAGTGGAAGGATCACCCGGATAAATCCAAAATTACCATAAGACATCTGGTCACCCATTCATCGGGGATTGAGGATGCTCGCGATGACAACAGTCCGGTTTCCCATAATCAGCTATCCGGCTGGAAAGGTGAATTCTGGAAAGGTAGGACAGATTCGGAACATCATAATCCCTTTTCCATTGCCAGGGATCAGGCCCCGTTAATTTTTACCCCGGGAACAGATTATCATTACAGCAATCCCGGAATGGCACTGCTTTCCTATGCCGTAACTGCGTCCTTTAAAGACTCTGAATATAAGGACATAAGGACGCTGTTACGAAAGCGCATAATGGAACCCATAGGCGTGGATAAAGATGAGTGGTCTATTGGTTATGGTAAGACATATACAACCGATGACCTGCCTCTTGTGGCCAACTGGGGCGGCGGAGGTTATACAGCCAGGGCTGTTGCCCGGGTAGGCCGGCTTATGCTTCGCAGGGGTAATTGGCAGGGAGAACAACTTATCCCGTCAAAATGTGTTGGTAAAGTCGTTGAATATGCCGATACACCAGTGCCAGAACGTCCCGAAGGTAATCCACAACCGGGAAGCGGTTTGGGATGGTGGACGAACTTTGATGGAGTGTGGGAGTCTGTTCCCAGGGATGCTTATGCTGGTGCTGGTGCAGGTAATCAAATTCTGCTGGTAATTCCAAGTATGGATATGATCATTGTTCGCAACGGTTCAAACCTATTCCGGGAGTCCGACGGCGAAGGTTTCTGGGGTGGATTGGAGAAATACCTTTTTAATCCACTGATGGAAGCTGTTGATCTGCATCCATCCAGCCCGGTAATAACTGGCGTTGAATGGGATTTTGCCGATAACATAATCCGAAAAGCCAAAGGCAGGGGCAAAGACGGAAGTGACAACTGGCCCTGTACCTGGGCCGATGATGATAATATATATACAGCTTACGGTGATGGATATGGTTTTGACCCAATTGTGCCGAAAAAGCTTGGTTTAGGTTTTGCAAGAGTTATTGGCTATCCTGAGAATTTCACCGGAGAAAACATAAGGTCTGATGGTGAAAATACCGGCAGTGGTCGCAACGGCAAAAAAGCCAGTGGATTGCTTATGGTTAATGGTGTGATATATATGTGGTCCCGAAATGCCAATAACAAAGGCCATCATTCACAACTGGCCTGGTCAAAGGATTATATGAAGTCATGGGAGTGGAGTGACTGGAAGTTCGAGAAATTCGGTTACATGACCTTCATCAACTTTGGCAAAAATTACTCCGGTGTGCCGGAAAATCTTGATGATTATGTTTACATGGTTTCCCATGACGATCCAAACGCCTATGAAGCCACAGATAGGTTTATCCTGGCTCGGGCACCAAAAAATAAGCTGATGCAGAGGAATTCCTATGAATTCCTTGTTTCCATTGATGATAATAACGTGCCTGAATGGACAAAGGATATAGATCAAAAAGGCTTTGTATTCCTGAATCCCGGGCTTTGCCGCCGTTCCAGCATCAGTTATAATCCAGGGTTAAAACGTTATTTATGGTGGCAGCAGAACTGGGGTGAAGGTGGGGACACTCGATTCAAAGGTGGGTTTGCCATATACGATGCTCCGCAACCCTGGGGCCCCTGGACGACAGTTTACAAGACTGATATGTGGGATGTAGGTCCTGGTGAAACGGGATGTTTCCCCACAAAATGGATGAGTGAAGATGGAAAGACATGCTACCTGATCTTTTCCGGCAACGATAATTTTTCAGTCCGTAAAGTTGAATTCAAAGCGATTGAGGATTAAAAACTGGAGGTAATAACTATGATGTGTCAATTTACCATAGGGTTAATGTTAATATCTGAAATTTTCGGCCTGGCTTCTGCTGATGAGCCAAATTATGATGAAAGCAAAGTTCCTGATTATACCTTACCCGATCCCCTGGTTATGAATGATGGAACAAAAGTCGCCGACGCTGAAACATGGAAAAACAAACGCCGACCAGAAATCCTGAGTTTATTTGAAGAATATATGTATGGCAAAGTTCCAGGAGAACTGGAAGATATAAGATTTGAAGTGTTTTCTGATGATCCCGAAGCCCTGGATGGCAAAGCAATCCGCAGACAGGTGACGGCGTATTTTTCGGATAAAAATGAAAGACCAAAGATGGATATATTGATCTATATTCCAAACGACGCGGATAAACCAGTTCCGGCGTTTATCGGGCTGAATTTCTTTGGCAATCATACTATACATCCTGATCCCGGAATCAGGCTTTCGGATCAATGGATGCGCAACAGTGAAGAAAAGGGAGTTGTGAAAAACAGGGGTACCGAGAAATCCCGGGGAACCAGCAGTTCCAGATGGGCGGTGGATAAAATACTGGAAAGAGGATACGCCCTGGCGACCATATACTGCGGCGATCTTGATCCGGATTTTCATGACGGATTTAAAAACGGCATACATCCCCTTTTCTACAAAGCAGGACAAACCAAACCAGCACCGAATGAATGGGGAACCATAGGCGCATGGGCATGGGGTTTAAGTCGGGCTTTGGATTATTTCGAAACAGACCAAGATATAGACCATAAAAGGGTATCTGTGATGGGCCATTCGCGGTTGGGTAAAACATCACTATGGGCTGGTGCTCAGGATGAACGCTTTGCTCTGGTCATCTCCAATAACTCAGGCTGCGGCGGCGCAGCCCTTTCGCGACGACGTTTTGGCGAAACAGTTAAGCGTATTAACACAAGCTTTCCCCACTGGTTCTGCGATAACTTCAAGAAATACAACGATAATGAGGATGAATTGCCTTTGGATCAGCATATGCTTATCGCATTAATAGCACCAAGGCCGGTATATGTAGCAAGTGCAGAAGAAGATTTATGGGCAGATCCCAGGGGTGAATTTTTATCCGCCAAACGTGCTGATCCTGTATACCGTCTTTTAGGAACTGATGGTATGCAGGCCGATAAAATGCCGGATTTTGAACGACCTATTACCAGTATTATCGGTTACCACATTCGGCACGGTAAACATGATGTAACTGATTATGATTGGGAGAGGTATATGGATTTTGCAGATAAATACATCCGTTGAAAATGTGTATCATTATGCAACATGTGTAACAACAACACAACAGTATTTTAGGTTTATTATTCGGGTTTTTACAGGTTTTATGTTGCATTTTAATACATAACAGTCTGGTCTGAACGGCAGAATTTGTCATTCCTGCGAAATTCTTATTTCTTTTTGCTCAAGCTCTTTGAAAAAGCTTGAGACATGAGTCCAGAAATAAACCGGTTTAGAAGACTGGATTCCTGCTTTTACAGGAATGACAGAAATTTATTTTTAAATTTACTCATAACTATACTTTCGCACTTCTTAAAAGACATAGTATTTATGCGCTTGTAGGGACACAGCATGCTGTGTCCCTACAAGCCGAGAACCCTTATGAAATCTGTATTTACCGTTTTGATATGTAATCGTTAAAAAATGAAAAATGTGTTTAGAAAATACCTTTATAATTATGGTAAATTACAAAATTTGCCATTCCTGATTTCGCAGGAATGGCAACTAAATTATATCCATTTTTTAACGATTACGATATATAAAAAGTGCGAAGTATAATCAAAAAAAACAGTAAACACTACTTAAACAAGTCATTTTTCTTTAGTTATGGCACAATATTTGCGAAGTTTTTATATGATAAGGTTTAGCATGTATAAAATCCACTATTGCTGGTAATACCTTATTTACCCTTCAAGGGTTTTTTGGTGAAGCGGAGTGTTCACCTATAGCCTTCTCTCACAGGAGAAGGCTATATTTGTATCAGCATTTATTTTTTCTCAGGATGTGTGGTTGTTCCCTTGATCCTGGGCATCCAGTAATCTTTCCAGCATTTTTCAATTCCATTCCGCCATGATTCAGCCGATTCCATAAGGTCTTTTGTTATATCGGGAAATTCATCTTTCAGGTTTTGTTTTTCTCCCATATCAATTTCTATGTCAGAAAGATGTATATCATCCTCCGGCGGCGCACCCTCCACCAGTTGACCATTTAAAACAAGCTTCCATTTCCCTCGCCTAACGGCCGTTTGTTTATTCATTTCCCAGTAAATTTCTTTGTGAGGTGTCGGTTGACCATCAGCCGCCATCGGCATTATGTCAATACCATCAAGCTGATATTCATCTGGATCGCCGCCAGCCGCCTTAACCAAAGTCGGGAATATATCCATTGAAGCTGCCATTTCACTTATAACCTGACCTTCAGGTATGCGTTCGGGCCAGCTCATAACGGCCGGCATACGGATTCCACCATCGTAAAGGCTGAATTTATGTCCCTTCAGCTTTCCGCTTGTGCCGCCATAATACGGATCTTTTGTTCCGTCAAACCAGTTCCGGGTTTCCCTGGAAGGCCCGTTGTCGGAGGTGAAGAACATACATGTATTATTCAGAATTCCCTGACGTTCAAGTTCTGCTGTGACTGCGCCTACACAGTCGTCCACCGCGCTGATCATGGCTGCCATTATACGGCGATCCGGTGATAGATGCGGGAAGCGATCAATATATTCCTTTGGCGCGTGCATGGGATAATGAGGGGCATTGTGGGGTAGGTATAAAAAGAACGGCTTTTCGCTACTGGCTGCGTGTCTTATATATTCTACAGCCCTTTGGGTTATCATATCAGTAAAATACTGACCATTCAGGTATATTTCCTCACCATTTTCCCATAAGTCGTGGGTTGGATCGTTACCGCCGGCCATGCCCCAGTAGAAAACATGGGAATAATAATCAATACAACCTGCAAGGAATCCAAACCATTCATCAAATCCATGATCCTCAGGGCGACATCCATCGGCTAATCCCAGATGCCATTTACCGAACATAGCCGTCTGGTAGCCCTGATCTTTGAGGGCTATAGCCAAGGAAGGAACTTCAGGAAGCAATCCTGTTGCTGTCCGATGTCCGGCCAAAATAGACCTGACACCCGCGTTTCCCGGGTACCTGCCTGTTAAGAGGGATGCTCTCGATGGTGAACAAACCGGAGAGTTTGAATACCAGTCGGTGAAACGAACCCCGGATTCGGCCATCCTATCCAGATGTGGTGTGCAAAAGTCCTCTGCACCCATGCAAGACAGGTCTCCATATCCCTGATCGTCGGTTAGAAAGACAATAAAATTGGGTTTTGTCATTAGTTAATCTCCATATCTTTTTATTCAGCTTTTATACTCTTTATTTTAATCCCAGTTTAAATCTATAAACTTGCTGTGTCAATGTAAAACTCTGATATTATTTCAGACAAAAATAAAAAACTTGACAATTGCAAAAACTATATGTATAATAATGATTGACCAGTCAGTCATTATTGACAGGAGGTAATCATGGTTCGTAAAAAGAAACCTGAAAAATATAAAAGCATAATAGATGCCGCAGTAAAAGTATTTGCCAGAGAAGGTTTTCATAACGCAAAGATACAGGATATAGCAAAAGAGGCAGGCATAGCTCATGGAACTGTATATATCTATTTTGACAGTAAAGATGCTCTTCTTATTTCTGTCTTTGAGGAAAAGTTGGGTGAACTTATAGACTATGTTAAGTCAGAGATAGAAAAAATTGAATCCCCTGAAGAGAAAATCAGAAGATTAATATCCCTTCAGGTGGAGATAATGAAAGAAAACCCCAATCTAACAGAGCTTATGCTTGTTGAATTTCCCCAGACAGGTAGATTTCTGGATTGCAGCGCAATGGACCGGGTAGGTGAATACATAGAGCTAATCACAGATATCCTGAAGCAAGGTGTTAGTAAAGGTATATTTGATTCGGATATTGACAGCGATATGCTGGCAACTATTATCTACGCAGGAATATATGGTCTTGCTACCAGATGGATACTTGAAAAGCGTGATTCTCCTGCAAAAGAAATGGTTGATGGTATTGCAAATATGTTTCTTAATGGTATAAAATCGTAATTGGCAATATGTCTTTAGTTAGATTTTAAAAAGAAAGGAAAATTGAAATGGCTATTACTATTTCTGACATTAAAATGGTTCCAGATCCTGTTGTTTCGGGAAGCAAAGTAAAGGCAACATGCAAAGTTGAATCAGATGAAGCTGTTGATTATGTAAGGATTTATACACCTGATTACAGGACTATCACAGCCTATGATGATGGCACTCATGGAGATGAAGTAGCCGGTGATGGAATTTACACACTAGAAGAAACAGTTCCCTATGATGCTCCAGCCGGAGTGTATGATATTACTATAGTCGCCGCTGATAAAAATGGTAATTCAGCCCGGAAAGTTATACAAATGAAGATTAGCTAAACTAAATTGTTTGTAAAGCTTTATAGATTCAATTTAGGTTGGGTCTGGGAAGCCCAACCTAAAGAGTACTGAGAATTTTAAAAAATCTCTAAAACCAATGTTTATAAGAATTCAGCATGAAGAAACAGATGAAAATGCTCAAAGAATATAGTTCTATGTCATTCCTGCTTCAAGCTTTTTTAAAAAAGCTTGAAGCAGGAATGACAGCCTGATAGCATTTTCATTTGCTAGTGTCTCTTTAAGCACTGCAACATCTGGTTTTAGTTAATTTTAGAAATATCAGGAGTATATATAACATTAGCTAATCCGCTGTGCAGTCCTGGAGAAAAAACTATTTAGGGGTATGTCTCTGGTCTGTTTATCATGACGAAGAACCTCAAAGGGAACAGGTGAAACAAATTTGTTTATATCATCGCATAGTATTAATCTACCGTCATTTATTTCATATAAATCCAGTTCATCAATATTTATGTTCCCCACACCTCGTTGGAAGGCTATTTTCAAATAGCCTATAGCGGTAGGCTCAAGACCCATTAAGTAAGTTCCAATGGTATCAACAGAAGCCGTATTTTTGCCTGCAATCACAACGTTAGTTTGTATATTTTTTCCATGACGAAATGCCGTACCATCCCTGCCTATTATACCCTCGATAATATTAAAATCCGGTATTGAAGCCATAGAGAGATCGCATAACTTACGACAAAGCTGTTCTTCTCTGAATTCTATACCGTTGGGAGTAATCTCATTGGCTCTTTCCCAGAGTTCCTTGGGCATACTACAAAGATGTCTTTCATCGCATGGGGTTATAGTTCCCATAAGATTTTTCATTGAAAGGGTAGTTACAGCCAGATTATGAGTTTTGAATTTTGGCACGTTGATAAATGTCGTGTCCTTATCCTTCACTGTTCTGGCTATGCCGATATTTTTTAATATCTCAGCTTGGGGAAGACTGACATTGACTTTTTCATCACCGTTTAGGTTCACCAGGGATATATCGCGTTTTTTAGCCATTTCTGTATATCCACCCTGACCGAAATGTTCGTCCATGCCATGCGGTGGGGGGCCACTGCCGCCACCTTCAGCCACAAATATATTTTCTTTTGGGATACCTGTGTCCAGAAAATAATGCACCATTCCGGCTATAAAATCTGGATGAGTGATTATCCCTGAATCAGGTTCGGCGGGTATTGTAACGTTAGGCTTTAGAACAATTTTACTTTTTGTATTGGGTTTCAAAGCCTTAAGAGTTTCATAAGCGCTCTGGGATATATCTTGTGATGTAACTTTGCCTTCTTTTTTAAGCTTATAAATACAAACTGCGTCATTAGCAATCTGTTCCAACATATTTTATCTCCATATTAAGAGTGGTTATTCTGCTTAATATTCATATTATTGAAGGCAAAGTATACACCAAAGGTTTATATTTTTCAACAACAAAAGATAATTTTTATTTACCCAAAACTTTTTTCAAGGCTGTTAAAAGTTTATCGTTTTGTTCTTTTGTACCAATAGTAATCCTTACAGATTCAGGGAATTTATATCCCTTCATAGGCCTTACAATAACACCCTCTTTTAGCATTTCAGCCATAACATCTGCGCCGGATTGGTTCAGATGCACAAGCATGAAATTTCCTTCTGATGGGACATATTCGAGACCCATTTCCTCCAGTTTTTCATAAAGGTATTTCTTGCCTTCGCTGTTGACTTTTACGCTTTTTTCTACGTGTTCTTTATCTTTCAGGCTTGCAATAGCCGCCGCTTGAGCAACAGCATTTACGTTGAAAGGCTGCCGGACTTTATCAAGAATTTTCACTATCTCAGGTGTAGTTATACCGTAACCGATGCGAAGTCCTGCAAGACCGTATATCTTAGAAAATGTACGGAGTGTTACAACTGATCTGCCTTCTCTTACATATTCAACGGTATTTGGAAAATCGTCCCGCTCTACATATTCATAATATGCTTCATCAAAGACAACGATAACGTGATCAGGAACTCTATCCATAAAGCGCTTAACCTCATCAGCCGTAACCATTGTTCCGGTGGGGTTATTCGGATTAGCTATAAAAATCACTTTGGTTTTGTCGGTAATTTTATCGGCTATAGCTTCCAGATCGTGGGTATAATTCTTTAAAGGCACAGTTACAGCCGTCGCACCAGAAACCTTCGTAGCCAGCATATAAACCACAAAGGACTGTTCGGCATACAGAGTTTCATCTTCTGGATTTACAAATGTATCAGCTATAATCATCAATACCTCGTTAGAACCATTACCCAGTATCAAATTTTCAGAGGCAACGTCAAGATGCTTTGCCAGGTCTTGCTTTAAATAATAACAGCCTCCATCGGGATAAAGACCAACTTTTTCAGCGGCGTCTTTTATGGCCTGGATTCCCATAGGTGAGGCTCCTAAGGGATTTTCATTAGAGGCCATTTTAACAATATCTTCTTCAGGCATACCCAATTCCCGGGCAACTTCTTCTATAGGTTTACCGGGTTGATACGGGGTTATAGTCAGAGCGCTTTTTCTTGCCAGTTTTTCTATCAATATGACACCTCTTTCAAAATTATGACTTTTCCGGGTTCAGTGTGTGGTAAATCTAAGAGAATTTTCAATTATAAGCACACTAAATCCGGAAGAATCAAAATTATTTACGGTTTTCTATTCTATTAATTCGTCCAAGTCCTGCATAAAAATTTTCAAATTATCCGTATCAAGGACAAAGACCGAAAAGCCACTGTCTGTCATGGCATATACCGACTCTCTATTTTCTAACTCTTTACCGATAAGTAATACTTTTGTCGTTCCATCCTCAAATATCAATTTTACTTCTATTGCCGGATTATCCAGACCATAAACCGATGATTTTGGTACTGAACTAACGAGAAATCTGGTGGCTTTCATTTCCTCCATCTCTCGCAGAATATCAATGATTTTATAATTATTTGCTTTTTCCTTTATCGGTTCAATTATGCGCCAATCCCGTTCCTGTTTTATGCAGACTATTGTCATATCCTGCCGCTTTATCTTCAGTCTTTTAACATCATCTCTGTTGAAAGATATAACCTGTTTATCCTGTAAATCAACAAAATCTCTGGCGATATTATCAATAACTTCCATGTCCAGTAGATATATACCCTTTGAGTATGAGGAAGTGATATAGGCTGAATCTCCCCTTTTGTCGCCTATTGATAAAACCATATCTTCGCCTAAACCAGCAACAGATACAACTATCTGAATCCCGGGGTTTTCTAAACCATATTCAGAGAGATCATCAGTATCATCAGATACCAGTTCTTCTGATTCAAGATCACTTAATGTCAAAAGTATTTCTTCCACAATTTTCTTATCGGCTTTTGTAATTATCGGTCTGGTCAATTCCCAGTATTCATCCCCACCATCCATTTTCTTTTCTAGAGTAAGAGGATCATTTTTTATAATGTTTATTTTTTCAGCGGCTTTTATATCAAAGGACAGAAGGGTTTTATCCCTTAGATATTCAGGTATGTTTTCTAATTGTTTCAGTATATCAGCATCTACAAGATAAACTGATTTATTTTCCTTTGTTTTTGCATAAACACCATCAAATTTCTTTTCACCCAGCATCAGGGATTTAGTTACCCCCTCTTTTATGTATATTTGAATTTCCATCTTTGGCATATTGAGACTATATTCCGATAGGTCACTGTCATCTTCTGATACAAAGCTCTTGATTTCCAAATTCCTGATAGCTGATATAATACCATCAATTTTTCCTGAATCGGCTTTAGCTTTAAAGGGTTTTTTAATGTACCATTCCGTATCAATTTTTTCACACTCTATATCCTGCTTCCTGGGAGATATGAATTTAATCCGTTGAATATCAGCAGGGGTTATTTCAATGACGGTTCGGTCACGAAGATCAGAAACAAATTTTGTCATATCATCAACTATATTGGCAGGACTAAGATGTATTTCAGGTTGGGAACCCTTTTTGACATAAGCGTAATTTCCAGTAGGAACGGTGTCACCCAGCATTATATTTATAGATTCATTATTTGTAAGGGTAAACTTTATATTTACCCGGGGATTATCAAGACCATATTCAGAAAGGTTCTCAGGCGATTCAATTGTATTCTGTATAAGCTTTTCAAGGGGGTTGGATATTAACCTCTGGATCTCTCTCTGGTCAGCCTTTGCCTGTAATGGTTTTTCAATCATCCATTTGCCTTCACTGCTTTTTGAGCATACTATAGTCTGGTAGTTAGGGTCTGAATATGATAGCTCTATCCCTTTTATTTCATCCTGCTCTACTGCCAGTATTTCACCCAGATTACGGCTTTTACCTTCCGGTTTATCAGGTTTTCTCAGTTCCAGGAAATATACCAAACCGAACAGGATAATAACAACAATGAGCAAAATAAGGGTGTTTCTGAATTTCATAATCTACCTTCGTTTCCACCATACAAAACCACCAGCTATCAAAACCAGCAGGGGTATTGCAAATATACTGAAATAGGTAACAAAAGTCAATTCCTGACTTGTAACGCGTCGAATTCTTGACAATTCCTGATCCTTGGGTCTTATAGAAATAAGTTCCTCTTCTTCAGTCAGCCAGTTAAGGGTATTCATAAAAAAGTCAGGGTTACCTTCCTGAAGCCAATTATTTGTTACAAAATCTGAATCGCCAAATGCCGCCAGTATTCGTTTTTCCTGTTTTTCCGACGATTCACCCTGGTCGGATTTATGTATTACAACAGCAGCCATACTCATGGGTCCTTCAAAGTCTTCTGCCTCGTTATATTCTGCCCGACGTTCTGATAAAAGCAAATCGGTATTAACCTCACCCCAACTGCTGTCGCTGGCCTTTACAAGCTGTATAACCTCCAGATTGCTGTCAGGGTTGGTTTTGGATGCTACTGAGCGGGACATGGGGAAAAATATCATAACACGAGATAACGGATCGGTTATGGGATGATGTGTATATCTTACTGTCACCGGTATACTGGGATCACCCAGATTAGCCTGACTAAAGCGGTCAAGAATTACATCATCCCTTACTTCTACACCCCATCGGGACAGCAAATTCGATAATGACGGGGCAGGTTCAGGTTCTACCATTATAATGGCCTTGCCGCCTCTGCGCAGGTAAGAATCTATTACATCTCTTTCTCCAGGCATTATAGGTTTTTGAGGACCAGCTATTACCAGGACATCGCAATCTGTCGATACAGAATCTTTACCAGCCAATATAAGCCTGTCTACCAGGTAATTATCAGCTTCTATAAGTTCTTTAAGTTTACTAAGGCCTGCATCATCAACTCCATCTATATCTCTTTCACCATGACCGTAAAGAAAGCAAACCTTTTTTTGGTCTGTGGATAGGAGTTTAAGTATAGCACTGGTGAAATCCTGCTCTTCGTTTTGGTGGCTTTCCACATCCTCGCGTTTATCGCCAAGTTGAAAAACTACTGTACCGTTTCGTTTGATGCCGTAAGCTATAGCCTCACTGGGTTTAATGTTTGGATCAATGAATTCCAGCTTTATATTATCGCTCTTCATGGCATATTCATTCAATAGATCCCTGGCAATCATACTTCTATAATGGTCTTCAGTGTAGAACGCAGTAACTTTTATTTCCTGCTCCAAGTCATTCAATATATTAAGGGTTTGTTGAGAGAGGGAAAACTGCTTTCCTTTTGTAGTATCATATCTTTTAAAGTTTCTGGCTGATACAAAATTTATCAGAATAAGAATAACAAAAGCAAGGAATATCATTATTGCCACGTTTGACCCATACCTGGCAGTTCTGCTTATCAATGCGCTGAAAATCCAGAAAGCCAGCGCACCTGCAACACCAAGTACCAGTGGAATTATTACATATATAGATAAAACAGAGGTTGTAGCGTATATTCCCAGGGCTATGATTATCAGGCCAAAGCTTATCAAACCCAGAGTTGTCATCCATTTTTTAGATATGGCATGTTGTTTCATAATAATTTATTTCCACTTTGCAGATTGAACTGATTTTATCGCCAGAAAAAGACAAAAAACGGTAAAACTGATATAATATATTACATGTTTGGTATCCATAACACCTTTTGAAAAATCATCAAAATGTTCCATCAGGGATATATACGAAAGAATTTTGCCTACCTGACTTCCTACGGTTGTTGACATCCATCCTATAACCCACAGACCTAAAAGCATGACAAAGCTTATAAGAGCGGCCACAATCTGGTTATCGGTTAAAGATGAAGTCACTACGCCCAACGACATAAAAGCGCCGCCCAGAAGTATTAATCCCAGGTATCCCACTATCATAGGAACTATATCAGGATTTCCGTATATCATAAGAAACAATGGACAAAGGAATGTAAGGATAAGCATGATAATAAACATGGCCATACTGGCGGCGAATTTTCCTATCACAACTTCCGCATCAGTAACAGGGGATGTCAAAAGAACCTCTATTGTTCCGGATTTCTTTTCTTCAGCAAGCAGACGCATGGTTATAAGCGGTGCCAAAAACAGCATAGTTATACTCATATTGTGGAACAGCATCCGCAGGTTTGCCTCACCTTCATACCGGGTCGCCATGTTGAAATAAGCAGCGAAAAAATATCCAGTTAATAATGTAAATACAATCAGGGCAACATAAGCGATAGGAGATACAAAGTAGTTTCGCATCTCTCTCAGAAATATAGTGGGTGCATTTTTCATACTCCCACCACCTCCTCCCGGGTTAATTCAAGGAAAGCATCTTCAAGGGTCATTTCCATAGGCCGTAACTCCATCAGTTCCGAGCCATTCTGGATAATAATTTTTGCCAGTTGCGGTCGAATATCAGAACCCATCTCGTGAGTTATATTGTAAAAGCCTACTTTGTCTTCATAATGTGTCAACTGCACATCGTCTATATTTTCAATAGCTTTTAGTTGGTCTATAATTTCTTCAGTGTTTCCCTTAACCTGAAGGTGTATATTTCCTAATTTTTCCAGATCAACCCTTTCTGCCCCTTCATGCTGTATATTTATTACTTTTCCATCCATAAGACCCACTGTACCAGCTATTTTTCCTTCGTTTATAACAATAATCCGATTGCAGATCATACTGGCTTCTGGCAGTATGTGGGTACTTAATAGTACAGTATGGTCACCTCCAAAACTTTTTATCAGGTTGCGTATTTCAATAATCTGCCGGGGATCAAGGCCGATAGTCGGTTCATCCAGAATAAGCACCTGTGGATTATGTACCAGTGCCTGGGCCAGACCTACCCTTTGTCTGTAACCCTTTGACAGCTTCCCTGTAGCTCTATTACGGAAGTTATCTAATCCACAGGCATTAATAACTTCATCAACTCGGTTATTCCGCTGACTACGCGGTACGCCTTTTATTTTGGCCATGAAATGCAGATAGGATTTCACTGACATTTCAGTATAAAGAGGCACATTTTCAGGCATATAACCAATGCGTTTTCTGACTTCCATAGAGTCATCAAACACATCATATCCATCCACCCTGACAGTTCCCTCAGTTGCCGGCATAAAGCATGTGATAATACGCATTGTGGTACTCTTACCCGCAGCATTGGGGCCTAAGAAACCTATAACTTCACCCTTTTCAATCCTGAAATTTATTTCTTTGACGGCGGTAAAATCACCATATCGTTTTGTGAGGTTTTCTACCTCAATCATTTAGTGCTCCTGTTTTAACTGTAAAATCTCATAAACACTGCTTTATTACTGATATTATAGCAATCAGTGGTTTTTTTTGTCAAGTATCTGGAAATATTGTTATTGTGATACAATCTGCGTTATCTTCCAGAAACCAGTATCTTTGGATAATTTAAAAACCAGCATTCCGGAAGTTTTAATATCTCTTGATTCATCCATGGCCCCTGTATATCTGGCAGAATAATCGGATGTAACTGTAGCTTTTTGTCCTGATAAAACGGTCTTCATATTGCTTAATTCAAGTTCTATTTGCTGATATTTTTCAAAGTTAGTCTCTATCCGTTTGCGAAAATCATCGTATGTTTCGTTGTCTTTCATGTAGTTTTTGGATATACTGGCCATAACCACATCAGCATTTTTACGGTTGTAGCCGTCCACATAATTATCAATAATAATCTCTATCTCAGCGACTTCGTTTGCATCCTGATCCATCATAGCCGTAGGGATTTCTTCAGGGTCTTTCCTTTCGTATCCATATACTTCAACTTCCAGCAGTCTTATAGTACCGGTACTGTGGTTGTAATAACCCCGACGATAAGTTTCACTATCATTAGTCCACCTGATAACTAAACGTAATTTAGGGGTATTAACTGGCTGGAACCTGAAAGTAACAACGGCATTTTTGTTATCGTGTATGGCATTTCCCGTTTGACCTATTTCTTTGCCAACTCTGTCCACAACCAGCCAACTACTTACATCCTCCGACCAGTATTGAAGCAGCATATCACTAACACCAAATTGTTCTGCCGGATATTCCTCCGAGTCAATAGTATGTATAACCGCCCTGTTTATCCTTTTGGATTCCGGGAATTCAATAACAGCCCATCCCAGGGCCGTGTTTATACTACCACCTCTGCCTGATTGAATTCTCAAACCCCTCCAGGCCGGATCACCTACGTCAAAGTCCTCATCATAACCGCGTTCTTCAGCCAGATAAGGGTCTTCAACTCCGTAGGCCAGATAACGCCCTCTGGCAAATCGTCCCTGGTATGTAGCTTCCCATCCCTCACCTTCGCTCCATTTTTCCGATGAGGTGACACCGTTTATCAATGTAGAAGCCGGATGATCCGGGTTATCCTGTGAAACCATAACCCGTCCTCCGTTGCTGGCTAAGGCCACGTTTACAATGTCATCAGATTCCAGTCCACCTTCTTTTACAAAATCAACAAGGGAGTTTTGAGAAGCGCATCCTGTTAAAATAATGATAAATGTTATAATTATATAAAGCTTTACATTTTCCATGTTTATAACTTCCTTTAAAATAATATAATATGATATTTCTAGAATTAATTAAAACCAGATGTTGCAGTGCTTAAGGGGACACTAGCAAATGAAAATGCTATCAGGCTGTCATTCCCGCTTCAAGCTTTTTGAAAAAGCTTGAAGCGGGAATGACATAGAACTATATTCTTTGAGCATTTTAATCTGTTTCTTTATGCTGAATTCTTATAAACATTGGTTTTAGAGATTTTTTAGAATTCTCAGTATAATAAATTCTATTCTCTTAATTTCAATATCAGATGCCGGCTAAAGCCGCCAGCATAGCTTTGATATAACCTACCGAATAGGCCAATCCTACATTACCTTCAAGAACCGGAATATGATCCGGGTTCAGACAACCATCATAACCTATCTTATGAAGCTCCAGGAGGATCTTAAACATATTCATATCTCCATCATCCAGCAATATCTCCTCAAAACCATCAGCGGTTGCCAGACTCCCCCGGACATTTCGGAAATGAACCAAGAATATTTTACCCTTGCGACCATAGTTGTTAATTTCATCCAGCACCAGCGACGATCCACCAGCTTCAGCTCTTGTACCAATACAGTATAGATAACCAACATTTTTGCTGGGAAATTCATCAATTACCCGATGAAATCCCAGGCCACCGAAGGGAGTATCGGGATTAGGTGTATCTGATGGATGTATGGCCAATTTTATATCATATTCTTCAGCAATAGGAACAAGGCTTCTATATACATAACAAAAACGGCTCCACCATTCTTCCAGCTCTTTATAATTAGGTGTTTGAGGTACATCCTTTGTTAAAAACTTGCTTTCACCTCTGGACGTGTAACCACCTCTATGTCTGGAACGGTAACTGGTCATCAGGCTGTTAAATGTATCACCGGCGAAACGTTGTCTTACCAGGTTAATTCCCGCTTCTCCAAAGATTTTAAGTGCTTTACATGTGTTATCAAATTCTTCGTCACCACCGGGTAAATCTTTCATGAATTTCTCGGTAATATTGGGAAGTGTAACTCTGTTTATATCCAGACCCCATGATCGTATATGTTTTTTAATCTTAATCAGTGCGTCTATGTCTGGATAACCCTTTTCTTTTACACCGGGAAAAGAATTGCAGTCGCCAAAGTCAAGGTAATCCACCCCCAGTTGAGTAACCTGTCTTAAATGATTTTCTGTGAGACCGCCGTCCCATACGGATATTTTCATCATTTGCCTGTTCCCTATTTATTTTGGTTCTTCCGGTTTTAGTATGGTAAACATCTCTTGTTAAATTGAGATTGCTAATTCACACCACCCAAATCAGAAAAACCTTTATTTTTAACTAATTGGTTAGTATGTTGATTTTGGACTTATCAATCAGCTTTTCTTTAAAATTCATCAGCACCAATACAAGGTTTTTCAGTTCGTTTTTGCCTGTCTATATCTTCGGTAACTTCTGTCATGGAAAAAGTTTTTCCTATGTGTTCTGGTAATTGCTTTTTTAAATGTAAATTTCCGTTTTCAGGATCAATAAAATACTCCGTTACATCCCTCTCTATATTGCCCTTAAACACAATATCGCTGGAAGATTCGTTACGAATTTCTGGCCCACTTAACAGGTTATTTGCAACTAAAAGACCATCATTATCATGCACCAGCCGGATCAATCGTTTCAAGCGATTATCGGGATGATGAACTGTATTATGAGCGATTATGCAATCCTTTGTATAATCAGCCAGGATTCCACCTTCTAGCGCTCTGGTTACAAAATTGTTCCTTACGATAAATCCTGTGCAGTGTATATCAGTTCCAGGCCCTCGATGGGAATTGCCAAGAGCGATCCCCAGATCGCAGTCAATTATTATGTTCCTTTCGATTATACAGTCGCGGGAGTCATGCCAGATAAATATGGCACCGCGAGCACTTCTATTGCGTCCCTGTATTCCAACAAATACATTATCGCTTATGATCCAGTTTGTTGCATACATTGTATCTATGCCGCCTATGTAATCACCTTTGAAATTTTCAGGTGTATCCTTTGGGTCATCGGAAAAACGTTTTTTATGATCGTTGTAAAACAGGCAGTTTTGAATTCGACAGTTTTTTGGACGTGTATTCTCCCGATCATCTTCCGGCACAATTACGCCTTTAATACCCCGCTGCCATATGTTGTGGATTACGCAGTTGTATATAGTGACTTTCTGTACGTTGGTATCCGAGTTAATCTTAAATCCGTTCCACATTATATTCTGTATAGTTAAATCAGCAATGGTAACACCCGAGCATCTTGTAATCCCTATGAGTTCACCATGCCTGCTATTCAGGCCATCTATGATAACCTTTTCCCGATTTCCTGATTCACTTCTTAATGTTATATTATCTTTATTTATCTCTATATATCTGGGCATTATGTAATGCCCATCGGCTAACAATATTGTGCCGCCTGGTTTTACCTGATCAACGGCTTTGAAAAATTCATTTACATTAGTAACATGTATTACTTCTCCCCGGGGTTCTGGCAGTGGCGGTGCTTTGGGGAACCAGTCCTGAACAGGTGGGCGTAGAACGGATTTGATTACTTTGTTGTATTTCATCAAAACCATGTAATTTCTGAGAGAAAAACCGCAATTGTTAAGCCCTTCTTCAGAATAATCATCCTGATGCTCTTTTGGATGACTAGGATGAGTTCCATCTCTTGCCAACAGAGTTGGTACGTTATATCCTTCCCACTGGCTGAATTTATCCATCGCGCCGTTCCAGTCATCAGGACGGCGTTTCATTATTTCAGCATGGTAATCAACGAGGGGAATATTCATATCCTGAGCCATATCTCTTACAGCCTCAGCAAAGGTTGCTGATTTTTCTTCAAATCTATTTCGCGGTGGAATAGTATTTAAAATAACAACTGTGCCGTTATCAAGGCATCTCTGGATTACTGTTTTCATTTTTGTTTTGTATTCATCCAGTTCCAGACTGTAAAGATCGTTTGTGCCAAACATTATTAAAGCAGTCTCCGGGTTGAGTTTATCCAACCATTTATCAATATTCTCATAAGCCCATCTTATAGTCATCATGCCGTCATTGCCATACTCAGGTCCTTTCCAATCGCGCCAGCATTCTTCCTGCATATATTCATTAACTTCTTCAAAGGCAGCTTCCATTTCAGGTGAAGAATTCTTCCGTGTATACTGAAGTGGCGACCAGAAAGCCATGGTAACGGTTATGGAATCTCCAAAATGTGCAAAAGTTCCTTGCTTACCGGTGAATTTATTATGTATTTCCCGCATATTTTTGACCCAGTGTTTATTGTTATTATCGGCAAAAGCTGACCCCTGCCGTATCAGAATTATTATAGATATGAACAGGAAAAATAGCTTTGTGATATATGATTCTGTCATTATAATTCCTTTCGCACTATCTTTGAGATAATTGTTAAAAAATGTGATTACTGAAAATTCTAAAAAATCTCTAAAACCAATTTTTATAAGAATTCAGCATAAAGAAACAGATTAAAATGCTCAAAGAATATAGTTCTATGTCATTCCCGCTTCAAGCTTTTTGAAAAAGCTTGAAGCGGGAATGACAGCCTGATAGCATTTTCATTTGCTAGTGTCTCCTTAAGCACTGCAACATCTGGTTTTAGTTAATTCTAGAAATATCAGGATTAGATTTATATGGACATATATTGTATTTCTGGATAAACTTACTACAATACAGGATATTAGCACAGATGGAATTATACTTAAAGAATAAAAATAAAGGAGTAATATTGATAATGAATTATAGCCAAATAACTTTAAAAGAGTTGAAAGTTCCAGAATCAATCCCTTTTCCTAAACGCACAGACTGGCATATTGGCATGATTGGTTTTGGCGGTATAGCCATAGGAGCACATGCTCCTGCATACCAAAACGTTGGATGGAATATTTGTGCAGTGGCCGATCCGAACTCAGAAGCCCGAAGGATAGCACAGGAAAAATATGGGATTCAGAAAACTTATTCAGATTTCCATGAGCTAATAAACGATGACGCGATTGAAGTTATTGATCTACTTACTCAACCCACGATAAGGGAAGAAGTAGTCAAGACTTCCGGCCGGGCGGGAAAGCCTATTATAACAGAAAAGCCCTTTGCCCGAAGTGTTGAAGAATGCGAAAGGATGATCAAAATCGCTGATGATGCAGGAATAAAACTCGCTGTCCATCAAAATTACCGATGGATGAAGATGAATTATACTGCTCATCACATAATTAAAAAGGGTTTAATAGGTGATCCGTTTTTTGCAAGTATAGAGATATTCGGTACGCAGGATGTTGACCTGGCCGGACATGAATTTTATTCCAGCAGTGAGGATTTTTTGACAATACAGTGGAACAATCACCTGGCTGATCTTTTACGCTATTGGACGGGAAAAGATGCAGATCGTGTTTTTGCCCGTACCGGAAGGATGAAAGGTCAGAATTTCAAGGGTGATAACCTGTTGTGCTCTATTGCCGATTTTGGGGATGGATTAACCGGTCATATCCTTCACAGCGAATTGTTAAGAAGCCATCTAAGGGGAACTCAATGTCGCGTTGATGGCAGTAAGGGTTCTCTTAAATTTGATTTCCACAACAACCTGGTTATACAATCGGAAATCCTTGGTAAAGAATCCTTTAGACTGAATACAAAAGAAGCTGACTTTACAAGTTCCTTTGCCGGTTCAATGGGTGATTTTCTTATATCTATAGAGCAAGATAAAGAACCAAGTGTTAGTGGGAGAAGAAACCTGGCCACTATCAAAACGGTATCAGCAGAACATGAAAGCTCTATGAAAGGTGGTAAATGGATAAATTGTAAGGGCTAATTCATTACCATTTGAAAGTCTTTTGCCATACTTCCTTCAGGCTTTCAATATTGGAAGAAATTACCATATCTTCTCCATTATGTATCTCAAATTTTTTATTGTCAGTCACCTGACCTATATGGGCAAATACTGTTCCCTGCATTGATTTTTCAAATTCTCCACATTTTTCCGGGGATATTTCCACAATGAATCTGCTATTGGATTCAGAAAATAATATAATATCATTACGGGTAAAATCATGAGATACCGGTACATGTGAGAGATTTAATTTCATACCATAACCACCGGCAAAAGCCATTTCAGCGGTAGCTACACCTATACCCCCCTCTGAGCAATCATGACAAGCTTTAACTAATCCCAATGATATGGCATCGCTCAGCCTTGTCATTGTATCTTTGCCTCTTTTTGGTCTAACAACTGGAACGGAATTGCCTATATATCCCCTTACATGGTAATAATGAGATCCACCCATCTCATTATAGGTTTTTCCTATAATATATATTGCATCCCCAGGAGTTTTTGCATCCATTGAAATGGCTTTACTTATATCCGGGATAACGGATATAGCAGAAATCAAAAGCGTTGGGGGAATGGATATGGTTTCACCTGTGGATGAATTGCTAAATTCGTTATAAAGGCTGTCTTTACCGGAGATAAAAGGTGTTTCATAAGCAACGGCTGTATCGTAACATGCTTTTATTGCCCTGACCAAATCGGCCATCCTGTCAGGTTTGTCGGGATTACCCCATGAGAAGTTATCCAGTATGGCAGTATGTTCCAACCTACCGCCTACGGCAACGGCATTTCTAAGGGCTTCGTCAATAGCCGATGCCGCCATGTGATAGGTGTCAATATCTCCATATTTAGGATTGATGCCGTTAGATATAACGACTCCCCTTTTAGAATGCAATAAAGGTCGTGTTATGCAAGCATCGCCAGGGCCATCGTTCTCTACTCCCTGAAGGGGTTTTAGAACACTACCACCCTGAACTTCGTGGTCATATTGCCTGATAACCCATTCTTTGCTGGCTACGTTGGGACTTGCTAGTATGTCTTTCAGGTATTTGGTTAGATCATCAGGATCATCAAAATCCGGTTCTTTATATTGGGATTTATGCCATACAGCTTTCTTTGTTATATTCGGCAGACCATCATGGACGAATTCCATTTTCATATCGGCCACAGTTACGCCATCATAGAGTATATGAAGCCTTTTGTTATCAGTAAATTCCCCGATTATAGTAGCTTCTACATCTTCATTTTCAAAGACTTCAAGTAGATCATCTATCTTTTCCGATGGAACAGATAAAACCATCCTTTCCTGGGCTTCTGAAAGCCATATCTCCCAGGGAGCAAGGCCGGCATATTTCAGAGGCACTCTTTCCAGGTGAACCTTTGCACCAGTTTTTTCGCCCATTTCACCAACTGCCGATGACAAACCACCTGCACCGCAGTCAGTGATAGCATCATATAAATTTCTGTCGCGAGCCTGAAGGAGGGTGTCAACCATTCTTTTCTCTGTAATGGCATTTCCAATCTGAACTGCGCCGCTGGATGTCTCCTCAGAATCTTCGGCAAGCTCAA
This sequence comes from Candidatus Poribacteria bacterium, assembly GCA_014730235.1. GTDB lineage: Bacteria > Poribacteria > DTPJ01 > DTPJ01 > WJIO01 > WJIO01. The sequence goes on from WJIO01000407.1 coordinate 37,061, forward strand.
TAGATGCAAATGTTGCACCGTGAATACCATCCCGACCAACTCTACCTCCGATCATCACGATCAGATCACCGGGTTTTACCCGTTTTTTAACCTTATCTCTGGGTATCAGGCCTACATTGCCGCAGTATACCAGGGGGTTGCCAACATAACGCTTATCAAACAAAATAGCACCGTTTGCCGTTGGTATGCCCATCCTGTTGCCGTAATCTCTTACACCAGCTACTACACCCTTGAATACACGACGAGGATGAAGTGTTCCTTTTGGGAGCTTTTCATAGGGTAGATCGTGAGGGCCAAAGCAGAATACGTCGGTGTTTAATATGGGTTTAGCACCGAGACCAACACCTAATGTATCGCGAATTACACCGCCAATGCCGGTTTCTGAGCCACCATAAGGTTCTATGGCCGAGGGATGATTGTGAGTCTCCACTTTAAAAGCTATACCGTAGTCATCGTCGAAAACTATAACACCGGCGTTATCGGCAAATACAGACAAACACCAGTCTTTATCAATTTCCTGTGTGGCTTTCATCAGGTAGGTTTTCAGAAGGTTATCTATAATTTCAATTCTTTCTTCCTGTCTATTATATTCCTTGTATTCCACAAGACCTTTAAAAGTCTTGTGGACGCAGTGTTCAGACCAAGTTTGGGCCAGGGTTTCAAGCTCTACATCAGTAGGATTTCTGCCAATATCAGCAAAGTATTTCTTAATAGTCTGCATTTCAGCCAGGTTAAGAGATAGCAAACCGTCATTGCTAATCTTCTGAAGTTGGGCATAATCGGCGTCCAATATATTTACGATCTTAACGTTGACTTTATCCAATCCCATGGCTCTCACTCCTAGCTATTTTAGGCTATTTTGCTATATTTGTAATTCTGTATAACATCATTTGCCAAAAGTCTTTTACATATAGAATCAATATCTTCCTCTTGTATTTTACCTTTGATGACATATTTTTGTCCGGTTCTGGCAGACTTGATTCCGTTAATCCCTAAATCTTTAGCTCCTTTAACGGTGCTTTCACCCACAGGATCAGTAACACCGGGTTTATATGTAACTTCTACCACCCATGAACCGGAATCTTTTTGATCTACAAGAGAACCTTTGTGTCTATAAACCTGGGTGATCCTGTCAGTCAAGAGATTTTCACATATATTCTCTATATCATAATCAGCGATTTCCCCTTCGATTATGTAAATATGCATGGTTCTTACATGCTCCACACCTGAAATGCCTAAATCCTCTATATCCTTCTCTATGCCTTGCCCCATAGCATCCGTTGCTGTGGGTTTGTAGCCGATTTCGATTTTCCACTGCATAGAAATTCCTTTCATGTTGATAACGATATTCAAATCATTATATGGGGTAAGGATACCTCATTTACAAGAAAAATTAAAGCAATTTCTAATCTATCTCATCCGGTCCAATTATACCGGCGGATATTATAGATCTGAATGATTCTTCGATTGACCAGCCGGGATCTCTGGTCTGGGATTCTTTCACCAGTATCATTACTCCAGAAGCAGGATTTGGCGGCATTGGTACAAAAACTTTAAGGTATTTTTCATTTTCGTCATTTTTATTTACTACAGTTCCGGTTACAAATCCGATAGTCCACATACCGGGTTTAAGGTATTCCACTAACACAGCCCGTTTGAGAGATTCTCTGTCGGGTAGGGATAAGGTGTTGGAAAGCTGTTTACCAACTTGATATGTGGTCTTTACGAAAGGAATATATCTTGTAAGCATTTCTACCATAGAAAGCAGTTTTCTGCCAACAACATTACTGACAATAAGTCCAAGAAAGTAAAAAACAATAAATAAAATTAATATTCCCAAACCCGGTATCTTAAAACCAATGGTTTCATCAATCAATCCCATTATACGCTGGTCTATTGTCAAGTAGAGGAATCTTACAATTACAAAGGTTAATACAAAAGGAATACTTGCAATTACTCCTCTTAAGATATAGACTCTTAAATGCTTAAATACCTTTTTCATATATCTCCCTATTGATTTTATTACATACGGTGTCCACCACCAACATATATTAACTGTCCGGTAACCCATCGGGCCTGGTTTGACGCCAGAAATACCACAACGTCTGTAACATCCTCCGGCTGCCCAAGTCTTCCCAGGGGTGTATCATCCTCACAAATTTTCTTTAATTTTGTTTGTATGTATCCCGTTTGTATTGGGCCCGGTGAGATTATATTTACTGTTATTCCATATTTACCCAATTCCCAGGCGGCGGATCTGCTGTAGGATTCCAATGCATATTTGCTGGCCCCGTAGGATATTTCACCGGGGAAGCATGCGGCTCCGTCGGTGCTGATGTTGATTATTCTCCCCCAATCCATATTTTTATCAATGTGTCTTTTAGTTAATTCAACCATCATTAAGGCGACAGCCCGGGAATTTACAGCAAAATGATTATCATGAATTTCCGGGGTTATAGTTTCGGAATGACTCCAGCTTTCTCCAGCCTTTGGAACATGATCAGAAGGAATAACCGTATCACCTTTCCAATGAGCGGCGTTATTGACCAAAACCTGAACAGGACCAAAGGCTCTTTCTGCCCTGTTGAATATCTCTGGAATGACTTTTGTATCCGAGAGATCAGCTTCCCATGATTGTGCTTTACCTCCAGAACTCCGGATTTCTTCAACAATCCAATCTGCAGACATGGCCTGTCGGGAACGATACTGGGCTTCCCCCGGAAGATCATTAGGTTTACCTTTAAGATGTTCATCCAATGGTCTTTGCATGTATGTTATAAAAACAGAACAACCCTGAGCTGCCAAAGCTTTTGCTGTGGCTGCGCCAATGCCGTGATTTGCTCCGGTTACTATGGCTGTCTTTCCGTTTAATCCAGTGTCAATCAATTTTAAAACTCCCATGTTTTACCAGTTGGCCTTTCGTAAAGGAAGGGGATCAACTGTCCAGGCCATTCGGTCACATAATAATTTAAGCATATTTACTTTTATTTGTATATATTCCGGGTTATTCCAAAGGTTTTTATTTTCACCAGGATCTTCTTTCAGATCGTATAACTCACCCTCGTCCAGACCATGGGCTGCAACTATTTTGTATCTTTCGTTCCTAACCATAGTTGCCTGGGCCGTAGGGTTCTGATGCCAGGGCATGGCGTTGTAGTATTCACAATATACGCTGTCTTTATGATAATCAGCATTTTCTTTACCATCGAGCATTGGCCAGAGGGATTTCCCCTGCATCCCCGGATGATGAGGTAATTCTATGGCATCCAGCAAAGTCTGGGACATATCCATCAATTCTACCAGAGCTTTACTTCGTTGGGGTTTAATATGTCCAGGCCAGGATATAATCAGTGGAATATGAACTGCTGGTTCGTAAAAAAATGGTCCTTTCAGGTATATCCCATGATCCCCAAGCATTTCGCCATGATCAGAGGTGAATATTATTATGGTGTTGTCAATTTGACCCGTATCTTCGAGGGTTTTTAACATACGTCCAACCTGGTGATCAATAAGATCGCACATAGCCCAGTACGAAGCTTTTACCAGACGATGGTCCTTTTCACTCATTTCTGCATAAGAATATCCAGCTTTTTGACCATAAGCACCTTCATGGTCATACTTTTGCCACCAGGGTTTATTTTCCAATTCATCTTCTTTATAATTGGGCAAGGGTATATCATCCAGGATTTTCAGGTAACGCTCCAGATATTCTATCGGTGCATCAAAGATGTGGTGCGGATCAAACATATTGACGGAAAATAACCAAGGTTTACCATCTCTGGATCTGGCTTCCATAAAATCACAGGCCTTTTCAGCGCACCATGTTGTCTGATGTAATTCTTCGGGAGGCCCTAACCTGATGTATTTGTTATCTTTATATGTTTGAAATTCATACTTATGGCCTTTGTCTACCAACCACTGCCAGTATTCGTTATTCATACCCCATCCCCCGCCGCCGTGATGAGACCAGTGGAAATCGGAGTAACCGTCATCAATTCGTCTTTCCATAGTTTTACATACAGACGGGTGGCAAGCTGAGAGATGGAGTTTGCCTGACAACCCGCAGAAATAGTCATTATCACTGAGAATCTTTGTGATAAGAACTTCATCTTCAGGTATATCCGCGCCGTTCTGGCGACATCCGGCTGTGCGAGGGTATCTGCCGGTAAGAAATGCCGCGCGGCTTGGTGTGCAGACCGGAGACTGAGTGTAGGCATTTTCAAATATTGTTCCGTTCTGGGCTAATTGATCGAGGTATGGGGTGTTTACAAATTCATTTCTATAACATCCAAGTGTATCATATCTCTGCTGGTCTGAACAAATCCATAATATGTTTGGCTTTAGTTGGTTCATTTATCTCAAACTCCTGTTGCCATTACTATCAGAATTAATTGGTTTTACGGAGGAAGAACCACTAAACTTAACCCTGAAGAAGTGTATTTTTTAAATATTATTTTATGCGTTTCTTTCTCCGAACAATACCGTTCCCAACCGGATCATATTACTACCTTCTTCAATGGCAACATGGTAGCTGTTACTCATGCCCATTGAGAGATATTGCATATCCACATTCGGCATTTGCGTTTTTGCAATACGATCAAAAATCTGTTTTGTATTGCGGAAAAAGGGTCTGGCATTTTCAGGATCACCAAAGGCAGGCCCCATTGTCATCAATCCCTGGATTTTGATG